>CAMDOF010000008.1 GCA_945903465.1 Opitutus sp. GAS368
ATTATCCGAAGCCGGAAACCACCTCCGCGCCCGACCACGATCCGCCCGGCCAGCCGGCGTGACCTCGTCTCGAGACGCGGTGCCCCGGTCGCCCCGCCCGCGGGCGGCCGAGATTTTTTCACCTTCCGCAAGCTTGCCGAAGCTACACACCACGCTTGGCCCGGAGATTATGGGATCACGGCCGCCATCATTGAGAAAAAAACGGCATCCGTTTTCAGGAAATAGCCCGACGCAGAACACTCAGGTCCACTCGCTCACGCTCGCAGCTGCTATGAAAACCTAGAAAACCAACGGGTAAGGAAGCGCTCCGGAGGAACTGTCTCGCGCGTGAAGCCAGGCTGCCGTGGTCAATTCATGCGGGCGGTTCGGCTCCTCGGTGGCACGCGCGGCGCCAGCGCTAGGGTGACTTGAGATCGCGTGGCGATGCTTCGGCCGGGGGTGCAATCGACCATCGGGGAAGGGAGGATCTCGGGTTACAGGCTACTAGTAACTTCCCTTGAGCCCGAAGACCCAGTTGGCGCCGTATTCCTGCATTTGCCGGAGGGCGGCGCGTTTGCCCTCGATGGCATCGATGGGCGAGGTGTAGCGGAGGACCGGCACGTTGGTGATGTTGCGGCCCTGCACGTAGACGGAGTATCGGTTCGTCAGCCGCCAATTCAGTGACGTATCGAATTGGGTGAGGGCGCCGGCGTAGAGCCCGTAGACGCCATCTGGAGTCGCATCGCGAAAGACCATGCCCACGGTCCCGCTGAAACGCCGGTACGTATACCCCAACCGGCTGGACAGGCGGTGGGGTGCTAGGTTGTTGCGCCGCTGGCTCGCGTAAGAACGCGAGTAAGCGATGTTGGCGTTAATGCCCCTCAGATATTCTGATGGCAGAAATCCGAGGGTCTGGGTGTAGGCCATTTCCATGTTGCGGAAACGCCGCTCCTCACCGCTGTTACGCGTGGTCCGAAACGTGTAGGCGATAAAATCGGGATCGTCGTTGCCAAACTCCGTCGCGCTGAAATCGAAGGTTTCGCGCAGGTTGCGGATTTCATTTTGAGAGACGGCGAACGAGACCTGACCCGGTGACCGGCCGCCGAAATAATAAGCGAGTCGCGCCTGCGAATTTTTGGAAAACTCGGGCTCGAGCGAGGGATTCGGGGCCGACACCCGTTGATTGACTTCATCGGCGACCCAGACGCCGGTAAGGCTGTCGATCGGAGGGCGCGAGATCGCTTTGTTGAAACCGGCCTGAAATTCGAGGTTGGGCAGCAATTGGTACTTGAGGAGCGCGGATGGAAAGAAATTGACGTAGCTTGAGGTCCGCGTGACGCGCGGCTGGCTCATGAATTGGTAAATCATGCCTGGCACGGTGAGCGCGCGGCCGCCGTTCGTGGCCGGGGCATTCATGGTGTAGCCCGCTGCGAGGACTTGAGCGCGGGTGCGGGGATCAAATTCTTGCAGCGCGTTTTTTGTCTCCTCACCGCGCACGCCGAACCGGACCTGCAGCTTCGAGGTGACGCGCACGTCGGCTTGCGTGTAGCCGGCGGTGACCGTCTGGCGGAAATCGCGTTTGTTCGCGATGAACGCCGTGTAGAAATTTTCCGGCGTGGGCGTGGGCACAAACAACTCCGGCCGGGTGTGGAAAAGATCGGCGATCGCGTTGCGACTCACCCGCTGCGGCATGCCCGGCGCGCCGTTCAGGTTGTAGAGCGTCAGGCCGTTGGTCGTGCCCATGTCGAAGAGATGCGGCGAAATGAACTGTGGCCCGACGTTCGCCCAGTTCCCAAACGTAGAATTCAAATAGGCGCCCGTCGTCGGGCTCATTGTGACGGTGTTGCCGTTGGGGCCGATGTATGACCAGACATTCCAGGGCGTCCGATTGTTGATGTCGCGACTCTCTTCGGCCCACTTGCTGCCAAATTTGAGGGTGATGGGTAGGCGCCCCAAAGGCAGCGCCCAGCGGGCGTTCAGCTGGCCGCTCCAGATATCGGTGATCCATCGTCGGGCATCGTTGGTGACCCGCGTGCCGCCAGTACTCGTGTTGGTATCCACAAAGTTTCGCCGATCGAACCAATCGGGGCCCGTGGTCTGGCGGATCGTCCATTCCCACGATCCCGGCACGGGTCGGGTGGCGATCCAGTCGACGGCGACGCCGCCGCCCTCGTTGTTGGCATAACCGCGTTCGAGCGAGTGAAAATTATTGGCCGCCCGGGAGTTCGCGGCGGCTCCGTCGATCACCCAGGCGCCGACCTTGTATTCAAACTTTGGTGAGAACGTGCGGGTGTAAGTAATCTCGGTCGAGCTACCGCCGCCGTTGTTCAGGGCCGGCACGGTGTTCGACGATGTGCGACGGGTTTGCACGGTGAGCAGGCCGTCGCCCTGCACGGACGAGCGACCATTGTTGACGTTGGCGTTGTCGTTGGCGGCGACGAAGGTGAAGTTGCGGTTCCAGAATTCGCCGCCCGCGTAGGTATAGATGGCGTTAAGCGAGAGCACGAGGTTGGGGGTGGCCTTGAAATCGGTGCTCAGCAGCCACGACTGCTTGGTCATGAATTTCGGGCCATCCTTGAAATCAATCTGGCGGATCACCATCGGCCGCGGATCGGCGGTGGTCGGGCTCCGGTTGTAACCCGCGACGATGTTATATTGCTCGGTGTAGGAATTTGCCGTGCCGGCGCTCAGGAGCACACCCAGACGCTGGTTCAGAAACGATTCAGAATACTCGATCGAGAGATTGGGGCGCCACTTCAGATGGCGCGAATCACTGGGCCCCTCCGTGGCGCGGATCGTGAACTCTTCGGCGTTAAAGCCCACGGCCCCGTTGAAGGCCAAGCGACGTCCTTTCCGGTCGAAGGCCCGTTTGCTCTTCATGTTGATCGTGCCCGCAGGAGAGTCCGCATCTGATTCAGCACTGGTCGTACGGCTGATCTCAATCGATTCAATGGCAGTGATCGCAAATGTCTCGAAGCTCGTCGATCGCGCGCCCTCCCCGCCACGGACGGCGTCGGCGCTCGCGGTGCGCACCCCGTCGAACGAAACCCCGACGTACTGCGGGTCCATCCCGCCCAGCCGCGGACCCCGGGCCAGCGACTCGACATAATCTAAATCCACGCCCGGCAGATATTTTAGGAATTCGCCAACATTGCCGTCCATGACATCGCCAAAAATATCGGAGGCGACGGAGGTGGTGATATCCATATTCCGCCGTTGGGACATCACCGCTTTGGCATTGCCCTCGCGCTCGGTGGAGACGCTGAAGGCCGAGAGCTGGATGGCGCCGTCTTTTTGCCCGGAGGCGGTGGCGGCGTTCGTGAGATTGATCTCTCGTTGCACGGGCGCGCCGGCGACGAGGTTGAACGTATCACGCACCGTCTGGTAGCCGCTGAACGCGACGGTAATGGTGGCGGCGCCGGGGGCGACTCCCGTGAACCGAAACGAGCCGTCGCTTTCGGTGAAAGTGACTTGGTTGGTGCTCTCGAGGCGCACCTCGGCGTTGGTCACGTACTGGCTGGTGGCGGGGTTGTAGACGCGACCTTGGATGCTGCCGGTCGTCTGCGCCGAGAGGAGCGCGGTCCAGCAGCAAAAAAGCACCGTGGCGCCGAGGTTGAGCAGGCGTACGGAAGGGTGTTTCGATATCATTGCGAGGGCTGGAGTTTGCGAGAGGGGCGGACGTTAAAGGAGGCCAATAATGAGTTGCACGGTTTTTTTAGGCAGACGCAGATTTGCTCTCGGCGGATTTTTGCACGGATCGGCTCAGAGGGTGGCCCGTGCGCTCCGCGCGTTTTTTACTGTCGGCACAGAACTAACCGAGCGCGGAGCGCACGGTCCACCCTTTCGGGCGACAGCTTCCCGTGCAAAAATCCGCCGTGCAGATTGGCTTTTGTAGCGTGGGAGATCGCTGCGTGCGGCGGGCCGATAAAACGGCGGGAGTCGATGATCCGGTAGGCGAAGGGGTTGCCGTCTGGTTTTATGCAACCACGGGTTGCCGCCGGCTTTTTTCAAAGACGGCCCGCAACCGTTACTCGGAAAACTGGGGCTTGAATCGCGTGACCTAGAAGGTGATTGACCGTGGTCGGGACCTGACGGGCGTGACTGGCAATCTGGCGTCTGATTTCGCGAAGGATCCGTTTGAGTATGTGGATGTGAAAGGGTTGCCGGTGATCTTCGCAAACGTGGCGACGGTGGGGGGGCACGGCGGCGCCGGTCTCCGGAGCGCAGAACTCGAAATGGGTGACGTCTGTTATCCCGTCGGGCAATCGCGTGATCTTTGGCCCGACGGTAGCGATCAGCCGCCACCAGCGGTTATTAAAGCCGGGCGACCTTGACCGGTTTACCGCCACTGTTGGGGAGCCGCTCCGGTCGCAGCAGCCGACGGTAGCGATCAATGTCTGGAGCCCGAATTTCAATGGGGCCGAGGAGTCAAAACCTCGCCGGCGTCGAGCGGATACGCCACCGACAATGCGAGTCGCAACCCCTCAGGCGCGGTGGGTGTCGGCGGCGGGATCACCGGTTGGAACGTTGTTGGAACCGCGCTTTTAAAGGATCATTGCCTCCAGCCCAGCGAACTGTGGGAGGCTGGGGCGAAGTACTCGCTCATGCAGAACAAGGTGTTTCTGAACTGAGCGGTCGTTGA
This sequence comes from Opitutus sp. GAS368, assembly GCA_945903465.1. Lineage (GTDB taxonomy): Bacteria > Verrucomicrobiota > Verrucomicrobiia > Opitutales > Opitutaceae > ER46. The sequence continues at coordinate 4,622 of CAMDOF010000008.1, forward strand.
GCAGAAGCGGACATTTGAGAGCACGAGCAGCACGATCATTCAGCAGCCCCACTCCCAAGGTTTTGAGGCTGAGATGAATTATCAGCCCAACAGAAGGTTGGATGGGACGGTCTCGTACCCCGTCGTTGCTGCGAAGTCTTCGGCCGGCTTTCAATCCGATGGTGGGGTGGGCCAGTTCTCCAATTCAAAATCGACCGAGGGCCGCGTCTCGGGGCTGCCGCGCACCGGTTAACACGCTGATCTTTGATACCTTCGATAGTGGTTGGGGTGGCCACGCCCACGCGCTGGTGACGAGTTCGATCAACCATAATTTTGCGGGGACTTTGGTGATTCCGCCCCGGCTGCAAATTGACGTGGGCATCGCCGATAACACGAAGGTCTGGGGTGCTCGGCCTGAACGTGGGCAACGTGGCGAACGCGAAGAATGGGGCGCCACCGAATGCGGTGTTCGGCAACGCGGCGATCCTGCCGCTGCCCGGCACGCAGCGGCAGTTGAATCTTAAGGATAATTTTTAAAAGCGGTCGCCCTCTTCGACTTGGGTCGCGGCGCGGATGAATCCGGTGCCCCGCGAGCATCCGCTGATGAATCAGTTTTTCCCAGCGACTTTCAGCGGGTAAACGGCGATACCAGACCGCTGCTGGCAAGGCTCGTGGCGCAGGCGTCTCGCGGCCGGCGGCCGGATGATCCATCGTCAAAGTCGTCGCGATCCAACGATGCGGCACCGCGATCGTGGTCCGTAGTGGCCGGTCACTAGCGACCTTTCTGGCGGCACCTGAGAGAGCGCCCTCCGCGTTCGCCCCGCCGATTTTGGCAGCAAGATGGTTTTTTTCGAGGCCCGCGGCCTTGCCGTCGTGGCTGGGTCGGCGACAGCCGTGACAACTTCGCGCTCTCGCCAACGTCATTCGTTTTGTTTGATGAAAATTCCCATGCCTTGGTCAAGAATCCTCCGGGTTATGTCGATCGTGTTTGGCCTCCTCGGGTGGTCGGGCCCGCTCACCGCGGCGGCCGTCCCGACTTCGCCGCTGACCTTGCATCCAGCGGTGGCGGCGAGTGCGGCGACGACGGTTCTTCCGCCGCTACCGTCGAAGATGAACGTGCCGGCGCCGGGCCCGGTCACGGCTGAGCCCTATGCGCCGCAGCCCATCCGGCAGGGTGGCGTGGTTGTTCCGCTCTACCCCGCGGGCTCGCCCTATCTGAAGAAGGATCGCGTCCGTGAAGCCGAAAAATACACGATCGGCGGTGGGGGGCAGATTAGCAGCATCGTCAATATCCACAATCCTTCCATCGAGTTTCACCCGGGAAGTGGTGCGCTCAACACGGGCACGGTGGTTATTGTCGTGGCGGGTGGTGGGCATCGCACCTTGAACGTCGGCGGTGAAGGGGCTGATTTCGTCCCGTTTTTCTTCAATCACGGGATCAGCACGGTCATCCTCCGCAACCGCATGCGCGTTGATGGGTACGATGCGAAGACCGACTCGGTTTACGATGCCCAGCAAGCGATCAAACTGGTGCGCGCTTACGCCAAGGAGTGGCGGCTGGACCCGAAGAAGATCGGTATTATGGGCTTTTCGGCGGGAGCGGAATTGGCGACGCCGGCGGCGCTGGCGTGGCAGACGTTCGATGAAGAAAATAATGTTCCGAGTAATCCTTTCGCCGCGATTTCGTCGCGACCGGACTTCGTGGGCGTGATTTATCCCGGCCCAACCCCCTTCACGGCTCCCCGTGGTGCGAACGCCGGCACTTGGACGGCGCCGGCGATTCCTCGCGACGCCCCGCCCTCGTTTATCGCGTGTGCGGGCTGGGGCGATCGTGGGCATGCGATTTGGGCCAACGATTGGTTCACCGCTATGCTCAAGGCGGCTATCCCGAACGTGGAAATGCACATCTACGCCCGCGGTCGTCATCCTGGCGATACGCCTAATCTCGGTGACCCGCCTTCGACGGGTGGGCTCACCAATCGTGGTTTTATTGCCTATGGTACCTGGCATGAGCGCTTCATCGAGTGGGCGCGTGACCTTGGTTTCTTGGGTAAGCCAGGTGTGGAGACGCAAGCGGCCAAGGACGTCTGGGCTAATCTCGAGCGCCCTGCGCCCGGGGGCGACCGGCGCTAGTCGGGCTCGGGTGGCGCGTCGGGTCAGGCGCGAAAGGGCCAGAGGTGGAAAAACTGGGCGAAGAAGAGGGCGGCGAAGAGATACCCGAGATTTGACATCCGGTGGGTTTCATCGAGGCCGAGGGCGAGGATGGCGGTGGCGAGGAGGCCGAGGCCGATGCCGTCGGCGATGCTGAAAGTGAGTGGAATCGCCAGCAGTGTGAGCACGGCCGGCAGGGCGACCTTGAAATCCGTCATATCGATTTCGTTGACCGATTGCATCATGAAGACGCCCACGATGACGAGTGCCGGGGCGGTGGCGGCGGCTGGGATGATGAGCAGGAGCGGGGTAAAAAAGAGGGCGAGGAGCATGAGGACCGCGGTCGTCGCCGAGGTTAGCCCGGTGCGGCCGCCCGCCTCGACGCCGGAGGCTGATTCGATGTAGCTGACGACCGTCGACGTGCCGAAGAGAGCACTCAAAATGGTGGCGAGGGCATCGGCGAGGAGGGCGCGGCCCGCCTTGGGGAGGGTGCCGTCGGGGCGGAGGAAACCGGCCCGCTTGGTTACGCCGATTAAGGTTCCGATGTTGTCGAACATATCGACGAGCAGGAGGGTCAAGATGAGCGGTAGCGCCATCATGATCGCGTGGGTGCTGGTTAGAAAACCGAAGGAGAGTTTGAGGAAAACCGGTGAGATGCCAACGGGCAGGTCGATGATGCTGGTGGGCCACGGGGTGACGCGTTGGCCGGCGCCAGCGGGCACGAAGAGACCGGCGATGGTGACGACCGCGATACTGATGATGATCGCCCCGTTCACGCGTCGAGCGATGAGGATGGCGGTGAGCGCGATGCCGAAGAGGCAGAGGGCGACGGGCCCGGAGGCGAAATTGCCGTGCGCGAGGAATGTGGCGGGATTAGCGACGATGACGCCGCCGTTTTTCAGGCCGATGAAGGCGATGAAGAGACCGATGCCGCAGGTCACCGCAATTTTTAGTGAGTGGGGGATCGCATCGATGATCTTCTCGCGAATGCCGGTGAGGGAAAGCAGGAGGAAGATGACCCCGTTGATGAACACCATCCCGAGCGCCTCCGACCACGGGACGCCCCGGCCGAGCACAAGGGTGAACGTGAAGAACGCATTGATGCCCATGCCGGGTGCCAGCGCGATGGGGTAGTTGGTGAGGAAGGCCATCAAGCCGGTGGCGAGAGCGGCGGTGAGGGCGGTGACGGTCACGAGGGCGGCCTTGTCCATGCCCGTGTTGGCGAGGATGGCGGGGTTGACGGCGAGGATGTAGGCCATCGCGGCGAAGGTGGTGAGCCCGGCCTGCAGTTCGCGGCGGACGGTGGTTTTGTTTTCCTCAAGTTTAAATAAGCGATTGAGCATCGTGGAAGGAGAGTGAGACGAGCCTGAGCGGAATGGGTTGAGTGGTGGCGGTTGCGAGGCGAGTGCCCATCGCATCGCTTGCAGTTTAACGTCTGCTGGCGCTTTGTCTGCTGATAAGTGCCCCGTTTATGAAAATTCTGTTTGCTCTCCATGGCGGCCGGCGGCGGCCAGAAAGGTTGCTGGCGCTGGTGTTTCTGGCCTGCGGGTGGCTGGGCGTCTTTGCGGGGGAAGCGCGGGTTCCATTGCTGGCGATCTGCGCGGCCTATCCGCCGGAGATCGCGGCGTTGCAGCGCGAGTTTGGGGTAGCGGAGAGCCGGGGTTTTAAGGCGACGACGATCAACGGACTGGTTTTTTGGCGAGGTCGCTACGGCCGCCGAGAGGTGATTCTATTTCGCACGGGAGTGAGCCTGGTGAATGCGGCCTACCAACTGCAGTTGGCGCTCGACCGTTTTCCGATCACGGCGGTTTTATTTGCGGGGGTGGCGGGCGGCACCGATCCGGCGCTGCACGTGGGCGATGTGGTTGTGCCGGAGCGTTGGGCTTACCACGGGGAGTCCGCCTACCTCAATCCTGATGGGCGGGGCGGCTACCTCCGACCTGATTTCTTCAAGGCCACGTACGAAAATTTCGGGATGATCTTTCCCAACGACGTTTCGGTGATTCGGGAGGGCGAGGAGGACTTTGTGGCGGTGCCGACCTTCCCGGCGGATGCAGCGTTGCTGGCCGCGGCGCGGCAGGCGGTGCCCAAGATGCCTTCGACGCGCAAGGCGGGGCGCGAGGTGGTCTTTAGGGTGGGGGGCACGGGCGTATCCGCCTCGGTCTTTCTCGACCATGCGCCCTATCGCGAATGGCTGTTTCGCGTGTGGCAGGCGCGTTGTACGGATATGGAGTCCACGGCCTTGGCGCACGTCGCCTGGGCGAATAAAACGCCGATCCTGATCGTGCGGGGATTGAGCGACCTCGCGGGTGGCCAGCAGGGCGCGAACCCCATTGATCAGAACGAGGCGACGGTCTCGGGTATCGCCGCGCGTTTTCTTCGTCAGGTGGTGGATGAACTTTGAGGCGGGGTGGGGGCGCGCGGCTTGGTGAGTCTGGCGCCTTGGCCCGATAAGCTAGCCCGCGCTGATCGCGAGAATTTTTAATAAAAAATCGGTGCCAAAAAAAGCTTTAGTCACCAGAGATTTTTACTCACCCATTTTGTGTTCATTCTTAGTTTGGGGGCACCTGCAAACACTTGCGGCTGGGTCTTGGGCGTGGCCGCGTTGCTCGAAGCGCCGGCATGAGGCGGCGCGAAGGGAGGTTTTTGGGGCGTGGGCGGGCCGGCGGGGTGTTTGGCGGGTGAGGGGCGGTGGGCGCTTTTGCGATCGGGGAGGTGGCCTGGGCGGCGACCAATCGCCTCTATATGGTCGTGGGGGCGAGTGGCGCGGTCTCGTCCGGGAGGGTCTGCTTGGTGAGTGGAGTGCCGTCGTTGGCCAATGCGGATGCTGGGGTCACCTTTCCGCGCTGCGATCGGCGATGGCAGCGTGGCGGCGACGGATCTCGCGACCAAACGCATCCGCGTGATGGTTAACTCCACCCGCTCGGCGAAGTCGGCGGTAACTTTCACGGATACCGCCATCTCGGCGACATTTACTCTGCGGAACAAATCGACCTGTTGCCCGCTGACCAGCCAGTTGTCCGTCGCCGCTGGATCCGCGGTGGCTCGCGGGGGCCTTACTGATCGTCGCGATGCTCTCGGCGACGGCGCTTGCTTCAATCCGGACCAGTTACCTCAGTGGGTCGCGGACTTCCCTGAAGATGGCGCATCGAACTTTTTATGCCCGCGATGCCGCCAACTTGGCTGATATCGATCTAGCAGAGGCGATGGCTTGCTTTAATCTCAGGGGAGCGGGGACGACCGCGGCAACGGGGTGGTCGGGTTGGACGATCTCGGGGGTTAATGCGATGCGGACGTTCCCGACCTTTTCGACCTATTTCAACCGCGATGAGAACGGGCTCGGCTAAGTAAGGTGTATGTGACGAACTACGCGGGAGGGGGGGGGCGACCCCAGCGGTGCGCGCCGAAGGGGTGATTACCCCCTTTGACGGGAGTTCTCCGGTAATTAAGACGACCGAAATCGCTTTGTCGGGCGGGGTTGCCTCGGTGGTCGCAGGCCTCGTTACCCTTAACCACAAATGAATTTTGGAACGGAACTGATCGCCGCCGGCGCCTCGTGGACCTTTGATTGTAAGGCGAACGCGGCGACCGCCCTCCCCGGAGGGGCCCGGCCAGAACCCGGCCCGAGCCCATCTGTCCCCTTGAAAGATTCCGCGTGTTTTTGCGCTCCGGTGCTTTCCCGCTTGCCGCCGCTTTGCGCGATCGCAACCTTCATCGAAATCCACGCTCATGCCTAAGCGCTCTGACCTGAAGTCCATCCTTATCATCGGTGCCGGTCCCATTGTGATCGGCCAGGCCTGCGAGTTTGATTACTCCGGCACCCAAGCTTGCAAGGCGCTGCGTGAGGAGGGTTACCGTGTCATCCTCGTAAACTCCAATCCGGCCACGATCATGACCGATCCGGAGTTTGCCGACGTCACCTACATCGAGCCGCTCACCGTGGAGTTTTTGGAGAAGATTATTATGGCGGAGCGGCCAGACGCCCTCCTCCCCACGTTGGGAGGACAGACCGCGCTCAATCTCTCGATGGAGTTGAACAAGCTGGGCATTCTCGAAAAATATAACGTTGAGATGATCGGGGCCAAGCCCGACGCGATCAACAAGGGTGAAGATCGGGAGCTGTTCAAGCAGTGCATGTTGAAGATCGGCCTGGACGTCGCGAAATCCCGCACCGTCAAATCGATGGAGGAGGCGCGGGCGGCCGCTGAATTCCTCGGAGTTTTTCCGCTGATTATTCGGCCTTCGTTTACTTTGGGCGGCAGTGGGGGTGGCATCGCTTACAATCGGGAAGAATTTGAGCGGATATGCGCCAATGGCATTGATCTTTCGCCGGTGCACGAAGTGCTCGTGGAGGAGTGTCTGCTCGGTTGGAAAGAGTACGAGATGGAGGTGATGCGTGACCATAAGGACCAGTGCGTCGTGATCTGTTCGATTGAGAATTTCGACCCGATGGGGGTGCACACGGGTGACTCGATCACGGTGGCGCCGGCGATGACGTTAACCGACAAGGAATATCAGGTGATGCGGGATGCGTCGTTTGCGGTGATTCGGGAGGTCGGTGTGGAAACGGGTGGGTCGAACATCCAGTTTTCTGTTGATCCCGATACCGGTCGCATGGTCGTGATCGAGATGAACCCGCGCGTCTCGCGGTCCTCGGCGCTGGCCTCGAAGGCGACGGGTTTTCCGATCGCGAAGATCGCCGCGAAGTTGGCGGTAGGTTACGCGCTGGATGAATTGCGCAACGACATCACGCGCCTCACGCCGGCGAGTTTCGAGCCCACCATTGACTACGTCGTCACGAAGATTCCGCGGTTTACCTTTGAGAAATTCCCTGATGCCGACGCGACGCTGACCTCGGCGATGAAATCGGTGGGTGAAGCGATGGCGATTGGTCGGACGTTCAAGGAATCGATGCAAAAGTGCCTGCGCTCGCTCGAGATCGGCGCGCGTGGCTTTGGGGGCGGCGGCAAGCACGGCGGAGATGAGCCGATCGATGAGAAGATACTCAATGCCAAGCTAGGCACGCCGAACGCGGAGCGGATTTTCTTCATACGCCATGCCTTTCGGGCGGGCTACACGGTTGAAGACATCTTCGATATCACCAAGATCGACCGATGGTTTTTACAGCAACTGCTGGAAATTTTTGAAATGGAAGAATCCCTGCGGCCTTGCACGCTGGCCTCGGTCGATACCGTGGCGCTGCGGCGAGCGAAGCAGTTTGGGTTTTCCGATGCACAATTGGCGCATCTGCTGAAGAGTGATCTGGCCGCGGTGCGGGCGGAGCGGAAGCAGCGCGGCATCCAAACGACGTACCGTTTGGTGGATACGTGCGCGGCGGAGTTTGAGGCGTTTACTCCCTATTATTATTCCAGCTACGGCGATGAGAACGAGGTGCGGCCGCCGTCTGGCAAGAAGAAGATCATGATTCTCGGCGGTGGACCGAATCGCATCGGCCAAGGCATTGAGTTCGATTACTGCTGCGTGCACGCGAGTTTCGCGCTGAGAGAAATGGGTTACGAAAGCGTGATGGTGAATTCGAATCCCGAGACTGTCTCGACGGATTACGATACGAGTGACCGGCTCTATTTCGAGCCGCTGACACTGGAAGATGTGTTGGAAATTTATCAGCAAGAGGGCTGTGACGGCGTGATCGTCCAATTCGGCGGGCAGACGCCGCTTAACTTGGCGACCGCGCTCAAAGCGAATGGGGTGAATATCATCGGCACCTCGCCGGAGAGCATCGAAATCGCCGAAGACCGGAAGCTCTTCGTCAACGTGCTCAACAAGATTGGGCTCCGCCAGCCGGAGAACCGCATCGCCCTGACTGAAGGCGAGGCGATTCAATCGGCGGGCGAGATTGGTTACCCCGTGCTCGTCCGACCATCGTTTGTCTTGGGCGGCCGCGGCATGTTCATTCTTTACAGCGAGGACGATTTGCGGGCGGTAGTGCGCCAAGTGTTTGACGTGATGCCGGGCAAGCCCGTCCTGATCGATAAATTTCTCGAGGATGCGATCGAACTGGATGTCGACTGTATCAGTGACGGCGAGTTATCCGTGATTGGCGGTATGTTGGAGCATATTGAGTTTGCAGGCGTGCACTCGGGCGACGCGGCGATGGTGATGCCTCCGCACACGCTTTCACCCCAGATGCTCGGCACCGTGCGCGCGGCCACGCACGCGCTGGCGCGTGAGTTGCAGGTGATCGGACTGATGAACGTGCAGTTTGCGATCAAGGGTAACCAACTCTACGTGCTCGAGGTGAATCCCCGGGCGTCCCGCACCGTGCCCTTTGTGGCGAAGGCGATCGGCGTGCCGCTGGCTAAGCTCGCGGCCAAGGTCATGACGGGCGCGAAGCTGAAGGATCTGGGTTTTACGAGGGAGCAGACCCCCAAGCATTGGTGTGTGAAGGAAGCGGTGTTCCCCTTCGTGCGTTTTCCAGGATCGACCATCGCGCTGGGGCCGGAGATGCGCTCGACGGGCGAGGTCATGGGCATCGACGACGATCTCGGCGTCGCCTTCGCCAAGGCGCAGGCGGCGGCGAAGCCTGGGCTGCCGGTGAAGGGCAACGTCTTCCTCTCCGTGAAGGATGCCGATAAAGCGGGCGCGACCGAAATCGCCCGCAAGCTTGAGGCGCTCGGCTTCAATCTTTATTCGACGAATGGCACGGCCAAGACCCTCACCGCCGCCGGTTTGAAAGTGAAAAAACTGGCCAAAATCCAGGAAGGCCGGCCCAACGCCGTCGACCTGATTAAGAATGGCCAGATCCAGATGGTGATCAATACGCCGGGCGGGATGGTGCCGCGCCGCGATGAAAACGCCATCCGCTCGGCGGCTTATATGCATAATGTCTGTATCATGACGACCCTGACGGGGGCGGCCGCCGTGGTGGAAGGTATTCGCGCCTTAAAGGAGAAGCACGTGGGCGTCCGGCCGATTCAGCACTATCGCGGCAACGTCACGGTGGTCTGATTCCCAGCCGCTCCCGGTGGACGGCGTTGCCGAGGTTTTTATTATCTAGAGTTTGCCATGGGCGGCCGGTTCTTATTCGGTCGCCCTCATGACGCTGCGCCCGCTTCCCCTTGTTTTGCCAGGAGTTGTCCTGCTCGCAATCGTCGGTTGCGTCAGTGCCCCGGCTGATATCAGCGAATCGGCATCGACGAGTGAGCGGTCGCTGAGTGCCGCCTCGGCACCCGGAGGCTCCGCGCGGGCGACGGGGGAGACGCGTTCATCGGCAGATGCGCGGACGGGCGATCGGCCCTTGGAGAAAACGGTGAGCACGCCAGCGGTGACGGAGGCCCCGCGCAGCTCTTGGCGTCCGGAACGAGAGACGCGCCCGGCCAATGCGAGCAGCCCGGGCGAGGCGAGTCGCGCCACGAATGCAGGCAGCGGTGTGAGCGGGAGTAACGCCGCCAGCAGTCCGGGGGTGGCGCGGGTAGCGAACTCGCCAGACACCGCGAAGCTGGTGGAGCAATTGAACGAATCGGCGCGAGAGTTGGCGACGCTGCGCACGGCCAACGCCAAGTTGCAATCAAAGCAAAGCCCCGCCTCACCGGTTTCTTCTGCGTTGGCGAAGGCGGATCCGTTGGAGGAAAAGATGGCGGCAAGTCTGAAATCTTACGCCTCGTTTAAACAGGAAATGGTGGCCGTACTCACGGAGATTGAGCGTTCGCGACAGGAAAATGCTGGTCTGAGCAGCAATTTAAGAGCCGCCGTGGACCAGGCTGAGCAAGCGCGGGCCAGCGTGGCCCGACTGGAAAAAGACCTGCGCGCCGAACAGAAGGTGCGAGCGGAGGCGGAGAAGCTCGTGGGTGAGCTGCGGGAGCAACTGCGGGCGGTGGCGCGCGCCCTCTCCGCGGCGGGCTTGAGTGTGGATAAGCTCTCGGCTGGGGCGGAAAAGCGTTAACTTCGAGGCGTGGGCCCACGCCCCTTGCCGTCGGGATTTTTTCGGAGCCGCGAGCGGGGTCGAGGGGCGAAGCGTCCACTCGTTGGCGCGGGTGGCTACTCGGCACAGTAAAAGCGGAATCTTTGGGGTGCTGAGGGCTCGCCTTTTGGGCCGCGGAGTGGTCGCGAAATTATTGTGGGTGGCGATGGGGTGGCCCCGCCGCGCGCTGCTCGGCGGAAGGGGCGTCGCTGTGCTCGCGAGTATTTTTCAGGGTTTTCCTTTGGAGGGAAATTTGTTTTGGTGAATGCAATGATTGCTTTGCGAATTCATGAAACGGGTGGAGTCGATAAGATGCGGGTCGACGAGATCCCCGTGCCCATCCCGGCGGCGGATGAGATTCGTTTTCGCGTGGAGGCGGCGGGCGTCAATTTCATCGATACCTACCACCGCAGCGGTCTCTACAAAATGGCCTTGCCGATTACGTTAGGGCAAGAGGCGGCCGGGGTGGTGACGGCTGTGGGGACGGCGGTGGCGGATTTTCGCGTGGGTGATCGCGTGGCCGGCGTGCGTGTGAATGGAGCCTACGCGGAGGAAGCCACGATCGCCGCCGCCTGGGCGGTGCGGGTGCCCGCGGCGGTGTCATCATCGCTCGCGGCGGCGGTGTTATTGCAAGGGATGACGGCGCATTATTTGGTGAACGATACCTTTCCGCTACGACCGGGGCAGACGGCCTTGATCCACGCGGGTGCGGGTGGCGTGGGGTTGTTGCTGACGCAGATGGCCAAGCGGCGTGGGGCGCGGGTTTTTGCGACCGTGGGAACGGAGGCGAAAGCGGTACTGGCGCGGGCGGCGGGCGCGGAGGCCGTTTGTATTTATACGAAGGATGATTTTACGACCGCCGTGCGGGCTTGGACGGGTGGTCGCGGGGTGGATGTGGCGTACGACGCGGTGGGTCGAGAGACGTTTGAGGGCACTCTGAACAGCCTGGGCCCGCGCGGTATGTTTGTCTCTTTTGGCAATGCGAGCGGTCCGGTACCGCCATTTGCGCCGTTGTTATTGGCGCAAAAAGGCTCGCTGTTTTTTACGCGGCCGACGTTGGCTCATTACACGCAGACGCCCGAGGAATTTAAAACCCGGGTGAGTGAGCTGTTTGCCTGGATGGCGGCGGGCGTCCTGCAGGTGCGAGTGGGTGTGACTTACCCCCTGAAGGCGGCGGCGGCGGCGCATACCGCCTTGGAAGGGCGCGCGACGACTGGAAAAGTGCTCTTGCTGCCCTAGCGGGAGCGGCGGAGCCCAGCGTGGGGACCGCCGGCATGGTGACGGCGGGTGGGTGGACCGGGCGTCTGGTCCGAGCGCGCCGGACGCTGGTGGCGCCGGGCACGGAACCCGCGGCCGCCGTGGCGCGGATCTAGACCTGAGGTGGCGGGTGGCGGCTGGCGGGCCGAGCCCTGCGCAGATCGGCGGCGAGCTTGATCGCACGACCTAGTGAATCAAAGTATTTATAAATCGGATACAAATAGCCCATGGATTTTAATTCTGGGCGCTTGTTCACCGCTGCGACCGAATCCCCTTTCTGGCTGGCGAGTCGGCCTGCGCTATTCAGCGTCCGGGCGGGGCCACCGACCGGCGCGACCCCGGCGGACCAATTGTGCGCACGTGCGCACAATTGGCGATGGGGATGATCCCGGGTTCGGCTGAAGGGCCCTGCCCTGAAGCAGCATCCGCTCCCCGCCAGGTGCGGCACGGGTGGCAACGTGGCTGGCCGGCGCGCTCGCTTGAGCGATGAGTCTGCACGGTTCATCGGGGTAGAGTGAAGCCACCGCCGCCGTTGGGTTGCCGGTCAGGCGAAGCCAGCCAGTCAAAAGGGGATGAATCGAAAAAGTATCACCGATGAGGTGATCCTGGGGTGCGTTGGGCGCGGCGGGTGCCTCAAAATCAGCGTCAGTCGCCAGTGAATCGACCGCCTCGACGGCGACGAGAAACTGCCTCGGAAGGGGGACGCAAATTTTTTCAGGATTGGGCGGTTTGATCGTGGCGCGGCCCGGTGGATGGGGTCGCGGACGCGGAGGCGCGAAGGGGTTTATTTTTTGGCGGGGGCTCAACGGACCAAACAACTTGATAAAAAGGTGAACGCCTCTCAGATGAAATCTTGGCCGCGGTGGCTGATTAAAAAAACATGATGATTACGCGTCGAAATTTTTTGCGGGAAACGCTTGGCGCTGGGGCGGTAGTTGCGATGAGTTCAGGCCTTGCGAAAGCGCCGCAACCGGCGACGACAGTTGATTTTGAGGTGCCCGCCGGTGCCTGCGATTGCCACACCCATGTCTTCGGCGATCCGGAGAAATATCCCTTTTTTCCAGGGAGAACCTATACGCCGGAGCCGGCGACCTCGGAGGAATTGGCGGCGATGCACCGGCGGCTTCACCTGCAGCGCGTCGTCGTGGTTCAGCCCAGTGTTTACGGCTCGGACAACCGGGCGACGCTCGATGCTGTGCAAGCGCGTGGGGCCGACGCGCGGGGCATCGCCGTGATCGGTGAGAAAACCACCGAAGCTGAAATCGATGCGATGGGCGAGCTGGGGATTTGCGGTATCCGGCTCAACCTCGCCACGGGGGGTACCGATGATCCGGGCTTGGCGCGCGCGCGGCTCACCGCGGCGATCAAGCGGATGAGCCGGCGGAATTGGCATATCCAGATTTTTACCAGTCTGGCGGTCATGGCCGCGCTCCGCGACATCGTGGCAACATCGCCGGTGATGGTGGTGATCGACCATTTTGGCGGGGCCAAGGCGGGGCTCGGTCTCGAACAGGCGGGCTTGGCCGATCTGTTGGCATTAGTCCAATCGGGCAGGGTCTACGTAAAAATTTCCGGAGCGGAGAGTGCGTCGAATCGCGCACCCGATTTCTCGGATTTTGTACCGCTGGCGCGAGCGTTGATCGCGGCCAACCCGGACCGAGTCATCTGGGGCACGAACTGGCCGCACCCCGGTGGCTCTGGGGCAAAGAGCCCCACCGCATTGGCCCTCTCGCGACCGATCGACGATGGGCTAGTGATGAACCAACTGGCGGTCTGGGCCCCCGACGCGGCCGTCCGAAAGAAGATTCTCGTGGAGAATCCTGCCCGGCTTTTTGGATTTTGAGGCGAGACGGCAAGCGGCGGAATGGCGATTTACGCTCCCATCGTGATGCGGCTTCTGGCTGGTCCCGAGCGAACGCAGTCCGCCTCATCAGTTTGGTACGAGAATGATTAACGGGTGCTGGAGAACGGCTACACGTCAGCCAATCGGTTCGCCCGCTCCACCGCGAAGAGGGTGAATCGCACGGTCGCTTCCGTTGTGAGCGTCGACATCCTGATTGGCGTTTTTTTTATCCAAGCCTGCGCCGGTCGCCATCATTCGCATCGACTCACGTTCCCGGCCTCGGCGGATTTTTGAGTTCGGGACCCTGGCGTCGACGAGCCTAAACGCGCCGTGGGCGGCCTTTGGCGCGGATGGTTACCCTTGGCAGATGATCGCTTCCCGCCTAGGTCTTTAAAGCCTTCGCGCACCCCATGAAGACAAAGATATCTTGGATCAGCTTTCTGCTGTTTGCTTCGCTCACGTTCGTCGCCTCCGGTAACCCGAACATCATCTTTATTTTGGTCGACGATCTTGGTCCCGACTGGGTCGGCAGCTATGGCTCCGAGCATCTCACGCCCCACGTTGACCGGCTTGCGGCGAGCGGGGTGCGTTTTGAGACCGCCTGGACCTCCCCGATCTGCACGCCGACTCGCGTGATGATGCTCACGGGAAAATATCCCGGTCGCACTGGTTGGACGGAACACTACGACGTCCCCCGTTGGGGCGGAGCGGGCCTCATTCCTGAAAACTTTCCCACGTGGCCGCAGCAGCTCCGCCGCGCTGGCTACACCACCGCGATTGCGGGCAAATGGCAGATCAACGACCTCCGCGCCGAGCCGGACATCCTTGCCCGTCACGGCTTCGAGCGCCATTGCGTGTGGCCCGGCGTCGAAGAGGGCAACCCGCCCAGCGCCCATCGTTATTGGGACGCCTACCTGCAAACCGACGGGAAACGGCGCACGCACACCGGCCATTACGGGCCCGATGTTACCCAGCGTTTCGCCCTTGAGTTTATCCGCGAAAATCGCGCTTGGCGGTTTCTGCTTTATTACCCGATGATTTCCGTGCACGCACCCAACGAGCTCACGCCGCTTAATCGCTCGAATCCTCCGCACGGTGAAGCGGCCCTCTACGCCGGCTCAGTTACTTATATGGATCGCCAAGTCGGCGAATTACTCGACGAACTCGATCACCTCGGTCTCGCGAAAAATACCCTCGTGATTTTTGCCGGCGACAACGGTTCCTCGACCGGTGGCACCCACGCCGGTCGCGCCGTCGCTGCCGGCAAGGGCCGCACGATCGAGCGGGGTGTCCACGTGCCGCTCATCGTGCGAGCGCCCGGAGTCAGCGGAGGGTGGGCCACGCCGGCTTTGGCGGATTTTTCCGACCTCTATCCGACGTTGCTCGACTTCGCCGGAATCAACCGTCTCCCCGGAGAACCCTTGGACGGCCGCTCGTGGGCCCCGCTCTTGAAAAAAGATCCGGCTTATCTTCCGCGTTCCTGGATCTACGCGCAACGCGACCTTTCCCGCACCGTGCGTGATCACCGGTTCAAGCTCGATACGGAAGGCGGTTTTTTCGAAATCGCGATCGACCCCGATCAGAAAACTCCCGTGGTGCCGTCACGCGATCCCAGCACTCGTGCCGCGCACAGTGCCCTCGTCGCCGCGTTGGCTTCCATTCCTGCGCAGGCGCCCACGCCGCCGTTCCCAGGCTACTCGCCCGACCGGATGCGGGCGCTGGCCGAGCCGGGCCAAAGTGGTAAAAAGTAACGCGGTTTAGCGAGGGCGGTTCGGTCCGCTGATCGAAGCCCCCTGCTAGCGGGTCCCCGCGAGCGGTGGCGCCGGCGGCTCGATCCCGGCGGCCCTCCCGTGAGCCGTGGGCATTTAACCAACGGCGGGGTTGAACCGCCATCGCGCCCGTTGACCGCTGCCCCCATCTGGCTCGTCTTCTTCGGCGCGGAAGCGGCTTAGGTTGGCGGTCGCGAGGCCCACCCGCGGGCTCAAGGCCTGCTGAGTTCAACGCAGAGGAGCAGATGGTCGGACGCCCGGAGAAGAGCCCCGTCATCTTCAGTGCGGTCAGGCTGGCGGGCGTGATCCGGACGTAATCGCTGGGTTGGCCGGATTTTTTAACGGGGATGGTAACACCAACGGTATGATGCCCGACGGTCCACGCGTCGGTGACGCATACGCGCATCCGAGCGATCGAAGATGCGGCCGACGTGGCGTTGAAATCTCCCGCGAGGAGCACGAGAATTCCCGCTGGGGCGGCGGCCACGATCGCCGGCAACTGTCGGCGCTGGGCTCGCGCTCTCGGGGCTCGCGCCGCGCGTCGAGGTGCGTGTTCAAGAAGAGCACGTCACGGCCGCGCACCTCGACGATGATTTGCTCAACGCCCCGCTGAACCTCCGGCAGCCGCCACGGATTTGCCGTAAATTCTAAAGATTGATTATCGGACCAACTTCTTTTTCTTACCAGCGATGGATTTTATCCGCATGTTTTTGCCACCCACGCCCTGCCTAAGAAACGGTCTGCTCGCGATGCTCGGCGCAGGCTTGACCGGCTTCGCGCAAACCACGCCGAGTTCTTCGGAGAAGGCGCTTGAGCTATCGGCCTTCGTGGTCGTTTCTGAAAAAGATCAGGGTTACGTGGCGACCGCGTCTCTGGCGGGGACGCGTATTCGGACGGACCTGCGAGATCTCGCCAATCCGATTTCAGTCGCGACACGCGAGTTTATGCAGGATGTCGGCGCAACGAATCCGGTTGGTCTGCTGGTTTACATGGGCAACATGGAAGCAGGTGGTATGGGTGGCAATTATTCGGGAGCGGCCATCGGCAGTCCGGCGATCTTCACAGGCGTGACGAGGCAGCCGCAAACGAACAACCGGGTTCGCGGCTTGGCCCGAGCGGATCTCACGCGTGATTATTTCCCAACGACGATGGTGTTTGACGGTTATAACACCGCGCGGGTCGAGATCAACCGGGGGCCCAGCGCCACGTTATTCGGACTGGGTAGTCCGGGCGGTATCATCAACAATCAGTTGATTCAGCCGACGCTCAAAAACGCGGCTTCGGTGGAATTCACCTATGATTCATTTGGCACGATGCGGACGGTCTTGGACATCGACCGCGTGTTGATTCCCGGACGCTGGGCGGTCCGGGCTGCGGGGCTGACGGAGCGAGAGCAATTTGAGCAGAAGTTCGCTTTTGAGCGCGATCGGCGTGCTTTCGTGGCGATGGAGGCGGTCCTCTTTAAGGGAGGCCGCCTGCGGGGTAGTTTCGAAAAGGGCTCGGTGGATGCCAACCGGCCACGGTCGGATGCGCCCCGCGACAATCTCACGCGTTGGTGGAGCCCCGCCTTCAACAAGATCACGCACAGCCCCGCGACCGCGGAGTTTAACACCGTCAACCGCGATCTCATCCGCGCTCCCGGCGAGTGGTTTGCGCAGCCCGCTGTCGTCTATGAATCCTCGTCGTCCAACCAACCCGCCCGGATGATGCTGGCATGGTACACGATGGTCGGCGTGCCGCGGGCGCCGGGGGCCAGTCCGGCGCTGGGCTTTCAAGCCAATATGGTCTCCATTACCAAAGGAGACCAGTGGTTTCCCTCCCCCACCGCCGCCGCCAACGGGATCAAAAACGGTTCTTTCTTCGCCGATGATGCGATTAACGATTTCTCGATTTTCGATTGGCGGAAGCAGTTGCTGGATGGTCCCAATAAACGCGAGTGGGAGGATTTTAATGTTTATAACTTCAGCTACGAGCACAGCTGGAAACACCCGCTTGGATCGGTCGGCTTTGAAGCGGCGGCCAACCGCGAACAGCTGGCGCGCAGTTTCTTTGATATGTTTCCCGGCGGCCGGGGCTATAATATCAACATCGATATCAACACGACGCTGCCCTGGGGTGTCCCCAATCCCAATTTCGGCCGGCCCTTCGTCGCGAGCAACAACACGCGCAATACCACGGAATCCGTTCGCAAGACGGCGCGTTTGACGACTTATCTGGAGGTCGATTTCGCGCGGAAGACGGAGCGTCTCAAATGGCTCGGTCGCCATAATCTCACTGGCTATCTGAACCGGTTTTCGGTTAATGAAAATAGTTTCTCCGGTGCTCTGAGCGCCGATGAGGAGTGGACCAAGGCGGTGCGGGCGACGGATAATCCCGTGTCGGTGCGGGATGATATCAATTCCGACCTCGGGCTGGTGCGGAGCGTCGTTTATATTGGGCCGAGTTTGGCGAATTTGGGCAATCCGAAGGGGATTAATCTCCAGGGAATTCAGACCGAGTTGCGGCCCACCCAGGCGACCGGATGGTACTGGGACCCCGTCAAGGTGGCCTATGCGACGCGGCCCGTGCAGATCAGTAATGTGATGGATGAAAATGATTTTCGTCGAACGACGACCGGTGCGTCGCTCACTCGTCAAGAGATCGACTCAAAAGCGCTGATTTACCAGGGGCGTCCGCTCAAGCAGGAGTGGATCGTCGGTACGATTGGGTGGCGTCACGACCGCGTGAAAGACTTCCGCAACAATGGCGGATCCGACGTCCGCGATCAGTATAACTTCATTGATCGCAGCAGCCCAAATTTTCGGCTGCCTGCGCAACCAGGCTCGGTCTTCGCCGAGAGCATCTGGAGCCACGGGGTCGTCATCCACCAGCCATCATTTCTGCGCTTTTCACGTCACGGCAGTATTTCCGTGCATTACAGCAAATCGGAGAACTTTCAGCCCGCCGATGCTCGCATCGATATGTTCGGACGCCCGATCCAACCTCCCGGCGGCCGCACCGAAGATCGCGGCTTCAGCCTGACGCTCTTCGACGGCAAGCTTCAGTCGCGGTTCAACTGGTACGAGACCACCTCCGCGCGGGCTTCCCTGGGTTACGAGGGTTTCTTGATTGAGGCGGATGCTCGTATTGTCCGTTACAATACGCCCGCCGCCTTGGCCGCCGCGGGCTGGAAAGGCCCGCCGCAATTCCTGAAGGATCTGGTGAACTGGCAACAGGTCCAGACGCCTTCGCAGGTCAGCGGCGTGAACGTGACGTTTCAGCGCCCCGGGAATCTCTCCGATACCCAAAGCACTCAATCCAAGGGATTCGAGTTTGAGTCGACGTACAATCCCACCAATCAGTGGCGGATTGCGCTCAACGTGAGTCAGCAGCAGGCCAGTCGCTCCACGATTGCGCCGGTGGCTCGGGAATATCTGGCCCTGCGCCTCGCGGAGTGGACCACCGGAAACACCGGTAATCTCCTGGCCGACGAATCCGGACAGCCCAGCAAAATCCGGATCTATGACACGCTCCTGAACAGCCTCAACGCGACCATCGCCCGCGAGGGACAGAATGTATCGGAGCTCCGCGAGTGGCGCTGGAACGTCATCTCCAACTATACCTTTGCCCGGGCCTCGGTCTTGCGGGGCTGGAATGTGGGCGGGGCGATGCGCTGGCAGGACAAAGTCGGTATTGGCTACCCGATCGTTAATGTGACGGGCGAAAACGGCAAGACGATCGCCGTGCCGGATTTGGGTCATCCTTATCAAGGGCCGACCGATTTAAAATTCGACGCGTGGATCGGGTATGGCACGAAGCTGTGGCGGGACCGTGTTCGTTGGAAATTACAGCTGAACGTGCGCGATGTTCGGAGCCGAGACCAACTGATCCCCGTCATGGCCCAGCCCGACGGCTCGGTCGCCGCGTGGGTCGCGCCGCAGGGCCGCGTACTCAGCCTGAAGTCGACCTTCGAATTCTGAGGCGCCCCGGCCTGGCCGGGCGGTAGCTGCTCCCGCTCAATAATTCCCGGCCAGCAGCTACGGCCGGAAAAGTCCGCCGCCATTTTTTTTAGGTCCAGAAGGGCCCGGCGCCCCGTGGCCAAGGTGCCCACGAGTAGAACGTTTGCATGAAAGGTGAATAGTTCAGCGGTCGGTTTGTCCAAGGCGGAGAAGTCGCGCCAGCGGTGGACGATGGGCGCGGCATGATTTCGTAGCCCCAAACAACAGTGAGGGTCGCCGCAATTTTTATTTCTTTCATGGTCTGCCGCTCTCCGGGGACTCTTGGCGCGTGCCCTCCAGTAAATTGATGGGACGCTTCTGTGCGTGGAGGTGTTCTTGAAAAGAGGCGCCCATCGGAGCCGAAGCGCAGCCGATGGGCCGGGGCTGGCCAGCGGCAACTCATCGGGGGGTGGCCGAGTTCGAGGCTTTGCGGTGGTTCAGAGCGTTGCGCCGCGAGCTTGCGCCAACTGGCCTCCCGGAGGCGCTTGGCAGCGGCGGTCGACAACGTGGAGGTGATGACGCGGTCGCGGTCCTTGGTGAGAATCTGCGGCGGTTTGCCGCTGGTGCTTTGGACGAGGGGCCTAGCCCGCATCAATCACACTTTTCTGAAGAAAATCTTTTTTCAAAGAGCGCACCGAGGTCCGAACCGAGGTCACGGAGCCAAACACCTTGTCCGCTCGGTGACTTCGGTGGGCTGGGCTCCGTGCCTCTGTGAAATGCATAGGGTCAAGTTGGGTGTGAAAAATCCGGGGTAGAGGATCGAGTTGGGGCCGCGCGAAACCTGGATTTGATCGACCAGGTAGAGATCGACCTCTCCCGGAGCGCCGAAGAAATTGAGACTGCGACCGCCGCCGGGAAGACCGCGGATGCGGATTGAGCGTGGTCCTCCGCCGAGCGCGGTGTAGGCGCCGCCGACCGCGGCCGCGCTTCCGTCCTCGGTGTCGACGCGCGTGCCGAGACCGTATTCCATCGCGCTGTTGACGTCTGTCACGGCGATGTCGCGCAGAAACTCCGCGGTCATCGGGCTGATCGCCGCGGCGATGTCCTTCAGGTTGGTACGCAGGCGGGTCCCAGCGAGCGTGTCCTGGCCGAAATACCCCGTGTCGACGGAGGAGCGGACCTCGAATGGCGAGAGCACAAGCGGTCCGTTGGTCGTGGGTGCAGCGGGTTTCGGTGGCGACGTGATCTGAGCGTGAGCGGCGCCGGTGAAAGACAGCGCGGATACATTGGCCGCAAAAGCGCACCGGTTGGGTTTGCTTGGGGCAATTCGATGGTGGGTGGGCATAGGGGTTTCGGGGATGCTACTAAAGGGGGCGGGCGAAGGTCGAGGAAGCGATCCGCCAAGCGGCGGCGCGACTTGATTGCTCATGGCTGCGAACACCGCCGGCAGTCTCTTCGGGCCCGCGTGTGATGCAACCGGCGCTCCGCGAGCATGAGCGCCTCGACCGCTTCTTCGGTGCGCGCCGGCGAGTGGTGCGGCCGGTGGCGGCGCGGCGGCAAGCCCGCCAAACCGAGTGCGGCGGAGCGCTCCAGATGTTTGTAGCCGGTCTTGCGGCTCGTGCCGAACTGTTCGCACAGCTCGGTTACGGTAAAGCGCCCGCTACGGGCGAGTAAAACGAACCGATTGATCTCTTCCCTATAGGTTACGTCGGTCCAGAGCATCGCCCGAGGTGTAACCTATCTCCCCGGATTAAGGGTCACCTATCTTGCCGGGCCGAACCGGATCGGGCTTGGCTGGAAATCGTGCAGCAACTCGATGCCGGGGCACGACTGATCGAGTTTTTTTGACGGCGACGGACCTTCTGCTTTTCCCACCGCAAATCCGCGGGTTCTGCTCGAAGCGGACGATCCGACGGGGTCTGCTTTTTACCTGTTAACGTCGCGAGGGCGCGTGACTCACGTTGGTCGGGAATGACAACCTTTCCGCGGCCCCAGAATTTGCGAACACCCCCGTCGCTCCCCGCTCGACAGGCACAGGCCGGCCGCGCCACCTCCTCCGTCGAGCCGCCTGAGTGCACCGGCCACAATTAACTTCCAGCGCGCCCAGGTAATGATTCCGACACTGTTCGATAATAATCAGGGATACCGAGCCGTCTTCGGCACCTTGCGCCGCCGTCTGGCGGAACCTCCGGCCCGCCAAGCTGCAGCTCTTGGTGGGCCCGCGTCGGGTGGGCAAGACCACCCTGCTCCTGAAATTTGCCCGGACCGCCACACGTCCGGTCATCTATGTGAATGCCGATATACCGGAGGCATCCTTGCCGACGTGGGCCGATACGATGTGGCGCGAGGCGAAGGAAAAGGCCGCCCCCGGGGTGGTCGTCCTGTTGATCGACGAGATTTAGGCGTTGCCGCGTTGGAGCCAGTGGCCGAAAGCGCGGCATGATCAGGTCCGGCGCAAACAACTGCCTCTGCACTTCGTCGCGACCGGCTCGTCGTTGCGGCAGATCGGTTCGGGTGCCCGGGAAAGCATGGCGGGAAGATTCGAGCGACTGACCATGGCGCCTTGGGGGGCGCAGGATCTGATCGATCTTGTCGCGGTTCCGAAGACCGTCGCCTCGGAAAAAATCGTGACCTGCGGAGGTTATCCCGGAGCGGTACCCTTCTGGAATGACCGTGAGCGTTGGAACCGCTATCTGCGCGACGCCATCATCGAGCCGGCCATCGGCCGCGATCTTCTCCAACTGGAACAGGTTCGTCGCCCGGCCCTCCGGAAACAAGTGTTCGCCCTCGCCGCCGCCCATCCAGCGGAGATTCTCTCCTTGGAGAAGATCGCCGGCTCGCTGGCCGAGAAAGGCACATTGGAAACCAGCGCGCATTTTTTGGAGGTGCTGCAGCCGACGTTGCTCGTCGCGACTCTCAAAAATCACGTTGGCGATGAGATTCGAAGGCGCCGGGCTCCGCCGAAACGGGTGGTGTTGAACAACCCCTTTTGGCCGGCCGCCGTTCGGCCCCGCCTCCGACGGCTCAGTCCAGTCCGGCGGAATGGGGGCGGTGGCTGGAGAACGCGTGCCCCGCTCCTATCGTCAACTGCGGGCAGGAGCTCTACGATTGGCGCGAGGAGCCGTGGGAAGTGGACGGGGTGGGCACGGGTTCATGGGGTCAATGGCTGGCGGAGGTGTAAGTCCGGTCCGTTTGGCCACAGCGATCTGGGTGGGCTCGCTCAGGTCGCCCGGAAAATTCCCGCCTTCAAGCCGATCGTGCTCGGCGATCCCGGCTGCGAGGACATCGCCCAAGCCGCCGGTTTCACCGCCCGATCCTGGCCGGCCTTTCTGCTGACGGGCTTGGCCGATCGTCCTAGCCGAAGGGCACGAGACCGCAGTTCCAGATTCCGCGCTTCGCCGACTCCGCGCTTCGCCAACTCCGCGAGTTTCGCCCGGACTTTTTCTGCGGTGTTGAGCCGCTCGTATTCCGCGACGCTCACGAGCATGTTGTTTTTCAACCGTCCCGACGGGGTTTCCTCCGAGAGGCCTTCGGTCGTGCTGACCAAGCGGCAGCCGTGCCGGGCGAGGAACGAGCGAAACGGCGCCCATTCGTCCGTGTTGCGCAGCATCCGCTCGAATTTGAAAATAAAGACCACCTTCACCTCGCCGGCCTCGATCTGAAGCCTGAGGGCCTGCAGGCCAGTCCGGTTTACCGAACCGCCGAAGTACGCCGGGTTGGTGCGGCAGAAAAATTCTACGTAACCCTTGTGGGCGCGTTTTCTGATGTAGTCGCGGCAGATGGCCGCCTGACTCTCGCAGGAGTCAAAACGTCCGCCGACTTGGTGCAGAGTGGAAACGCGCGTGGTGATCGCGACGGGGAAAACCCTGGGCGCGGTGTGCTGGAGCCCCGCTTACCCTACTCAGCCCTAGCGGGCTCATCGCGACGGGGACAACCCTGGGCGCGGTGTGCTTGGGTGACGGTTGGATCGGGCTGCATCGAAACCTCCGTTGAGGGTTGATGGGCGATCCCATTGGCCTCTGCCCGAGATATGGTTTATAGCGCAGAGACGGGAGAATTTGCCGCGGCTTTCAATCCCGGAGCATTAAACCCTTCCCGGGAGAAACGCGGAAAAATCTGCCAACGGCGTGGATTCCTAATGGGAAAATCCGAACTAAACTCCCGCAGCGTTTAACGCGCGGGTTCCGTTCCCCGTTTAACCCGCGGGAGATCATCCCGGTCGTTAAACGATCCGAACTTAGTCCGGAGTTTATTTTGAAATGGTCGGGCTGGTGAGATTCGAACTCACGACCTCTTGCACCCCATGCAAGCGCGCTACCAGGCTACGCTACAGCCCGAACATTGAGCGGTGAACAAGACCCGCTGGCACGCACGACGCAAGCGCTTTATTTCTGAGGATCCCGACCGTCTTGAAGATATCTTGATCCTTTGAGCCGTGAATGATCGGTGGCTGCTTTTGAAAATGGGCCGGGAGTTCGTCGGTGGAAACCGAGGGTTGGAGTGGGTCAAGCAGCCGATGCGGGCGGGGGACGGCGCCCCGGGCGCGGCGGCCCGGGCGCGGCGGCGGAGTGTTACCGACTGATACCACGACGGCTGAAATTTAGGTTCCACCCCACCCGTAGGATGCCCGGACACCTCGGAAGCCAAAGTCTGTAAATCAACCGGTATTGGTCGGAGTCGCCCCTTAATCTTAAGCGGGATGGGCAGCGCGGACAGCGTCCTGTGGGCGTAGATTTTTACTATCGACCAGAACGGGCGTGGTCTTGGCGGTGGTGCCCCGAAAGCAGTTTAGCCGGATATAAGTTTAGCCGGATATAAGTTTAGCCGCGACTTCCGGCCCGGCCCTGGAGGAGGGGCGCGGCGACTCCGAGGTGAGTGGCGCCACGGTCCGATCCCGCACGCGACCGCGCACCCGGGTGAGCGGCGCCACGGTCCGATCCCGCGCGCGACCGCGCACCCGGGTGAGCGGCGCCACGGTCCGATCCCGCACGCGACCGCGCACTCGGGTGAGTGGCGGATGCTTTTCGATTGCCGATTTTATGGCGTTCCTCGCAATCATCAGCTGCGCATGGATCTTCCGCGATTTGCTTTTTTTTTCCGCCGTCAAATACCGTGGTTTTGGGCGGTGTTGGTGGCCGTTTTGATCATCGGTGCATCGAGCCGCTCCAGCATCGCCGCGCCGGTGATCAAGCATAGTGATAAACTAGGGCATTTTTTGGTTTATGGTCTCTTCGCGACCCTCGTCTACCGAGCGTTGGTTCGTTCGTCGGAAAAAGGGCGGGCTTGGCACGCGTTTTTGTTGGTGTCCGCGTTTGGAGCGTCCGATGAGTGGCATCAGAGCTTTGTGCCGGGGCGCTCGTGTGAGGTGGGCGACTGGGTGGCGGATACAGCGGGCGCGGCGTTGGCGGTCGGTCTTTATGTGGGCTGGGCGTGGTATCGACGTTGCTTGGAAGGTTCGTTGTGGGGCGAACGTTTATCGGAGAAGGCGGCGGTGATTGCACCGAGTGGTGGCGCCAGATGAGCGGAGTTTCTCACGTCCAACGTGAGGTGCGCCTGCGCCGAGCGATCGCTGGCGCGCTTTTTCTGGGCACGGTCTTGCTCTTTTCCCGAGTCATCGACCGTGATTTCGGCTTCGTTAATTATGATGATCCGGATTATGTGACGACGAACCGGGTGGTTCAGCAGGGGCTGACGATGGCAGGGGTCAAGTGGGCGTTCACGACTGGGGCGGTCTCGAATTGGCATCCGCTGACGTGGGTATCGCACCAGTTGGACTGGTCGCTGTTTGGTGGCGATGCGCGCGGGCATCATGCTACGAGTGTGGTCTGGCACGCGTTAAATGCGGCGCTGGCGTTTGCGGCGCTGCGCCGTTTAACGGGGGCATTGTGGACGAGTGCTTTTTGCGCGGCGTTGTTTGCGTGGCATCCGCTGCGAGTTGAATCGGTGGCGTGGGTCGCGGAGCGGAAGGACGTGCTCAGTGGCTTTTTTTGGTTCGCGACGCTCTGGGCCTACGCGGTGTATCAGGAGCGGCGGAGAACGGCTGGCCGTGGCGCGGGCTGGTTTTATGGATTGGCGTTAACGACCCTGGCTCTTGGATTGCTGGCGAAGCCGATGCTCGTGACCTTGCCGGCGGTGTTGTTGTTGCTGGATTTTTGGCCGACGCGTCGCTTCGCGGCTGAGACGACGAGAGGGTTGCTGCTTGAGAAGTTACCGTTTTTCGCGCTCGCGGCCGCCTCGTGCGTCGTCACCTATAGCGTGCAGCGCGATGGGGGAGCGGTTTCACTGGCGTTAAGTTTCAGTGGCCGCTTGAGCAATGCGGTGGTGGCCGTGGTGCGATACGTGGGAAGTTTTTTATGGCCCTTTGACCTGGCCGTATTGTATCCACATCCTGGTTACTGGCCGGCCAAAAAAGTGGCCGCCTCTCTGGCGATCGTCGCGGCGTTGACGGCGGTCGCTTGGGTGCGGCGGCGGCGCCAGCCCTATCTCGCGGTGGGCTGGCTATGGTTCCTCGGGACGCTGGTGCCGGTGATCGGCCTGGTGCAAGTGGGGCTGCAGTCGATGGCTGATCGCTACACGTATGTGACGATGTTCGGCCTCCACGTGGCGGGGTTGTGGGCGCTGCGGGCGGCGGTGGTCACGCCAGCGGCGCGGCGGGTAGGTGGGCTGGTTGGGGTGGGGTTGCTCGCGGCGGGCGCGATTCGCACCTGGGACCAGCAGGGGGTCTGGAAAAACTCGCTCACGCTTTTCGATCACGCGATCGCCGTGACCGAGCGCAACTACCTCGCTTTCAATAATCGCGGGATTTACCTGTGTGAAGTCGGGCGGGTTGAGGAAGGGATGGCGGATTATCGGCGGGCGCTGGCGATCCGGGCGGATTATCCGGAAGCGAATAATAATCTCGCGAGGATGCTGGGGCAGCAAGGTCGCTCCGGGGAAGCGGTGCCGATGCTGCGGGTGGCGGTGCGAGGGAAGCCAGACTCGCTGGAGGCGCGCAATAATCTCGCCAACGCGTTGTCTGATACGGGGGCGGTGGCAGAGGCGATGGAGCAGTATGCTTTTATTTTGGAGAGAGAGCCGCAGCACGTCGATGCGCTGACGAACTCAGGCGTGGCGCTCGCGATGCAAGGGAAGGTCGATGAGGCGCGGTTGCGCATGGAGGCGGCCTTGCGGGTCGCGCCGAATAATCTGAGTGCGCTCAGTAATTTGGGCAACGTCTACGCCCTCCTCGGACGGAGGGACGAAGCGATAACCCAGTATCGGCGGACGATTGCGCTGAGTCCGGGGGACGCGCGGGCTCATCATAATTTGGGCAATGCGCTGGGCGAGGCCGGCCAATGGGCGGAAGCTGCCGCAAGCTATGCGCGGGCGGTGGTGGCGGCGCCGGCCAACGCCGAGTCACGGGCCCATCTCGGGCTTGCCTATGCGCGTTTGGGGCGGCGCGAGGAGGCCTTGCGTGAATTGCGTGCCGCTAGCGCGCAGCAACCGGATTATGCGGCGGCGAAAGCTTGGTTGCAGGCTGTGGAGGATTCAAAGTGATTAACTTAAGAAGAGATTTTCGCGATCGGCGGTGGCGCTCCCCCTCCAGAGGAATCTTCGCGGGGGGCCCGGCCAGCTGGGCCTCGTGCGCTGGGCGATGCATCGCTCGCTCGACTCTCTTTCCGGTCGTGTTTGCATCGTGGGCGTGATGAATCCCTCTGAAGCCCAGCAGCGCATCGGCGAATTGCGCGCGGAAGTCTCGCGTCACGACGAACTCTATTACCGCCGGGCCCGGCCCGAGATCACCGATTTTGACTACGACCAGTTGAAGTCGACGCTGGCGGAGTGGGAGCGGCGGTTTCCGGAAGTGGCGCGGGCGCTGGGGGCCGCGACGCCGACCGCGCGGGTGGGGGATGATCGGTCGGAAGGGTTTGTGCGGGTGAAGCATCGGCTGGCGATGATGACCTTGGATAACACCTACGATGAAGGAGAGCTGCGGGAATTTTATGCGCGTTTGGGGAAGGCGCTCGGCGGTGAAGAAATGGCGTTTACGGTGGAACCGAAAATAGACGGAGTCGCTGTCAGCCTCACTTTTGAGCAGGGCAGTTTGACCCGAGCGGTGACACGGGGTGACGGTGAAGAAGGGGATGACGTTACTGCGAACGTGCGGACGATCCGAGGGCTGGTGACGCAGCTGGTGGGGGAGCGCGTGCCGGCGGTGATTGAAATTCGTGGGGAAATTTTTCTACGGGAGGAGGAATTTCGGCGGATCAACCAGTTGCAGGAAGAGGCCGGCGAGGCGGCGTACGCGAATCCGCGTAATTTGGCGGCGGGGACGTTGAAGCAGCTGGATGCGCGCTTAGTGGCCTCGCGGGGTTTGGAGATTGTCGTTTACGGGCTTGGGGTGTGTGAGCCGGCGGTCGTCTCGACGCAGACGGCCTACCACGCGCAGCTGAAGGCCTGGGGGTTGCCAGTGGTGGAGAGGCTTTGGAGTGTCCGCGGGATAGAGGCGGTGTGGGCGGCGGTGCAGGAGCTCGATCGCGTGAGGCGCGGCTTCGTTTATGGCACCGATGGCGCGGTGGTGAAACTTGATTCCTTCGAGCAGCAACGTCACCCGAAGATTGGTTTTCGCGGCATGGGCGCAGACGGTCGGGCGGAAGTGGCGCGCAAATTGTCACCGCGTTGGGCGTGCGCGTTTAAGTTTCCGCCGGACCGGGCGGAGACGCGAGTGCGCGCCATCACAATTCAGGTGGGGCGCACCGGAGCGCTGACTCCAGTGGCTGAGCTGGAGCCGGTGGTCTTGGCGGGAACGACGGTGAAGCGCGCCACGTTGCACAACGCGGATGAGATAGCGCGAAAAGACGTGCGGATTGGCGATGCGGTCCTGGTGGAAAAAGCCGGTGAGATCATCCCAGTGGTGGTGGCGGTTTTGCTCGGGCAGAGACCGGTTGGCAGCGCCCCCTTTGTGTTTCCCCAGTACTGTCCGGTATGCCAGACCGCGGCGAGTCGCGGGGCGGGTGAAGTCGTCTGGCGGTGCCTGAATGTGCGGTGTCCGGAAAAGATCCGGCGCGGGATTGAGCATTTTGCCTCGAAGGGCGGCGTAGATATTGAGGGATTGGGTGAGGAGATGGTCGCGCTGTTGTTAGCGCAGGGTTTGATTCGGACGGCGGCCGATATTTTTCGGTTGCAGATGGCGGATTTGTTACCGCTCAAAAAATCGGGTGAAGTGTGGGCGGGTAACCTGATCGCAGCGATCGCGGCACGGCGGGAGGCGGATCTTTGGCGAGTGATCAATGGTCTGGGTATTCCGCAAGTGGGCGCCGCCTCGGCGAAGGAATTGGCCAGGACCTTTCGCTCTCTCGATACCTTGGCGGCGGCGACCACGGTTGACCTCTTGCGCGTCGAAGGCTTCGGTGAAAAAATGGCTGCTGGGGTGGTGACTTGGTTTGCCGATGAGGCCAACGCCGATTTGCAGCGGGGGTTGCGCGCGGCGGGCCTTAATCCGACGCCGCCGCCAGCGGGAAGCGGGGCTTTGGCGGGCAAGACCTTTGTGATTACCGGCACGCTGCCGACGCTGAGTCGAGAGGAAGCCGTCGCGAAGATCGAAGCGGCCGGGGGTAAGGCGAGCGGCAGCGTGAGTAAAAAAACCCACTACCTCTTGGCGGGCGCCGAGGCGGGTTCCAAGCTAGCCAAAGCGATCTCCTTGGGCGTGCCGGTTATCGATGAAACCGAGTTTAGGCGGCTGCTCCAGGTCGGACCTTAACCGGGTAAAAACTCCTATTTCTAGCCGTTTTTATTTTAATAAACCCCGCTTTTGCGGGGTGGCGCTTTTCAGGAAGCGGCTGACATCGGCCCAGCCTGATCAATTTACTTTTTCGAGAGTTATTTTTATAAAAAAAGCGAATCTGATTTTCGGTTCGCATTTTAACCCGCTTCGATTTTTCCTGTTTTAAATGAGGTTTTTACTTGGTTTTATCCTGATTTTTTGCCCGCTTTATGCGGCTGATCCGGCGGTGGGTTCGCTCCCCGAGATATTGGAGCAGAACCGTCTTTTATTGGCCCAGGTGCGTGCTCAGCAGCAAACCATCAATGAGCTCTCCTCGAAAATGGTGGAGCTGGGGAAGGTGTCGGAGCGTCATGAGCGCGCGTTGGCTACCCGGCCTGAGCGCGGGGAGGCCGCGACCCCAGCGCCGCGCTCTGCTGGTGGGAATCGCGAGTTGCGCGTCTCAGCCGAGGCGGGCTTCGCTTTTTTTAACACTGGCACCCTTGGACAATTCCCCAAGGCGGAGTTTCGGGTGGATGACGCCATGTTGACCTTCGAGGCGCCGGTCGTCCGCAACACCTATTTTTTTGCCGACCTCCGCCTGTTGTCGCGCGAGGCATCGTCGGACCGGCCGGACATCGGGGAACTTTACGTTGATTTTGAGGATGTCTCCGCGAATTGGGGACAACCTGGTTTGATGAGTCTCCGCGTGGGCCGGCTCAATATTCCGTTTGGCGAGGAGTACTTAGTGCGGAATCCTCTGGACAACCCGCTGATTTCTCACTCGCTCGCCGACTTTTGGGGGGTGGACGAAGGGGTGGAAATTTACGGGAAAGCGGGGCCCTTTCAGTATGTCTTGGCCCTGCAGAATGGCGGCCATGCGAAGCTGCGCGATTTCAATGCGGACAAAGCGATCGTGGGTCGCCTCAGTTGGTCGCCCTTGGCTTGGCTCTCTCTCAGTGGAAGTGCCATGCGGACCGGCGAAGTGTCGGCGGCGGCCGGCACGGATGTTTATGCTGAGCTGTGGATCGGTAACAACGGATGGTTTAAGGGCGTGGTCGCACCTGTTTTTGCGCGAACCTTTTGGGTTAGTCTTTGGCAGGCGGAGGCCACGGCGCGTTGGCGGGAGGGGCATCTCGGCATCGCGGTGGGCGCGGCTGATTATGGAGATAACGATCGTCGGGGGGACAACTCGCGGCGCCTGCGGTTTGGATCGGTCGAAGCGGTTCATTATTTTGACAAACGTATTTTTGGGGCGGCGAGGCAGTCCTGGATTAACGTGCCCAAGGGTTATCCGCTGGCGGGTTGGGGACCAGCGGCGACTTATTTCAACGGCACGGTTTTGACGTCTGCAATACGGCGCACGAGTGTGGGCATCGGCTACCGCTTCGGACCTCCGCTGGTGTTGAAGTTTGAATATGCGTGGGAATCACGTCTGACGACGACTTCCGCGCAGCGGGAAAACGGCAACTTGCTTGGTTTGGAACTAGGTCTGAAATTATAACATGAAATCGCCCGCACTCTTAAGGTATTTCTTCGTGGCTGCGCTCCTCGGGATCAGTCGGGGGAAGGCAGGGACGATTGCAGGGACAATCCGCGGGGCGCCTCCCGCGGTGGCCGGAGGCGGGAGCGCCGGAGGCGGTTCTTACGATAGCCGTCGCTACAAATTTGTTGAGAAGTTCGACTATGAAGCGCTGCGTGACTTCCTCGTTTATGTCGATGAACCGATGAGTGAATTATTGGCCGCGGGTGCGAAACCTGCGCCCCTCGTGATGTCGCAGAAGGAGGCCAACTTCGAACCACGGATGCTCCCGATTGTCGTGGGTTCGACGGTGCGATGGCCGAACGAAGATGAAATCTTTCACAATGTTTTCTCGATGTCGGAGTCCAAGGAGTTCGATCTTGGTTTCTACAAAAAAGACAAGGTGCCCGAGGTGGTCTTCGACCGCGCCGGGCGGGTGGATGTCTTTTGTGCGATCCATAGCAAGATGCACTGCGTTATCATGGTCCTGCCCAATCGTTTCTTCGCCAAGTCGGACGACAAGGGGCGTTTCGTGATTAAAGGTTTGCCGGCGGGGACGTTTAAGGTGCGGGCATGGCATGAGCGTCTACCGGCGCAGACGCGGTTAATCGAGGTGGCGGCCGAGGGTGAGATGAAAATAGAATTCACCTTGGGCGTGGGCCAAAAAATGGCTCCGTAATTCGCGGCTATGCAAATCAGCGGTCGGCGTTTTAGCCTTCAGACCAAAGTGATGGTCTTGGCGGCGGGAGCGCTCTTGATGGTTCTGACGGCGGTCTTGGTCTTCGTTGATCGGGAGTTGAAAATGCAGGCGGGCCGTGACGCCGCACAGATGATGGCAATTACCCGGGGAGCGCTCGTGCGCTCGCTCAAAGCGAGTGCGGATGAGCTGCGTTGGCGATTGGTGGCGAGTAGCCGTGATCAGCGGTTTTTACGGATCGTGCGTTTGAAAGATGCGCCAACGATCAGAGAGTATTTACGGCAATCGATGTTGGAGGAATTGGGTGCTGAGACAGCGGCGGCGGTCTTTATCAGCACGAGTGGCGATACGATTTCGGCACGACCGAGTGGCGGCAGGGGTGCGCCCGCCGCCTTGGAGACTTTTATCGAATCGCTCGTGATGAAGGCTTTTCAAGGAGAGGAATCGGGCGCCGTAGTCGTCCTGGAGGGCGCGCCCTATCAAGTGGTAGCGGTGCCCTGCCAACCGCCGGAGGGGATGGCGGGCGTCATCGTGATCGCGGCCAGAGTCAGTGACAGCCGATTGCGGGAGATTTGTCCGCCCGCCTGCGCGTTGCTTTTAATGGGAGACGGCGCGGTCCTCGCGGCCTCGTTTGCCGGAAGCGGCGAACGTGCAGAAGTGGGGAGTCGATTATTGAATCGAGGTGTCGATCCGTGGGTGCGTTGGCAGGGGCAGCGCTGGGAGGCGGTCGCCGGCGCCTGGCAGGAGGCGTCGCTGGGGTCGTCCCTGAGATATTTTTTGCTGGTTTCAGTGGAGGCGAGGCTGAGCGCAGTGGAGAGCAGTCAGCGGGTGCTCTTGGGGGTGGTGATCCTGGCCGGTGTTAGCGCAGGGCTGCTGGCATGGGTTCTTCTGTCGCGTTTGATTCGGCCGTTGCGCCAGTTGCGCGACGAAGCCGAGGCGGTGGGGCGGGGTGATTTTTCGCGCCGGATTTCCCAGTTTTCGAGGGACGAGTGTGGAGATCTCGCGCTGGCTTTTAATCAGATGGTCGAGAGTTTGGAAGTTTCCCGCACCGAATTGGATCGAGCGATGACGAAACTGCAATCGGCGCAAGTGCAACTCGTGCAGGGGGAAAAAATTTCGGCGCTCGGTCAATTTGTGGCCGGTATTGCGACCGAATTATCAATCCCGCTGCGCAACTTGATCGGCGTTTCCTCTGTAACGTTTGGACGTTTAAACGATGCGGAAAAACAGCTGAAAATTGACGTCATCGCGAAAAGTGCCGAGCGTTGCCGCCTCGTAGTTGAGAAGCTGCGCGACTTTGCGGCGCCGCCGGCGCACGTGCGCCGTTTACTCAGCGTGGGTAACCTGCTGCGGGATACTTTGAAAGCGTTGGATTGGGAGATGCGATCCCGACGAGTCTCGGTCCTGCCGATTTTTTCGGCGGAGTTGCCCTTGATTGAGGCGAATGGGAAGCAATTGCAGCAGGCGATTACGAATATTCTGGATAATGCTCTCCACGCGCTGGCCGCGGTTGACCGACCACGGAGTATTACCGTGAACGCGATGCGTGGACTTGGGGTCGTGAAGATCGAGATTGAGGATAACGGATCAGGCATAATTCCTGAACATCTGCACCGTGTGTTTGAGCCGTTTTTTACCGGCGACCCCGAGAAAAAGCGCTCGGGTCTCGGCTTGAGTGTTTCGCACGGCGTGGTGACAGGGCACGGTGGACGGATCGAGGTCAGTAGTGTCCACGGACAAGGGTCAACCTTCACCATTACTTTACCGGTGGCGGCAGGCGATGCGACCGAGCAGCAAATTGCGCGACAGGAAAACTATTTGGCGATTTTATCTCACGCGGCCCCGCGTGGCGCGCATCGCCGGGTGCTGGTGATTGATGATGATCCTTGGATCCGCTCCCAAGCCGAGGAAATCCTGTGCGCGGAGTCCTACCTAGTGATGACGGCGGCGGAACCAGCGGCCGCCCTTGAGCTGATCAAAGAGCACAATTTTTCGGTTGTGGTGATCGATCTGCAGATGCCCCAGATGACGGGGTCGGCGCTGTACGAGCAGGCTCGGGTTCTCCGTCCAGATTTGCGGTCCCGCGTTCTTTTTATGTCTGGTTCAGAGGGACGTGAGCGGTTTCAGGCTTTTCTAGGCGCCAACGGGTTCACGTGCTTGTTCAAGCCGATCGCGAAAGGCGAGTTCTTGGCCGCAGTCGAGAGGCGGGCGGCGATCGTTCTCTGAGCCGGGCCCGGCGAGTCGAGCGCGGGGCCGGTATTTTTTAATTACCCTTCGCCGATGTTCGGCGGAGATGGCAAAGGGGATCGCTCGATTTGCGGAAAAAATCGGGCGCTCCGCCTGGCGCGCCAGAAATCGGCTGTTTAATAGATAATCGCGCTCCGGCGCCTGAGCTCGAATTGGCCAAGGCCAGGGGCCCAGCGTGCCTTAATTTGTGCGAGAGATTCTCCGACCTTGAGGGCTTGCAGGGTCTCGTCGTCACCGAGCAGTCGGCGCATGTCGTCTACCTTGAATTGATCCGGGTAGAGGCGTTGCATGGCGAGAGCGAGTTCGATGCCAAGGTCAATGACAGGGCACTGGTCGCGATCGGTTAGGACGGCCCGGATGCCACCGCAGGTTTGATCCTTGTACTTGAGGGTTGCGGCGGGCCCGGGATAAAAATCCATCTTGGGTGTAAATTTTACCGGCTCGAAACGCACCCCCGCGAGGTGGCGCGCGTTCATCTCAGCCGCGAGTTTTGACCCGTCGATGTAGGGTGCGCCCACTTGCTCGAACGGTTTGGCGGTTCCTCGCCCCATCGAGACCGAAGTGCTCTCGAGCAAACAAAAACCCGGATACAGTGTCGCCGCGGTCAGGCTGCGCATCGAAGGTGACGGGTTGGTCCACGGCAGTCCGGTCTCGTCAAGCCAGCGATCGCGCGACCAGTTTTCACAGCGGATGACGGCCAAGTCGGCGCCGAACTTACGCTCGCGATTGAAGAGTTGGGCGAGTTCACCGAGGGTCAGGCCGTGCCGTACCGGCAAGGGGTGGAATCCGATAAAGCTCGGGGGGCGTGTCTGGATGGGGCCCTCGTAGCGGGTACCGGTGATGGGGTTTATCCGGTCGAGCACGAAAATTTTCTTCTTCGCTTGGGCGGCGGCTTCGAGAGCCGCGCCGAGCGTGGCTGAGTAGGTGTAGAAACGTGCGCCGATATCTTGAATGTCGAAGACGAGCGCGTCGAGGTCGCGCAGGTGTTCCGCCTTGGGCGCGCGGGCGCGGATCACGGCTTGATCGTATTCAGCGGCGGAGGCACCGGGGATGCGCGGGGGACTCTCGCCGTAAAGGCTGTAGATCGGGAGTTTCGTTTTTTCGTCCACCGTATCGCCGACTTTTTCGTCGGCGGTCCCGCGGATACCATGTTCGGGACTGAAGAGGGCGACAAGTTTCACGTCTTTGGCGCCATGGAGGAGGTCGATGGTGGGCCGGCCTTGGCGGTCGCGACCGCTGTGATTGGTGATGAGGCCGATTCTTAATCCCCGCAGTTGAGCAAAATCCTCGCGGACTAAAACATCGATGCCGTTCAGGACTGCACCGACGTCGCGGCCCATGGCCTCAGCGGCGAGCGTGGCGATTTCGCGGCGCAGGGCGGTGGCGTCGCCCTTACCATCAGGATAAACGCGATTGCAGAAAAAAAGGACGAAGGTTTTTGCGGCGGGATCGATCCAGACACTCGTACCGGTCCAGCCGGTGTGACCGAAGCTGCGGCCCGCGGGAAACCATCGGCCGCGTGGTCCGGAGTAGCTGGTGTCGATGTCCCAGCCGAGCCCGCGGCGGTTGGGGCCCTCGGTCTGTACGCGGGTCATCTCGGTGATGCTGGTGGCACGCAAGATGCGCGTACCGTCAAGCTCGCCCCCGTTAATCAGCATGCGGCAGAAGCGGGCGAGATCGCTTGTGGTGGTAAAAAGTCCGGCATGGCCAGCGACACCGCCCATGCGTCGCGCGGTGGGGTCGTGCACCACCCCGTGGATCATTTTCCCGTCGACAAGTTCGGTCGGAGCAATGCGGGCAAGTTTCGCGGCGGCCGGGAGGAATCCGGTGTCGGTCATGCGCAGGGGTGTGAAGATATGTTGCTGGGTATAGGCGTCGAGGCGTTGGCCGCTGGCGAGGCGCACGACCTCCCCGAGGATGATGTAGTTGATATCGCTATACACGAAGTTGCTGCCGGGGGCGGTTCGCAGTTCCTCCTGGCAGGCGCGCGTAATCGCGGCGTCGACGCCAGACCACGCGGGGGTAGCCGGCAGGCTGGGCCGGACTCCTGAATGGTGCGTCATCAAGTGGCGCAGAGTGATGCTGCCCTTGCCGTGTTGGGCGAAGGCGGGGAGATAGCGGGCGACGGGGCCATCAAGTTCGAGCTTTCCCGCTTCGACGAGTTGCATCACCGCGGTGGTCGTGGCGATGACCTTGGTGAGGGACGCGGCGTCGTAGAGCGTATCCTCAGTGGTGGCCTCGGGTGCTGGGGTGAGGGTGCGGTGGCCGTAGGCTTTCCGGTAGGTGGTGCCGGCACGCTCCACCCAAAGGACCCCACCGGGCATTTTCTTCGCGGCGATGGCTTGGTCCACGGCGTTATCGATGGCGGCAAGTTTATCCGGAAGAAAAGCCGGTGCCGCGGCCGAGGTGGGCTTGGCGCTGATTTTTGCCCCTTCAGGGTGGGGCGTCCCGCAGCCCGACCAGCAAAGTGCGGCGGCGCTGACCGTGAGCAAGACCGTAATCGAGGGAGTTTTCACGGAGAGTATGTTCACACGTTGGCGAGTATTTTTTCGAGGAAGAGGCGATTGGCCCGGGCATTTTCCATCGTCTCTTGTGGAGTTGGGCCGATCTTGCAGCACTCGACCATGATCGGTCCGCTAAAGCCGGCGGATTTTAATCGCTTAAAAACGCCAGCAAAGTCGACCTTGCCTTCACCGAATGAGATCATCACATCGCTCTTGGCCGCGGCGCAGTCTTTCGCGCAAAACCCGGTGACGTGCTCAGCGATGGGTGCGAGTTCGGCGACAGGATCCTTGCCCGTGTAGTAGATAATATTTCCTGCATCGTACCACACCTTAAAATTGGGGTGGCCGACGGCTTTCATCGCGGTGACCATCTCCTCGGAGGAGCCGCTCCCACCGCCGTGGGGTTTCATGACCAGCTTGATCTTGCGCTCGGCCGCGAACGCGGCGGCGTCAGCCATGACCTTAAAGTATTGCGCGTAGTGGGCGGGTTTATCGACGCCGAAGGTGAGCGCGGATTCGACGCCCAACGTGTGCGCGTTGACAATTTGCTGGCGGGTATCGGCGATGGCCTCCGCCAGCGGCACACCATTTTTCACGCGGAGTGCCGTCATATTTACGGTGAGACCGCGGGCGGCGATTTTTCGTTTGAGGGCGTTGAGATATTCGGGCGTGGCGCCGGCGCT
Organism: Opitutus sp. GAS368; assembly: GCA_945903465.1. Lineage (GTDB taxonomy): Bacteria > Verrucomicrobiota > Verrucomicrobiia > Opitutales > Opitutaceae > ER46. Next base: position 40,851 of record CAMDOF010000008.1, read on the forward strand.
GGTGAAGATGTCCCCCTTGGCCACGACTGGGCTGAGCAGTCCGGTGGTCGTATAGCCGGCGCCCTTAATCGCATCGAGTGTCTCGTCGTAGCTCCATTTGGTCCACGGCCGGTTGAAGCAGCCGATCGTCCAGCGAGAGGCGGGCCCGGCGGGGGCTTTTTTTTCAGCGCCGAAGGTGCGGTCCGGGAGGAGTGCGGTGGCCAGCAAGCCGGAGGCGGTCGTGGTCAGAAATTGGCGGCGATTAATCGGGTTGGTCGGCATGGGTGTAGGGGGGATACGGCATGATTAAGCGGAGCACGTGCGAATTGTCCCGAAAAAACTCCGGGGGGAGAAGCGTGGCGCGGGCGGCGCGACGCGAGATTTTAAAGGGGATAATCTTTTTATGAAAAAAACTCCCGGGCGGCGGCGTCTCACTGGGCCGACTGAAAAACCCGAATCGTATTGCCCTCGGGGGCTGGGTTCTCTTTTCCTCCACGTCGGCAAGTTTGCCAGATACCTTCAACCCACCTAGTATGAAAAATCGCTTACTCTTAATCGCAACGGCTCTCGTTCTCGCAGTTGGTCCGCTGGCGCGCGCGGCCGATGCCGAAACTGAACTCGGGGCCAAAATGGAAAAGATGAGTGGCGCGTTCCGCGCGGTTCGCCGCCAGATCACCGACGCCTCTAAAAATGCCGACACGCTTGCGAAATTGGCGACCATTCGTGAAAATGCCGAGGCTTCGATGAAGTTTGAGCCCGCGAAAAAATCGGAAATTCCGACCGCGGAGCAGGCGAAGTTTGTCGCTGGTTACAAGGCGGACATGAAGAAGTTTCTCGAACTCCTCGGCAAGGTCGAGGCGGCGGTGAAGGCGAACAAAAACGAAGAGGCCGACAAGATTTTGAAAGAAGTGGGCGACGCCCAAAAGGCCGGCCACAAGCAATACAAGAAAGAAGACAAGAAGAAGTGAGCGCCGTACGCGCTTGAGTTTGGCCACTCGCGGAGCGCGAGTGTTTGGGCCGCCGGAATTTTCCGGCGGCTTTTTTACGTCGGACTGGATTGTGGGTGGCATCTCTGCCATGCGATGAAGCCTATGTTGACGACACGAATCGCCTTTCTCGGTCTCGGTATTATGGGCGGAGGTATGGTGCGCCGCTTGCGGGGGGCGGGATTTCCTCTGGCGGTTTATAATCGGAGCCGGCAGCGGGCGGCCGATCTCGAAGCGAGTGGCATTCATGTGGCCGACTCACCGCGTGCAGCCGTGGCGGGGGCGGAGATTGTTTTCAGCATGGTGGCCGACGACGCGGCGTCTCGAGCGATTTGGTCGGGTGCGGAAGGTGCGCTCGCCGGGGTGGATCCCGGGGCGGTCGTGGTTGAGTGCAGCACGTTGAGTGTGGCGTGGGTCTATGAGCTAGCGCTGGCGGCGGCCGCGGCGGGTGCCGAGCTGTTGGATGCGCCGGTAACGGGTAGCAAAGTCGCGGCCGCGGCGGGTGAGCTTAATTTTTTGGTGGGAGGTAAAGATACGGCCTTGGCGCGGATTCGGCCCGCCCTCGCGGTGATGGGCCGGAGTGTGACGCATCTCGGTCCCACGGGAAGCGGTGCGCGGGTGAAGCTGATAAATAATTTTGTCTGTGGCGTACAGGTGGCGACATTGGCGGAAGCGCTGGCCTGGATTGAGTCATCGGGGCTGGATCGAACCAAGGCGCTGGCGGTGCTAACGGAAGGGGCCCCCGGCAGCCCGTTGGTGAAGGTGCTGGCCAAGCGGATGACGGCACCGGATTACGATCCCAATTTCTTGCTGCGCCTCATGGCTAAAGATCTCGCGTATGCGCTGGGCGAGGCGGGTGCCCACGGGCAAACCCTGCTGACCGCGACGGCGGCGTTGGCGCGTTTTCAGACGGCGGTGGCGGCCGGCTACGGCGAGCAAGACATGTCGGCGGTGATCGAGCCACTGCGGCCGCCGCGGTCCCCCTCCGGCCACTCTAGCGCGGGTTAATTTTAACCATCTGTCGCGTTGACAGGACTTGCCGGCGAGGTCAACGAAAGCAGTTGTGTTAACCCCCTCTGCCAAATTCGGCGCGCCTCCCTCACGGGCCCGCCACACCATGTTCGGTTTCGTAATCGCTCTGGCGGTTATCACTTACATTGATCGGGTCTGTATCTCGCAGGCCGCGCCCAGTATCCGTCGCGACTTGGGGTTTTCGGAAACCCAGATGGGTTGGGTCTTTTCCGCGTTTACGATTTCCTACGCGTTGTTTGAGATTCCCGCAGGCTGGATGGGCGATCGTTTTGGGCCGCGCAGTGTGCTGATGAAAGTGGTGTTGATGTGGTCGGTGTTTACGGCGGCGACCGGTGCGGCGTGGAGCTTTTTTTCGATGGTGGTGTGTCGTTTTCTTTTTGGAGCGGGCGAGGCAGGCTGTTTCCCGAACGTGACTAAAATTTTCACGATCTGGCTGCCCTCAAACGAGCGGGTGCGGGCGCAGGGTATTTTGTGGCTGAGTGCGCGTTGGGGTGGAGCCTTTACGCCTTTGTTGGTGGCGTGGGTGCTCGGTTTTATGAGTTGGCGGCTGGCCTTTGTAATGTTCGGAGCCTTGGGAGTTTTCTGGGCGATCGGGTTTTATCGTTGGTTCCGCGACCGGCCTTCGGAGCATCCCGAGGTTAATGCGGCGGAACTCGCGTTGATGGATGGGGCGGAGAAAAATGCGCCGAGTCATGCGAGCGTACCTTGGCGAAAACTTTGTTCCAGCCCGACCGTGCTCCTTTTGTGGCTGCAGTATTTTTGCATGTCTTACGGCTGGTATTTTTACATTACGTGGCTGCCGACTTATCTGCGGGATGCGCGCGGCGTATCCTTGGAAAAAAGTGCGGTGCTGGCGGGTTTGCCGCTATTTTTCGGGGGCATTGGTTGTTTTGTGGGTGGTTGGGCGGCGAAAAAACTGGCCGAGCGGTGGGGCAATGTCGGTCGAGCGCGCCGCGCGGTCGCGTGCACCGGGCTCTTCATGGCGGGTGCGCTGCTGGTGGTCGCGACCCGGATTAACGATCCCGTGTACGCCATGATTGCGCTGGGGTTGGCGAGTTTTTCCAATGATCTCGCGATGGCGCCAGATTGGGCGGCCTGCATGGACGTGGGCGGGCGGCTCGCCGGCTCGCTCTCCGGCAGCATGAACATGATGGGAAACTTGGGTGGTGCGGTGGGGCCAGTCGTCGTGGGGTATATATTGACCAGCACGAAGGCCACCGCGGATTCGCCGCCGACACTGGCCGGATGGACAACCGCCTTTCTGGTGGCGGCCGCAATCTATGGCGTGGGCGCGATAGCTTGGCTCTTTATCGACCCAGTGACGCCGCTTGAGCCCGATGAGCCGGTTAAGGTCCCGAGTTAACTGGGCCGATCCGTTTATTGCCCATCCGCAGGGAATGTTGATTTCAGCGTCGCTGGTTATCGAATACTCGTCCGAGCCCAGTCCGACGGCAGGGGTCGCCGTTTATTCGACCCGGTTGGGCGGGTCGGGTCCGCTGGCCGGTTTGTGCGCTGATGGAAAACGATGAAAAGGGGGCGATGGCTCGATGATCTTCGCGGCAGCCGCCCGCAGCCTGGCGCCGTGGTCGTGAATGTGCTCGATTCTGTGGGTTCCTTGCTTGGGGGAATGCGCCAAGGCCGCTGAGGGCCGTACTGAGCGGAGGGGCGTGGGGCCTGGCCGTCCTGGCCGGAAATGCCCGCGGTCTTGCTCGTGCCCTCACGCATTTTACCGCATTTTAGATAGGGCGAACGCCCCGTTGGTCAGGGGTGCACGGGAGCCGCGGATGTCATTCGGCTGGGCATCTTACCAGGTGTCCACGTCTTTGGGCGCAGTGCAGGGTTGCATCACGCGATTTATTGACCTTCATTTTTTCACCGGTCCCGTTGCTTGCGACGCGCTCCGAAAAAAAACCTCCATTCCTCGTTCACTCGTTTACCCATATGATATTCCGTCCTTCCCTCCTTGCCGTTTTGTCAACGATGCTGGGGTTCGTGCATTCTGCGCTGCTCGCGGGCGGCGATGACTGGCCGCAGTGGCGTGGAGCGGATCGCTCCGATGTTTCAAAGGAAACCGGTCTGTTGAAGGCTTGGCCGGCCGGAGGGCCCAAGCGCGTTTGGATGTTTGAAAATGCCGGCCATGGTTATTCCGGTCCCGCCATTGTGCAGGGTAAATTTTTCACCCTCGGCACGCGGGATGGTAACGAGATATTGCTGGTCCTCGACGCCAATTCTGGGAAGGAGTTATGGACTGCGAAACTCGGTCCGGTGCTCGACAACGATTGGGGCGAGGGTCCGCGGGGCACGCCGACGGTTGACGGAAATCGTGTTTATGCGCTCAGCGGGCCGGGAAACCTCCATTGCGTGAGTGTGGCTGACGGAAAAGTGCTCTGGCAGGTTTCGATGAAGAGCCTGGGTGGCGAGATTCCGAAGTGGGGTTTCTCCGAGTCGGTGCTGGTGGACGGAGATCAGGTCATTTGCACGCCGGGTGGATCCAAAGGTACGCTCGCGGCGTTGAACAAATTGACGGGTAAAGTCGTGTGGCGCTCTCAGGATTTCACCGATCCCGCACACTATTCCTCGGTGGTGCCGGCGAAAATCAACAACACCGCCCAGTATGTTCAGCGCACCGAAAAGAGTATCGCAGGAATCGCCTCCAAGGACGGGAAACTATTGTGGCAGACATCTTTCCCCGGTCGTACGGCGGTGATTCCGACGCCGATTGTGCGCGGCAATGAAGTTTATGTTACCGCGGGCTACGGCTCCGGTTGCAAAATGGTGCGGATCGGCGCGGACAATGCGGTGACGACGGTCTACGAGAATAAGGTGATTAAGAATCATCATGGCGGCGTGGTTTTGATCGGTGATTATCTCTACGGCCACGGCGACCCCGCTTGGGTTTGCCAGAATTTTAAGACGGGTGAGGAAGTTTGGAGTGAGCGCGGACTGGGCAAGGGTTCGGTGGGTTGTGCCGACGGGATGCTTTATTGCCTGGATGAGGGCAGCGGTAGTGTTGTTTTGGTGGAGGCGTCGCCCAAGGCGTGGAAAGAGAGCGGTCGCTTCAAGTTGGACCCGCAGACCAAAATCCGGAGCTCGCGGGGGAAAATTTGGACTCATCCGGTCGTCAGCAACGGCAAACTCTACCTGCGCGATCAGGATTTGATTTATTGTTACGACGTGAAGGCCCCCTGATTCGCGGCGCGCGGTCGCTGGAAATGAGGGACGATCGTCGGACTAGAATCGGCCGGGAGCGCCAGCCGGTGGTGGACCGTGCGCTGACTTGGACGGGACGCGGAAGGTGCACGGTGGGAATTTCCGCGGGCTATTTTTAGCGAATCAGGTGGCTGAGGATGCCGTTGCTTTTCCGTGAGGACTTGTCCGGCGATTTCGCCGGAGTTCTCCATTGGGGGTTTGCTTATCCGGCCCGAAAGCCACTGGCTCATCGGGTGCTCCGACTCGGTTGCGTTCCCCTTCGATTGGCGTCCCCCGGCAAAAGGCGTCGTCTTGCCACCTCTTCCCGGGCGGGCGGCGTCCACCTCGCCCCGACCTTTGCTCGGGCGGATTCTGGGGGCAGGCTTTCCGGTCGGCGCGGGCGACCGCTGTTTTCCGGGAGCAGAGGGGTTTGGCTTTTCGTAGGTGGAAACGAGGCACCCCCAACGCTTGCGCGAGCTCTTCGCGGGTTTCAGGTTGGCGAGTGTCCGTGCGTATTGACAAAATGAATACGAAAGTAACGGGGGCTTGGCGTGGGGTGGCCGATCCAGGCGAGACGAAATTTATTCGCAGAGCCAGGCGACTATTTTTTCGGGTACGAGGCGATCGGGTGCGCCGTGCGCGGGGGGCCCCGTGCCCGTCTCCGCAGGAGGTCACCGCGTGAGTGCAACCTCGCCGGCGACTTTGCGTCCCGAGTGTACAAAGGTTCCCGGGCTGCGCTGGTATATGGTGGGAATGTTGTGCCTGGCCTCGGAGCTTAATTACCTCGATCGCCAGACTCTTTCGGTTCTCGCGCAAACCATTCAGGATGATCTGAAAATCTCCACGACGGAGTACGCCAATATCACTTCGGCGTTTTTGGGGAGTTACGCCGTGATGTACGCCGTGAGCGGTCGGCTGGTTGACTGGCTGGGGACGCGGCGGTCTTTCCTGATTTTTGTGACGAGTTGGTCGCTCGTGAACATGTTAAATGCCTTCGCCCGCACGGCGCTCCACTTTACGGTGTTTCGTTTTTTATTGGGCGCGGCGGAGCCGGCGAGTTTTCCGGCCGGGGTGCGGGCGGCCTCGGAATGGTTTCCTGTACGTGAGCGCGCGCTGGCGGTGGGTATCTTCAATGCGGGGACGGCACTCGGCTCAGCCCTGGCGGTTCCGCTCATCTCGTGGATCGCCCTGACGTGGCATTGGCGCTGGGCTTTCGTGGTCGGCGGCGGTCTGGGGTTGGTCTGGGTGGTGATTTGGGCGTTCGTTTATCGATTGCCCCGGGAGCACCCGCGCTTGGGTGCGGAAGAATTGGCTTTGATTGAATCAGACCGCTCCCCGGACGAGGCGACGTCCGCACCGGTGCCGCTGCGGACGTTGCTGGCGCGAAGAGATGTTTGGGGTTGTATCTTGGCGCGCGTCTTCACCGATCCGATATCCTATTTTTTCTTTTTTTGGATCCCGAAATTTCTTCAACAAGAGCGCGGTTTTAGCCTGGCTGAGATAGGCAAGTACAGCTGGATCCCCTTTGCGGCGGGGGGCGGTGGGAAATGTTCTGGGCGGAATGATTCCGCGTTGGCTGGTTAATCGTGGCTGGTCGGTGAACCGCGGGCGGAAGACGACGATGTTCGTCGCGTCGGCGGGGATGCCGTTCTTGTGTTTCGCGATCACGCGGGTGCCCGATCCGGCGCTGGCGGTGGCGTTAATGACGGGAATGCTCTTTTGCCATACGTTGTGGCTGAACGTCGCCTTGCCCGCTGAGGTCTTGCCGTCGAATGTCGTCGGAACGGTGACCGGTCTCGGCGGCTGTTTGGGAGCGGTGATGGGCGTGGTGACGCAGCAGCTGATCGGGTGGACGGTTGAACATGTATCGTTCACGCCAGTGTTTGCGGTTTGCTCAGTGGTTCACCTGACCGCCTTTGCGCTGGTGTGCTGGCTGGTGGGCGAGCTGGGAAAGATTCGCGAGGTCCGCGCGGTTTAAACGCTCTCCACGGCGGTCGCTGGCGGTCGGTTGCTTAGCCAGCCGCCTTTGCTGCGCCGGGATTCGTTCCGGCGGACCTATTTCAAGCCTTGCGAGAGAGACCGTCCTTAGCGCTTGGCCGCTGCACCGGCCACGTTGAGACCGGTGGCGAGGACTTTCCGGCGGAAAATTTTGTCGGCGCTGGTTACGTAAAGCAGGTCGCGTTGTGCACCGGAAAGCACGCAACTGGTGATGCCTTTATCCGGTTGCGGCTTGTCGATGACACCGCACATCCGGCCCGTTGGGTCGAAGACCTGCAGCCCCACCGCACTCGTGACGTAGTAACGCCCGAGCGTATCGGTGGTCATACCGTCGCCTCCTGAAGCGGTCTTGTAAGGGGGCGGTTCCGCGCGGGGGAAGTCGCCCTTCGGGTCGATGGGTCGGCGCAACGTCATGTAGGGCGCCTTGGCGTCCAACGTCCCATCTGGGTTGATGCGATAAGCCCAGACGAATTGGCCGCCGGCCTCGCTGACGGCGAGAGTGCCATAATCTGGGGAAACGGTGATGCCGTTGGGCGAGGCCAAACCGGTATCGGCCACCCGGACTTCCTTTGTTTGTACGTCGAGAAAGGTCACTTGTTTTTTCCCGGTCTCGGTGAAGTAAATATGGCCGCGATCGGTGATGACAAAATCGTTGGGTTGCACGCCCTCGGCGAGGACTTCGATCGTGACCGCGGGGAGCGTGATGGCAAAGATCCGCTTCTTTGCCCCTAAGCAGGCGTAAAGCCGGCCGTCGGGACCAAACTTGAGACCGCTGGCGGCTTCGTCGGTGAGTTTCGTTCGGGTTCCGTCGGTCGCGACTCGGAATATCCCGATATTTGTACCGCGCATATCGGAGAAATAAAAATTCCCCGCGACATCGGTACAGGCGCCGTCCGCGAAGCCCAGTCCCTCCGCAACGGTCTGCCAGGTTTCGCCTTCGATCAGGAGTCGGTGGAGGGTAAGATCGCCGGCCAGATCTCCCTTGGTGACGATCACGGGCGCGGGTTTTTCCTGCCGCCAGAGCCACCGGAGGGCATCGGGGAAAACCTGGCCGCCGTGGATGGGGTTGTGCCCGTAGCCTTCCGCAAAATCGAAGCGTGCATCATAGCCCATGTAGGTGAGCGCGGCGTGGAGCTGCTGGTTCGCAGTTGGCCAGTGACCAAAGGAGTTATCGAGGTCGCCGGTTGAGTCTTGTTGGAAAACACGAATGGGTTTGCGTTCTGTTTTGCGGATAAGCGCGGGATAGGCGTTGCCACCGGCAAGATTGACGAAGCTACCCACGGTGGAAAGTACCTTGCGAAAGTGGTCGGGGCGTTCCCAGGCGACGGTGAAGGCCGCGATACCGCCACTGCTTGAGCCGGCAATAGCGCGGCGTTCAGGATCGGCGCTAAAGGGATACTGTTTCGCGACCGCCGGAAGAATTTCGTCGATGAGAAACTGGGCATACCTATCCCCGAGGGAATCGTATTCCCGCCCGCGATTACTTCCGCTCGTTGGGTTTTTAGGTTGGCCCTTGGTTGGATCGTGGCCGGGGTTGACAAAAATTCCGATGGTCGGGGGCATCTCGCCGCGCGCGATCAGGTTGTCGAATACGATGGGTACGCGCCAGGTACCTTGGGGGTTGAGGTATTTCTGACCATCTTGAAAAACCATGACGGCGGCGGTGCCGTCGGGTTTATACTGAGCGGGAACATAGATGGCCCAGTCGCGCGTAGTCCCTGGGAAGAGGGTGGATTTCCAAATGCCCATCGGGGTGACGATACCGCGGGGGCCGTTTTCGCGAGGCTCGTGATCGGCGGTGGGTTTGAAGGAATCGGCCGCCGCAGTGATGGCTGGGCCAAAGATCGCGAGGGCCGTGGCGAGGAGGGCACGGGGGGCGCTGCGGTGCTGAAGAAGGGTGGGCATGAGGGTGAGCGCGTTGGGGGTTTTATGGCTTGGGCCAGTCGCGCCAGAGCCAGCGCAGGGTATCGGGGAAAATAGCCCCGCCGTGTTTTCCGGAGTGGCCGTCGTCGCCGAGAACAAACGTGTGATCGTACCCCATGAATTTGAGCGATGCGGCCATATCTTGATTGGCGAGGGGCCAGTTACCGTGGAGATTATCGAGGTCATTGCTCCCGTCCTGCAGAAAAATTCGCAGGGGTTTTACGGGCTTGGTTTTGCGAATGAGCGCGGGGTAGACGTGGCCGCCGCGGATGTTGGTGTAGCTTCCGATGTGGCTAATTACTTTGCGAAAGGATTCGGGGCGCTCCCAGGCGACGGTGAACGCGGCGATGGCCCCTGAACTGTTTCCGACCACGGCACGGCCGGCCGGATCGGTGGTGATATTCAGCCCACGCGTCGCCTCGGGTAACAACTCCTCCAGCAAAAACCGGGCATTCGCATCGCCCAGTGAGTCGTATTCAAAGGCGCGATTACTCCGCGGTTTTCCCTGGGGCAGGGTGGCGGGAATTGTGCCGGGGTTGATGCCGATCGCGATGGTCACGGGCAGCGCTTTTTTCGCGATGAGATTATCGAAGACGATGGGAACTCGGAATTGCCCATCGAGCTTCATAAAGCCGGCGCCATCGAAAAATACCATGAGGCAGGCGGGTTTGCCTGGATCGTATTGTTTCGGCACATACACGCTGTACTCGCGCGTGGTGTCGGGGAAGACTTTGCTGGTGGCGAAGACCGCGGTCCGCACCTCGCCGCGGGGGACGGCTTGCCGCTGGGAATCGGCGCCGAGTTTATAATCGTCGGCCGCGAGCGCAGGAATGGCGAGGGCGGTCAGCGCGAACAGGGTAGTTGAAAAACGCACAGGTTTGGATGGTTGGTCGGAGGCGTGCTGGCAAGCGTAAGGTCGGGTCTCGCGAAGGAGGGTCCCGCCGCGAGCCGGGTGCGGCCACCGCTGCCGCGTAAAAGTCAGCACGGAGCTGCTCTCGGCCGGCTGTTGGCGGTGGCGGCGCGAGCACTGCCCCGGCCGGGACCAAGCGGCCGGCGAGCCCAGGCCGCGGGTGCCGACGGGCGGATCTGCGTGCGCCTGGTTAAAAATTTCCGTGGCGGTTACTGAGCTCCCGCGACTCTCAAGCGCATCGCGGCCCGACGTTTCGCTTGCGACAGCGCTTGTCGTGGGCGTGATAGGGGAAACGTTATCCGCCACATGTCGCCGCCAGAACTTGCTCTTTTCCTTAAGTCCCGTGTCCGCACGGTCCGCGGTTGGCCCAAACTGGCCGTTAACTTTCGCGATGTGACCACGGTGCTCGGCGATCCGGATGCTTTTCGCGTGATCGTGGACGCGCTGGCTGGGGAGGCGAGGAGGCTCGGCGCTACGCGGGTGGCAGGGATTGATGCGCGTGGCTTTATCCTCGGTGGTGGGGTGGCTTATGCGACGCACTTGCCGTTTGTGCTTGTGCGCAAGCAGGGCAAGTTGCCGGCGAAGACGATCGCGGCCGCCTATGCGCTTGAGTATGGGAACGCCACGATCGAGATCCACACCGATGCCTGCGGGCCGGGGGATCGGATTCTCATCCTCGACGATCTGATCGCCACGGGGGGCACCCTGTTGGCGGCGGTGCAGCTGTTTCGAAGGCTGGGTAGCGAGATTGCCGGCGTCGCCGCCGTCATCGATTTACCCGAACTCGGAGGTGCGCATAAACTGCGGGCGGCTGGCCTCACGGTGCACACGCTCTGCGCATTTGCTGAGGATGAATGAACGGGTGGTGGTTGCCTTTGCGCTGGTCCGCCCTTGCCGCCGCGGTCGCCGATGGAGATTCCCGGCGGGCGCCCGCGTTTGCGGGTGCGGCTCCGGCGGAATGCGCTGAATCCATCGTGTTGGCGAGGCGGTCGCAGGCGATCGTGTATCCACTTTTAAACTTCATATGAGTCTTACGATTTGGTGTAACGCCCAGTTTTCTGAGTCCGATACCCGGCTGCTGACCGAGGGGACGGGAGGTCATCGGCTGGTATTTTCCGCGCAGGCGTCGTCGTCTGTCTTGGTGGCCGGGACCCCTGACCCGCTTTTGGGAGGGGCTGACGTGGCGTTTGGGCAGCCCGATCCCGCGCAGTGTCTCCGCTCGCCGGGACTTCGCTGGGTGGAGGTAACCACGGCGGGATACACCCGCTATGATACGCCGGAGTTCCGCGAAGCGTGGCGTGGGCGCGGGGCTTTTTTCTCCAACGCCTCAGCGGTATTCGCCGATTCCTGCGCGCAGCACGTCCTAGCGATGATGCTCGCCCTCGGTCGTCGCCTGCTGCCGTCGTATCGTGATCAGCTGGGGGACCGGGTGTGGCACTATACGCAACGGCGTTATGACTCGCGGCTTTTGACGGGGCAGACGGTTTTGATGCTGGGCTTTGGTGCGATTGGCCGGAGGTTGGCGGAGTTATTGGCCCCGTTCGGGATGACGTTGAGCGCGGTGCGGCGGCAGACGCGGAGCGAGCGAGGGGTCAGAATCATTCCTGAAGAAGGGGTCAGTACCGCGTTGGCGACCGCTGATCACGTGGTTAATCTTCTGCCGGATAACGCGGGCACTCGCAATTTTTTTAACGCGCGGCGAATCGCGTGCTGCCGACCGGGGGCTCGTTTCTACAATGTGGGTCGGGGTACGACCGTTGATGAACGGGCGCTCGGGGAGGCGCTGGCGTCTGGTCGGATCAGTGAGGCCTATCTCGATGTTTTTGAGTCGGAGCCGTTGCCAGTGGCGCATCCTTTTTGGGGGCTGCCCAATTGTTATGTGACGCCCCATACCGCCGGTGGTCGCCACGACCAAGATACGGCGTTGGTGCAGCACTTTTTAGATAACCTTGCCGCTTTTGAGCGCGGTGAAAAAATGGTGGACCGAGTGGTGTGAACCCAGCCAAGACTCGGGGTGTCGTGGCTAAACGGCACGGTTGGACCGAAGGGAGAGTTGTTTGGCGGGGGTGGAGACTGGTGCCGTGCGGCGGTCGCGAGGGGTTGGGCGGCTGGCTGGTGTTTCGGTCCGCACTGGGGTGGTTCGGGCCGGTTGCCGGGTAGCACCGCCAAAAAAAGGCGCCCCTTGCGGTGCGCCGTTCGTCTGGTCGATCCTTTGCGCCTTGGCTTTAGTTGGTACCGTGGCGGATCGGCGACTCGGTCTTCTTGATTTCGATCGCCGCGATTTTGGCTGGTTCGACTTTCACTGGCTCTGGCTCAGGCTCAGGTTCGTCCTTCGAGGCTTTTTTGAATTCTTTAATGGATTGGCCGATGCCCTTCGCGAGTCCGGGAAGCTTGGCTCCACCGAAGAGGACGAGCATAATCACCAAGATGATGATGAGTTCAGGTGCGCCGAGTCCCATCACGCCGGCGAGGTAAGAGTTGGCAAGCATAGTGGGGGAATCGTAGGGAGGTGACTGGCTCTGTAAAGCGACAAATGGTCGCCCTGTCGCTCCGCGTGACCCGCCTAGGTTAAGTTCGATGAGGTTAAGGCCGAGCGTGGGTGGGTGCGGGTTCGGGGAGGCGAAGCGCGAAGTCTGCGGGTACGCTCACGGGGCTTGCCAGACGACTTCGTCACCTGATGTCGGCTCGCCGCGGATAATTTTTGCGGCGAAGGTGCGACCGCGGAGGTAGCGGGTGGTGAGGAGGTGGGCGGTCTCGGTTAATTCTGAGGTGCGCGCGATCAGTTCGGTGTTGTTGGAGAGCGCGAGGCTGGGCGCATCGACGTTGACCTCGATGAAGGCGAACCGTTGCACGGGATCGGTGGCGATGATGCGACCCACGACAAGGCGGGGGCTGGGCGCCAGGGTTTCCAGATCGGGCTGGACTCGCTTCAGGGAGTAGCGCCAGCAGCCGGTCAGCAGTGTCAGTAACGCCAAAACGACAGTCACCCTGACGGGAGTGTTCATCGTCCAGCGCGGTTCGTTCTCCTTGGAAGGGAAAACGGGTTGATGGGGGCTCGGCGCGCCTCGGGCCAAGGGCCGAAGGCGCAGAGACCGAGCTTATAGTTTGGGGGGCGGGAAACCGAGGCCTCCCGGCAGGCTACCCATTTTGGGAGGGAGCTTGTTAGTTGGTAGCGCGGCGGCGGCCCCGCCGACGGGCGGTGCGCTCGGCGGACGGGAAGTGGCGGCGACCTTCATCAAGTTTTGCGCGTTGTCGATTTGTTCCGCATCAAAGAAGCCATGGAGCTGGCGAATGCGCGTCGGATGGCGCATTTTGCGCAAGGCCTTGGCTTCGATCTGACGGATACGCTCGCGGGTCACCTTGAATTGTTTACCGACCTCTTCGAGGGTTCGGCTATAACCATCAACGAGACCGAAACGCAGCGAAAGGACGCGGCGTTCGCGTTCGGTGAGTGTTTCGAGTACATCGATGATCTTCTCGCGGAGGAGCGAGTAAGCGGTCATGTCGTACGGATTTTCGGCGGACTTATCCTCGATGAAATCTCCGAAGCTGGTGTCATCGCCGTCGCCGACGGGCGATTGCAGAGAGATGGGCTGTTGGGCCATCTTCATGATCTGTTGAACCCGCTCAACGGGCAGGTTCATTTCGTCGGCAACTTCTTCTGGGGTCGGTTCGTGGCCGTACTCCTGAAGGAGTTGTTTTTGTACCTGCATGACCTTGTTAAGGGTCTCGATCATGTGCACGGGGATGCGGATCGTGCGGGCTTGATCGGCGATGGAGCGGGTAATGGCCTGACGAATCCACCAAGTGGCGTAGGTGGAGAATTTGTAACCGCGACGATACTCGAATTTTTCGACGGCCTTCATGAGGCCCATGTTGCCCTCTTGAATGAGATCGAGGAAAGAGAGGCCGCGGTTGGTGTATTTCTTCGCGATCGAAATGACGAGGCGGAGATTGGCCTCGACCATCTCGGTCTTGGCTTTGTGCGCCTCGGTGACGTGAACCATCGTCTGTTTGACGACGGCTTGCAGGTCGCTGGGGGCGATGCGATTCAGGGCCTCGATTTGTTTAAGCCGCGCGTGAATAGCCTTTGTATCAATGGCCGCGTCTTTTTTTGTCTTAGGGTGTTTGCCGCGATCGAGCTGTTGATTGAGGGTATCGATCTCCTCGAGGACGGGATTGAGCCCCTCGAGATATTCTTCGTAGACCTTGAGCTTAAAGTAGAATTTGGCGAAGAAGGCGCGGAGGATGTTTTCCCGTTTGCGGAATTTGGCGTTGACCTTCTTTTTTTCGGCGTCGCCGCGGGCCTTGAGGAATTCGTCCCAAGCTTCGGCCACGCCGGCTTCGGAGCGTTGAGTATTTTCGACGAGCTTGGGGAGCGTCTTGAAGTAGACCTCGCGTGATTCGATTTTCTTGTCGATGACGACGCGGTCAAAACGTTCTTCGCGGGTGAGGAGTTTGGCGCCGAGACCGCCGATATAGGCCCCGATGGCGGCGGCTTGAAAGAGAGACTCCTGGGCTTTGAGTTCGGCGGTTTCTATGCGTTTGGAGATCTCGACCTCCTGCTCGCGGGTCAGCAGGGGGACTTGGCCCATCTGCTTGAGGTACATCCGAACCGGATCGTCGAGAATATCGTTTTGAGAGGTCCGGGATTCCTCTTCTTCGGCCTCTTCCATCCGTTGTTTATAATCTTCGACCTGATCGGGCTCGAGGATCTCGATTTCCAGATTTTGGAGGATGGAAAGAACGTTATCGATTTCCTCCTGATTCTCGACGGACTCGGGGAGAGCCTCGTTGATGTCATCGAAAGTAAGGTAGCCCTGCTCTTTGGAGAGCCGAATGAGGTGGCGGATTTTGTCATTGATGCCCCCGGCTGGAATAGCGTCGGCGCCTTCGGCCGAGGGGGGTGTGACCTTGGAGAGGGCAGCCTCGACGGCTTGTGATTGGGCGGAATCGGTAGATGCGGACTTGGACTTGCGCGGCATAAAAAATAGGAAAGGGTCGAGCAAACGACAAACTGCGAAATCGTCAACGCATAGCCAATAACACAAGTGGCGTGCGGAGCTGACGATGCAGTTCTGAGCGTTCTTTTAGCAATGAGATTGGGTCAGAATCAATGTCCGCTTGGGGGTTGGCCAAAGCAAGTTCAATTTGCCTGAGGCGGGGTTCGAGGGCCCGCGCGCGGAGGAGGCGGAGGCCCTCTTGAGCAACCTTGGGGGGATCGTCGATGTTGGGTGATTCGAAGACGAGATTAGCGACCAAGGCCCGTTCCTCGGCATCTTCGAGGAGGTCGTCGAGATGGTCGCGGCCCGGCCAGGCATCTTGTTCGAATTCGCCGAGGAAACGGTTGAGGAGGCGGCCTGCGGTGTGTTGGGTATCGATCCAGTGGGCGTGGAGGGGGAGGGCTCGGCTGAGGGGTTTGCCGAGTGAATCAAAATGCAGGAGTAAGAGCAGGAGATGCCGTTCGGGGGTTTGCGCGGATTCGGCGGTGAGGTGAGGCAGGGGCAAGGCCTGAGCGGGTTGGGTGGCGGACCGGGCGGCGGCTTGGCGATGGTGGCGGGTGGCCAAGGCGGCGTATTCAATTTCAACGCTTCTGGGCTCGAGCCAGAGAAAGCGGGCGGCTTCGCGGATAAGTTGGTTCCTGACGGCGTCGCTTTCGCTGACGGCGAGAATTTCGACGACACTTTGGGCGGCGCGGGCGCGTTGCTCGGCGGTGGCGGTAGCGGCATCTGGCAGGAAGGCGCGGCAGGCAAACGCCATGGCGCCTTCAGCATCGCGGCGGACATCGTCATAGCCAGCCAGACCTCGCTCCAAGAAGAGTAAATCGGGATCGAGTTTTTGTTGGCCGGAAAGGGTGAGAAAGCGCACTTCGATGCCCGCCTTCAGGGCCATCGGCAGGAAGCGGAGGGCGGCGTTCTGGCCGGGGGTATCGCTGTCGAAAAAACATTCGACCTGAGTGCAATAGCGGCGGAGGAGAACGAGTTGGCTCTCAGTGATCGAAGTGCCTTGAGGGGCAATGGCGGTTTTGAGGCCGACGCTCCAGCAGCGGAGGGCGTCGAGTTGGCCCTCGACGAGGACGAAAGGGTGGCCGTCGCCGACGGCGGTGCGCGCTCGGTCAAGATTGAAGAGCAGGTTTCCCTTGGTAAAAATGGGGGTTTCGGGTGAGTTGACGTACTTGGCGTCGTGAGAGGGATCGTCGGGTGGGGTGAGTTCGGTTTGTCGGGCGGTGAAGGCGGCGACCCGCCCCTGATGATCGCGAATCGGAATCATCAAGCGCCCGCGGAAGCGGGGGCGCAGCGTGGCCGGCGAGATCGTCGCTTGGTCGTAGATGAAAAAAAGGCCGCAGCGCCGGAGTGCTTCCTCCGAGTATTTGCGGCGGAGCAAGCAGGCGCCGAGGTCGGAGCCGGTGGCGTCGGCCGCGCCGATTTTGAATTCGTCGGCCAGATCCATGGGGAAGTGGCGTTTTTCCGTCCACAGGGTGCGCATGAAAGTCCCCGTTGGATCGCTGGCCTTGAAGGCTTGAAAGAAATGCTCTGCGGCGGCGTCGTGCAGATCGAAGAGCTCCTGGCGAAGGGAACGTTCCGCCGTGGTGGGTCCACCGCTGCCGGCTTCATATTCGATGACGATACCGAAGCGCTTGCCGAGTGCCTCGATCGCTTCGGTGAAGTTGAGTTGTTCGGTCTCGCGGACGAAGGTGATGGCGTCGCCGGCCTTGCCGCAGCCGAAACACTTGTAGAAGCCCTTATCGGGATCGACGTTGAAGGAAGGGGTTTTCTCGTTGTGAAAAGGGCAAAGGCCCTTGAGGCGGGCGCCGCCGGCTTTGCGCAGAGTGACGACCCGAGCCACGACATCGGCGAGATTGACGCGCATTTTAAGATCGCGGACGCAGGTGGGTTTGATGACGGGCATGGCGTGGCGTGGTACGGCGTTGGTCTGGCGGCGAGGCGAGACTGAAGAATGCACTTTCAACTGACGATCCCAGCTGTCAAGTTTGGCAGCCTGGGCAAAACCTTGGTGAATTTTTTCGTCGAGGTGAGGGCAACTTTACGCTTCGTCAGACGACACATTACTCATGCGCTTCTTTATTTTTTCTTTTTTTGGTTGGGCGATTTTAGCGACGGCGGGCTACGGGGCCGCGCCGGCGGCGCCAGCCCAAGGGGCGGGATCCTTGTTGGTGGCGCCGAAGATCGCGCCGCCGAGTGAGCCGGTTTGGGAGATGCCGTTGGCGAGTTTTGACGAGGTGACGTACGACCGGCAGGTGGAGAAAATGGTGGCGACGTTTGAACAAGCCACGGGAAAGAAGTTGGTGCCTGGAGCGAAGCGCCGAGTCGGGATTAAGATCTATGCTGATTCCGGGCCGGGGTTAGCGACGCCGGTACCCTTGGTGAAAGGCGTGATTAATGCGCTGAAACGCCGCGGCTTTGATCATGAGAATATTTTTCTGGTTGGTCTGAATGCCTTGCGGTTGCGGATGACGGGTTACTTGCCGTCGTTGGTATCGGGCAAGACGCCGTTTTTTGGTAATCCGGTGTATGTATTGGAGTCGGGTCGGTATTATGATCCGCTCTGGTTTTATGATTCGCCGCTACCGCAGCGCTTCGACCCAATCTTTGCGGAGCAGCAGACGAAAGGGGTTCCGAACAGCACATCCAAGGATGAGGATCGTAAGAGCTTCTTGGCGACTCCGCTATTTTTGGATGCCGATTTCTGGATAAATTTACCGGTCTACTCGGATCATCCGACCTTGGGCATCAATGGTGCGCTGGTGAATGCCACGCTGTGGAACGCCTCGAACACGGCGCGGTTTTTCCGTTCGCCGGCCAATGCTCCGGCGGCGGTGGCGGAGATGAGCGCGATCCCCGAGTTACGGCAGACTTGGATGTTTACGATGACGAGTTTGCAGCACTACCAGTTTATTGGTGGTCCGTTTTTCAATTCGCTCTACACCCGCTCTGAGCCGTTGTTATGGATGAGCAATGATCCGGTGATGATGGATTCGTTGGCGCGCGACCGCATTAACGCTCATCGCAAGAAAGAGGGTTTTGAGCCCGTGGATGAGGAGATTAGGACGCTCGAGTTTGCGGAAACGTTGGGAGTGGGATCGACGAAGACGAAGGCGGTAAAGATGATTCGATTGGAGTGAAGTGATGATGAAGTGAATTCCCGCTTGCGACTGTTCCGAGGGTCGGCCCAAGTGTTCCTAGGTTTAAAGTTATGACATCTGCTGCGTATCTTCCTTTCCTCATTCAAGCTCTGTTGGCCGCCCTGATTACGGGTGGGGTGATTGCGGCGAGCCATCTGCTTGGGCAACGGGCCAAGCCGAATAAGATCAAGGACTCGGCTTACGAGTGCGGGGTGCCGGCCGAAGGGCTGATTCACACGCGGTTCTCGGTGAAATTTTATCTGACGGCCTTATTATTCCTGTTGTTCGACTTGGAAGTGGTGATCCTGATTCCCTGGAGTTTTATTTATCGGGAATTTCTGGCCAACCACATCTCGATTCTTGGGCCGATGTTATTTTTTATCGGGGTGTTGATTCTTGGTTTAATCTACGAGGTAAAAAAAGGGGCGCTGCAGTGGGAGAAATGATGGCAATCGCGGTGAGCAGACGAGCGCCCGGGGACGGCTATGCGGCTTGATAAAATTATTGCGCGCAGCCGGATTGTGGATCTCAGGAGTCTTGACCTGGAAGGAGCGCTGCAGGAATTGCTCGATGTTTGCGTTGAGAAATTTACCGACCTGAAGCCGGAGGCATTGCTGAAGGGGTTGTTGGCGCGTGAGGGCACCATGACCACGTACCTTGGTTTCGGGGTCGCGCTCCCGCACGTTCGGGTTAAGATGTCGCGGCGTTACGTGCTCGCGATTGGCCGCAGCCGGGTGGGTATTCGGCATGATGGCGCGCTGGCTGACGAGCGGGTCCATTTGATCGTGATGTTAATTGCGGGGGATCGGGCGCGTGATTACTTGCAGGTGCTGGCTTCGATCGCGCGGCAGGTGAAAGACAAGGAACTGGTCGATAATCTCGTCAATGCGGCCGATCTGGACAGTCTCTATGAGCGGTTGATCGGTGGCTTCGGCGGCTTACGGGCGGTCGATGCCCAGCAGAATCGCGTCAATCGTTTGATGTTTCGGGAAGCGGAGCGGGTGGCGCGGGGTTCGGATTGCAGTGCGATCATGGTGTTTGGGGACACTTTTATTGGTGGGGTGCAAGCGGGGATGCTGCGGTCGACGCTGAAGACGATTCTGGTGTCGCGACTGGCGTTGGAGGTGAGTGCTGACGACAAGGGTTTCAGCGAGACGATTCAGGTGCGTTCGTTTTCAAATGCGCGCCTGGCCCAGCTGCGGAGTGGGATGTTGGTGGCGTTGACCCGCGGGATCGTGACCTTCAACGAACGGATTTGCTGCTTGGGTGGGATCACGGCCAGCAACCAGTTTGATACGCTGGTGGTGGTTGATATTGAGCGCGAATTTCAGACTCTGCTGACGGGTTCGACGGCGGATTTATTGCCCGCGGATGTGAAGCCCGAGGTGCTGGAGAGGGTCATTGCGGTTGCGACGGAGTTGGCCGTGGAAGGGCGGGAAGGTCGGCCGGTGGGTTGTCTATTTGTGGTGGGTGACAATGAAAAAGTGGGGGCGATGTCGAAGCCGCTCGTCCTGAATCCATTTTTTGGTTACAAACAGGAGGAGCGGAATATTTTGAATCCTTTCATGGACGAAACCGTGAAGGAATTTTCCTCGATCGACGGGGCCTTCATCATTCGCGGGGACGGGGTGGTGGAGTCGGCGGGCAGCTTGATTCAAGCGTCTGACAGTACGCACGAGTTACCCAGCGGGCTGGGCAGCCGGCATGCGGCGGCGGCGGCGATTAGCGTGATGACGAACTGTATTTCGATCGTGGTCTCCTCGAGTACGAGCCAAGTGACTTTATTCCGGCGAGGGGTGATGTTACCGCTGACGGAGAAACGACGCTAAGCGTCGTGGGTTGGGGGCGGCCGTCGGCAGGACGGGCCGCGGTGGCGGGGAAAATGGCGGGAGCGAGTTTAGCGCGGAGCCGCGACCACGGGGACGGTTTCTTCGGGAGTGGCTCGGCCTGGCGGGAGTTCGAGAATCTGAATGTTGCGAAAGTGGATGGCGGCGCCCTCCGCTTCGAGGCAGAGGTAGCCTTTTTTTACAGATGATTTACTGATGCCGTTGACGAATTTTCCGTTGACGGAGAGTTTAATGACGCCGTCGACGCAGACGACATCGTAGGTGTTCCATTCGCCTTTGCCCTTGCAGCGGTTTTCGAAACTCATGCTCCGGGCGCCGCGTGGGTTATCGGGGACGACGGTAAGCCCATTCGCGCCGAAAAGTTCGCCGTGGACGTAAGCGATAGGCCGAGGCTGGCCGTTTTTTTCCGGATTCAGATTTGGCCATTCGAGCTCGAGCATTTGGACCTCACAGCCCTTGGGGAGATTTTTTCCAGTGGGTACGGTGCCCTCGCTCCAGACAAAAACGCCGGAGTTTCCGCCCGCCTCGAGGTGCTTCCATTCGATATGGAGAATGAAGTTTTCGTATTGTTGCTCTGAGCGCATGACGCCGATGGGTTTGCCCGTACTGACGAGCAGACCGTCTTGCGCTTTCCAGGTATCGGCGGCGGTATTTACATTGACCCAGCCAGTGAGGTCACGGCCGTTGAAGAGGGGCCGGAAGCCGGCGGGTTCGCTGGCGAAGAGGGAAGTGAGCAGCGTCAAGGCGACGCTGGCGAGGGTGACGAAAGAGAGAGGGCTCATGGGAAAAAGGTGGGTGGGTGGGTGGGGGCGCCGCTCAGGAAAGCGGTGGGGGCGGGCGAGGTGAAGGGGGCTGGCGCGATCCGGTGGCGCGGCGTGGCGCCGATCGTTTGAGGCGTTTTGCGCCCACGCCGAGAGGCGGAGCGCGACGGGCGCGGGGAAAAGTGGTGGACGTGCGGTTTTAGCGTTGGAGGATTTCGCGGAGAGCGGCGAGGACGAGGTCGACGTTGCGGATGGTGGCGCCGTGGCCCATCAGGCCGATGCGCCACGCTTTACCCGCCATCGGACCGAGACCGGAGCCGATTTCAATGCCGTAGTCTTCGAGGAGACGCCGGCGCACGCCGGCGTCGTCGGCGCCGGCGGGCACGCCGATGCAGTTAAGGGGATGGAGGGAGCGGCTGGGGATGTAGCTGAGGCCCATTTTTTCGAGACCGGTGCGTAAGCGCTGGTGCATGGTCGCGTGCCGGGCGATCCGGACATCGAGGCCCTCTTCGAGCACGATGGTGAGGGCCTCGTGCAAGGCGTAGGTCATATTGATGGGCGCGGTGTGATGATAGACCCGCCCGCCGCCGCCGCCGTTGTAATATTTCCTCAGCATGGAGACATCGAGATACCACGACTGGGGCTTAGTTTTGCGGGCATCGAGGCGGACGAGTGCGCGCGGTCCAAAGCTCACGGGTGAGAGACCCGGGGGGCAGCTCAAGCATTTCTGGGTGCCGCTATAAATGGCATCGATGCCCCATTCATCGACGCGAAGTTCGTGACCGGCGAGGCTGGTGACGGCGTCGACGACGAAGAGGGCGCCGTGGGCGTGGACGAGTTCGGCGAGACCGGTGAGAGGCTGATGGGCACCGGTGCTAGTCTCGGCGTGGACGATCCCGAGCAGTTTTACTTTGGGATGGGCGGCGAGAGCCGCGCTGATCTGCTCAAGGGTGAACACTTCGCCCCAAGTGGTTTCGAGGGCATGGACGACGGCGCCGCAACGTTCCATGACATCCTTCATTCGGGTGCCGAACACGCCGTTGATTCCGACGATAACCTCGTCGCCGGGCTCGATGAGATTGACGGCGACGCATTCCATTCCGGCCATACCTGTGCCGCTGACGGGAAACGTGAGGGCATTGGAGGTACGGAAAACCTTGCGCAACATATCGCAGACCTCGTCCATGATGGCGAGGTACTGGGGATCGAGATGGCCGAGGGTTGGGGCGCCGAGCGCTCGCAAGACACGTTGAGAGACGGGGCTAGGCCCTGGGCCCATGAGAATACGTTCGGCGGGATACATAACGCCCTAGGGCAATTGATTGCAGGTGGGTGGGCGAGCCTCAAGTTGCGTGGGTTCCTCGCGAGGTGGACCGTGAGCTTGGTGAGGCGGTGGCGTCGGCGCGGGAATAGTCGGGAAGCAACGCGGTCAAACCGTGGGGTACGATCAGGAAATTTCTGTCGAGGTCACCGGCTGGGGGGACCTCGACGCGGCGTGCTCGTTTAAGAGCACGAGCGGGGGGCGGGCGCCTTAGAAGCGGCCGCTGAGACCGATTTTGAAGCTGGTGCCGGAGCCGGCGGCGTAGGTGAAAAGCTTGCGGTCGAAGACGTGGACGTAGTCGTTGTTCGTATAATCGTTGGTGAGATTATAGACATCGACATTGAGCACGTAGCGCGGGCTGAACGTGTACTGAAGTTTCAAGTCGAAGAGGGTGCGGCTGTGCTGGTAAGTGTCGAAGACGACCGGACCGGGGACGGCGCCGGTGGGGCCATAGGTGCCGGTAACGGTGGAGCGGAAGAATTCTCCGCGATAGTTGCCCATGATTCTGGCAACGAAACCGCGCGCGATGAACGACAGACCGCCGTTGAAACTCTGCGGGGTGAGATTGGGCAGACGGCTCGTGCTGCCGAGGGCGGAGCCGTAATCGCCGTAGGTGTCGAGGTACGTATAGTTGGCGAATAGTCCGAGACCACGCCAGATGCCGGGGAGGGAGGTGTATTGTTGGCTGTAGTTGAGTTCGAGTCCGCGGATCCAGGCACTGCCGACGTTCTCGTTGCGGGTCAGGCTCCAACCGGCGTAATCCCCGGCGAAGCCGTTGTCGGGCCCCTCTGGCACGATGGAGCGGAGGGCGCGGAAGTAGTTGCGAATATCTTTATAGAAGACGCCGGCGGAGAGCTGGCCGATACCGGAAAGGTATTGGGAGACGGAGAATTCATAATTATCAGACGTGTAAGGCTTGAGGCTGGGGTTGCCGGCGGAGAGTGTCTGGCTAAGCTCATTGGGAACGATGGCTGGCAAGAGATTGGTCGGGGTGGGGCGAGTGAGGGTGGCGTTATAGCTGGTGCGTATTTGAAGATCAGGGGTGAGCGAGTAGACGAAGTGCGCGCCCGGAAAAAAGTTATGGTACTTGGTGCCTTGAGTGGTCCACTTGCGGAAGTTGTCGCGCGCGCGGGCCGTATTTTCGGCATTGGAGAGGGTGGCTAGGGCGTTATTGGTAGCGTTGGAAACGCGCAGGTAATTTGAACCGCTGGAGGAGGTTTCCTCGAAGCGCAATCCGCTGAGGATACGCAGGCGACCGAAGCGGACATCGCCCATGGCGTAGGCGGCGTTGATGGTGGTCTCGTACTCGGCATCGTTGGCGAGAGATTGGTAGGCGGTGTTCCAGGCATCGGTGGGGGTCTGGGTCCAGTTAGCGCGATCGGCAAACGGGTCGCCCGGCTCACCGGTTTC
Source organism: Opitutus sp. GAS368 (assembly GCA_945903465.1). Lineage (GTDB taxonomy): Bacteria > Verrucomicrobiota > Verrucomicrobiia > Opitutales > Opitutaceae > ER46. The sequence goes on from CAMDOF010000008.1 coordinate 64,350, forward strand.
GGCCAGCTGGACGAAGGGGAAGGGCCCGTATTTTCCCTCGGAGACGAGCATATTATAACCGAGAAACGGTTTGACGCCGCCATTTTCCGGAGTGGTGGGTTTGCCGGCGTAGGTGTAGTAATACAGATCGCGAGCTTGGAGTTGGCCGAAGAAGGACTGCTTGATGCCGGTCTTGAGGGTGACGGGGTAGGTGGTCGCGAGTGATTTTTGGAGGTCGAGATTGGCCCCGCGGCGGACGGCGGGAGCCTTGTAATTAATGAGCTGGGCGTCGGGCCGGATGATGTAGTTGGCGGGATTGCTCCAATCGGCGCCGCTCGTCTGATTGATGCGTGGCAGGAGACCGCCGTCGGCGCGATCGAGTTGCCAAGCGACATTGCGCAAGCGTGCGCCGAGCTGATTGAGGCGCGGGTAATGGGTCATGTTGTGCGAGTAATTCGCATCGAATTTCACGAGCCCGCTGCCGTTCCATAGTTTATGTTCCCAACCGGTGGCGAGCGTGTACGCGCGAGTTTCGCGCAGGTAGAGGACGGACTCGGTATCGATCTGGCCCTGATTATCGGCGATGTTGACGACATCGAAGGTGCTGCCGGGTTTGAAGCTGGCCGCCGCTCGGGGGGCGACGGCTTTCCAGCGGAAGTAGGAATTATTGGAGCCCTGCCGGCGCTTGAGAATATTGTAGGTGCTTTTAAAATACACGGACGACGCCTCGCTGAGTTTGTAATCGAGGGCAATGGCGACGTTGATGGTCGGCGTCTGCGTCCCGATATTGCCCCATTGGCCGGCACCGGCTCCTCGCAAAAGGGGCTGCATGGCGGCACCCGGGGCGGGGTTGGCGACGTAATAGGCGTCGGTGTTGCCGGCCGCCGTGCGGTGGCCGATTTCGTTGATGATATTGTTGGGGATGGTGTAGTTGAAAGTCGCGCTGACCCCGAGGTTGTTTTTAGCGCCGAGGACGCTGAGGACCTCGGAATAGTTCACGTCGAGCAGGTAGAGTTCGAACGGGTTGGTAAACGGCACGCTCTTGGGTTGGTAATCCTCGGTGTAGGAGTAGCCGGTCGTTAAGGTGATATACCGGCCAGGAGCGCGATCGAAGGCGCGCTTGGTTCTGAGATTCAGATATCCGGCGATGGCGTTGCCGTCCATGTCGGGGGTGGGAGCCTTGATCACCTCGAGGGAAGCGACGCTGCCGGAGCTTACTTGGCCGAAGTAGACATTACCGAGGCTGACCGAGCTGCCGCCAGAGACGGCGATTTGGTTGCCGTCCATGAGGAGGGAGGAGAAATCCTGGGTCATCCCGCGGACATAAATCGCGCCGACGACGCCGCCGCTGCCGTCGACGGCGACGCCGGGCAGGCGCATGAGTAATTCGCCGACGGCGGCGCCGGGATTACCAAAGGCGTCGATGGCGGCGACATTTTTGACATTGGCGGCAGAACGTTCCTCGCGGATGGCGGCGGCTTGGCCCTCCCGGATGGTCTTCACTACAAATTTTTCCATTTTGTAGAGGGTGGAAGTGAGGGCGACATCGCGGCGAAGTTCTTGACCACCAGTGACGGTGACGACGACCCGCTGTTCATCGAGGCCCGAGTAAGTGACGGTGAGCGTGTGCGTGCCCGCGGGCAGCACGAGGCGGAAGTTGCCGTTGCCGTCGGCCGCAGCGGTGGTGTTGGTGCCTGCCGCGCTCACGTCGGCGTTTCGGAGAACATCGCCGGTATTTTGGTTAATGATTTGTCCAATGACCGTACCGGTACGGCTGGTCGTTTGGGCCGCGAGCGGCGTACTGACGGCGAGGACTAAGGCGAGGATGCGGTGAAGGAAGAATTGATGCATGGGGATAAAATGAGGGCTGGGGGCCAATGGAGAACGACTTGAAAGCGAAGACTCAGAGCCGAAGTTTTATTTCACCTAGATGGCATTGAGTTGAAAGCAAGTCGTTTTTGGGAGACGAGCAGGGTAGGTCACCGCGTATTCACGAAGGCAGCCAACCCATGCGCAAATTCCCCACGCATTTACTCTTGGGCTTCGATTTTACGCGCTGAATGCACGGGAATTTTTGACGCGGGAAAAAGTTTTTCCAGATGAGCATTTCCGCACACCAGCCTCGTTAATTGTCAGTAGGTTGTGGTTTTGATGGATACGCGCTGCAGGGTAGGTTGTGGGGTGGCAAGTGGGTGGAGGCAATGGAAACGGGAGCGGAGGCGGCCGGTCTGGCGGGGCGGGTGGGGCTGGCGGGCCGGGGCGAGCGGTGTGTTAGCGACTGGGGGTGGCGGGTGGGTGCAAAAACGGCCGGAGAAAACTCCGGCCGTGAAGGCAAGCTGGCGGATCGGGTCCGCGTGAGGCTTTCGGTGGCTTAGTAGTCGAGTGACATCGTGAGTCGACCGCTCTGGGCGGGCTGGAAGCTGGTTGGCAGGCGGTAAGCGGGGTTGGCTTGTTTTAGCCCGATTTCGGCGATTTGGTTCGACTCGGTATTTTTGTGAGAGTTGGCCACGTTGAAAATGCTGAGACCGAAAGCGATTTTGTCGCGGCCCCACTTTGGACGGTAACGCATATTGAGGTCGAGTTGCGCGATCCAAGGGGTGCGGCCGGCCGCGCCTCGCCCGTTGGCGACGCCGTTGGTGTAGAAGGAATCGGCGCCATAGGCCGCGGCGAAGGAATCGGTGGGGTGAAAGCCAAAGGAGTTAAGAGGCGCGCCGGATTCGAGTCGGAAGTTGGCGCCCACCTGCAATTCTTTGGAAAGGTTGTAAGAGCCAAAGAGCTTGAATTTATGGCGTTTGTCATTGGCGAGGTAGCCGGTGCTGTGATCCATGAGGCCGGGATGGTCAAACAGGACGGTGAGTCCGGCGTCGGATTGGCCGTTATCGGAGAGGACGGAGCCCTCGTCGTTGCCCCAGCTGTAAGAATGGGTGTAAGAGCCCTGCAGCATCCACTTGCCGTCGTAGAGGCGTTCGAAGAAAATTTCGGCGGCGGCGTACTGGCGTTTGGCGTTGGGATATTTGAGTTGGTCGGCGGAGAACGAGACGGTGCGAGTGCCCTTGCCGTCATTCATATCAATATTAAAAGCGACGGGCTGACCGGGATTGCTGAGCACGTAGTAGTCGTTGCCGCCGGCGTTGAACTTGGCGGCAGAGATGCCCTGGGCGCGGGCGTAGACGTTGAGGGTTTCATCGATGGCCATATCCTCGATGAAACGGCCGACGGTGCGATAGACCCCGCGTACTCCGGCGGTCCAATTTTTATTCAGGGCGCGTTGATAGCCGATGATCCCCTCATCTTGGTACATGGGCTTGAGGTTGCGGTCGACGATCTGCAGAGGGTCTTTAATGGCGCCATCACTGAAGACGGTACGACCTCCGATTTGGGCGCCGATGGCTGGGGTGCTGTCGGCGTTGAGGCCGTTGAGGATATAATATTCTTCCCAGAAGTTTTCGCCACCCGCGAGTCGGATGTTGGTATTGGTCGCGACGGGGAGGTGGTAGCGGCCGTAGTTGGCGAACAGTTTTGATTGGCCGTTGCCGGTGAGATCGAACGATGCGCCGAGGCGGGGGGCCCACTGGTTGTTCATCTTAACGAACGTCTCGCCGCGGGAGTTTTTGTTATTGAAGGTTTCATCGCGGAGGCCGGCGCTGACGACGAGGCGGTTCTCGATAAACTTGGCGGTATCCTCGATGTAAAAAGCCTGCGCCTGCGTGTTGAAGATGCCGCTATTGGCGTAATTGCGTTTGCGCGCGTATTGGGTAACGCCAGCGGGGACGACGCCGCCGTTGGCAAGGACGCGGGCGGGGGCGGTAACGACATAGCGCCAGTAGACTCCGCCGGAATATTGCTGAACGCTGTTTGAGCTGACGTCCTCGCGGTCGACGCCGAAGCGCAGCCGTTGCGGGAAGAGCAGGTTCAAGCCGTATTCGCCATCGAGACGGTAGACCTTGCGGCCATCGGTCAGGGCGGTGGGCGTGCTGTTGGTGGCGTTGCCGATAAGGAGGGCGGTGCCGCTGCGGGCGTCGAGGATGTAGGGCGAGCTATCGCCGGCGCCCGCGTCCGTTTGGTCAGCGTTACTCTTGCCGTAAAGGGCGGAGACGGTGAAGTCTTGGCCGAACTTCCCGGTATAGCGAAAAATCGTATCTTTACCGCCGCGGTAATTTTCCGTGATGCCCTTATAATCGCGGATGGTCTTGCTGGTGTAATCGTAGGTCCAGCTCTCGGAAATCGTTTTGCGGGTATCGGAAATGGCGGTTACCTCGATCGTGTGGTTGTCGTTGAGGTTCCAGTCGATTTTACCGGCGTAGAAAGGATCGGTGTTGGTGCTCTTGCCGTACGTGGTGATGCCGGGGCCCTTGCTGACGGAGTTACGCGCCTCGACGAGGCCGAAGAAGAAGAGGCGATTTTTCACGAGGGGACCGCCGGCGAAAAGGTTGGCGCTGATGGCCTCTCCGTATGAGTTGGCGCGATTGGTGTAGGGTGCGCCGGTCGGCAGAAACACGCTGGGGGAGTTGGCGCGGAGGAGGTTTGGGCTCCATATCAGATTGGCGCCGGCCTTGAAGGTGTTGGTCCCTTTTTTGGTGGTGGCGTTGATGACGCCGCCAGTCGAGCGGCCGAATTCGGCCCCGTAGCCGCCGGTCTTGATTTGAAACTGATCATAAAACTCAAACGGAACGGTGCCGCCGCCGAGTCCGTTGCGGTGATTCGTCAGGTTGAAGCCATTGACGTAGTAGGCGTTTTCACCGACGGAGGCACCGCCGAAAGAGACGAGATTGCCGAAAGCCGAAACGCCTTGGGTGGTGCCCGGGGCGAGCAGCGCGACCGCACTGGTGTTGCGAGCAACGGGGAGGTTCTCGATCATTTGCGCGGTTAAAATGGTGACGGACTCGACCGAGGATAAATCGATCGGTGAGACAGAGCCGGCACTGACGCGAAAACGCTCCATGGCGATGATGTCCTTTGCGCCGAAACGCACGTCGACGCCGCTGCCGAGTGCCACGAGCACGTTTTCGGCGTTTTGGGTGGTTGCGCCGGGACTGCGTAACGTGACGCGGTATCGGCCGGGGGGCAGAGCGGGTATGCGATAGGCGCCCCCGGCGTCGGCCTTGGCCTCGCTTTTTGCGCCGGTGTCGGCGCTTTCGGCGGCGATGGTGGCGCCCGCGGGTGCACCGCTCCCGTAAATATAGCCGGTGGTATTACTCTGTGCGCGCGTCGGCGCGGGTGTGCTCGCGAGGGCCGCGAGGAGGAGCGCGGCCGTGGTGAGGCACGAGCGGCCGGTGAGGTCCGCCCAAAGAGCGGCGGCGAGGGAGCGGACGATCCGCGGTGTTGGGTTATCGGGAGGGTTCATCGTTTTTGGTTTATGGTTGAGCTGTCGACTGGGCAGAAGGGTGGGTTGGGGTGGGGGAACACGGGAAGGTTTAGAGGGACGAGGGGTGGGGTCTAACGGGATGGCCGCGCCTGCCGGGTGCACCTCGACAGAAGCCGATAGGTTAGGACGTGCAAATGTTTTCCACCGTTTTATCCAGGCGAAGGGTGCGGAAGAATCACCGTGGGTGGGGAGGAAGCCATCACGGCGAATGTTCTTGTGCCGAAGCGAGTGGGCGGGGTGCGCTCTTTTCGTTTTCCGCCGGTGAAGAGGAATTTGGATTGTTGTTAAATTTTGCCGGAGCCAAGAGCGGCCCGACGCGATCTCTATAAACGGCGGGGCCGCGACCTACCGGCGGAGGCGACGAGCACGCGCGCCTGAAGGCTCGTTCCCCCTGGGCTGCTTGCGGCGGCCAAGCGGAGAACCTCGTCCGATCATCGGCTGGAATTTAAATGGGCGAGAACGGGACGCGCTGGTTGAATGCGGCCACGTCGCGTCCGCGCTGACGTCAGGCGGCCTGCACCGGTAGCTCGCGTTCCCGATTTTACCACGCGACGGCGCTGCGTGATGCGCAACAATGGGGAGGCGAAGACCGCCGCGAAGATCGCCGTGGAGATCGCCGCGAAGATCGCCGTGGAGATCGCCGCGAAGACTGCCGTGGAGACCGCCGTGAAGACCGCCGCGAAGACCGCCGTGGAGGGGCCCTTTTTGCATCGACCTGCTTTCTGCATCGACGACCGCTGACGACCGCCTAGATTCTCTGCTGTAGCAACGTTGAAACGGCGGTCTAGAATACGTCGTGGAACCTGCGCTCCCATTATGATGACCCCCCACTCCCATCTGCCGTCGCCGCGTGCGCGCTGCTCTCGTTTATGTCTCGTGAATCCGGACGGTGCGCGGCGGCGGGGGTGGCGGGGCGTCGGGAGGCTCGTGGCTGGGTTGCTTGGTCTGCCGGCAGGCGCGTTGGCGCAAAGTGCGCCGCACCCGCGCTTCACGCCGGAGATCGCGGAGTTTGTGAAGAGTTTCAAACCGGGCGGGCAAGATTTCAGCGGCCAAGCGGTCTCACGCCAAGCGGAGGAAACGGGTAAAGCTTTGCAGGTGGCCGCAGGCTATGAGGTGGAGCTGGTGGCGAGTGAACCCGTGATCCGTCAACCCATTGATCTGAAGTTTGACGAACGCGGTCGCCTGTGGGTGGTGCAATATCTGCAGTACCCCTTTCCGGCGGGGATGACGGTCACCGCTTACGACCAATATCTCCGCACGGACTTTGATCGGCGGTCGCCGCCCCCGCCGCATCATTTCCGCGGGGCGGATAAAATCACCATCTTGGAAGATAAGGACGGCGACGGAAAATTTGAGACGAGTAAGCCATTTGTCGACGGTCTGAATCTAGCCACCAGTGTGTTGCCGGGTAATGGTGGGGCGTGGGTGCTGATGTCGCCTTATCTGCTTTTTTATCCGGACAAGAACGGCGACGATGTGCCGGATGGTGATCCGGAAGTGCACTTGACGGGCTTTGGCCTTGAGGACACCCATTCGCTGGCGAGCAACCTGCACTGGGGGCCGGATGGCTGGATCTATGGGGCGACGGGCAGCACGACCACGCTCGATATTCAAGGCATTCGTTTGCTCGGCCAAGGCATTTGGCGGTACCATCCGGGGACGAAGGTCTTCGAGGTTTTTGCGGAAGGTGGTGGTAATACTTACAGCCTTGAATTTGACCGCTATGGCCGCGCCTACTCGGGTACCAACAACGGAGCGACCCGGGGCCTGCACTACGCGCAAGGGGCAACTTACGTGAAAGGATGGACGAAGCATGGGCCGGCTTTAAATCCGTTTATTTTTGGTTTTTTTGACCACATGGCGCACGAGGGTTATTCGCCGCGTTTTCCGCAGACATTTCTATTTTATGAAGGGGGTGCGATGCCCGCGCTTGAGGGGCAGATCGTCGTGGGGATGTCGCTGACGAACCGGATTCAAGCGAGCCGGGTGTTTCCTGACACGTCGAGTTTTCGGACGGTGGATAGTGTTGCGCTGGTGACGACCGAAGAAAAATCATTTCGGCCGGTGGATATCGAGCAGGGTCCTGATGGCGCGATTTATATTGCGGACTGGGCGGACCTGCGGCTCAGCCACCTCAACCCGCAGGACACGTGGGACAAGACGAACGGCCGCATATTTAGAATCGTGCCGAAAAATTTTGTGCGGCCGCCCACGCTTGATTTGAGAAAAATGGCGACGGCCGGTCTTTTGAAATTGTTGGCGCATCCGAACCGTGAATACCGGGAGCATGCGCGCCGTTTGCTGGGGACGCGCCCAGAGAATATCGCGGAGACGCTGCGCGGCAGGTTGGCGGGGGCGGGTGAGGACGCGCTGGAGGCGTTGTGGGTGCTGAATCTTCGGGGTGAGATGGAGGAGCGTGAATTGGGTCGCCTGCTGCGGCATCCGCAGGAGCACGTCCGCCGCTGGGCGGTCCGCTTGCTGGGAGATCGTGGTCAGGTGACCGGCGGGACAGCGGAGGAACTAAGCGCTCTGGCGTTGCGGGAGACGGCGGTTGAGGTGCGCAGCCAACTGGCGAGCAGTGCGAAGCGGTTGCCAGCGGGGCCGGCGTTGGGAATTGTCCGCGCATTGCTCACGCACGATGAGGATGTGAGCGACAAGCACCTGCCGTTGCTGCTTTGGTGGGTACTGGAGAGTAAAGCGGACAGTGGTCAGGCCGAGTTACTCGCGATGGTGGGGGACCCCGCGGTGTGGCGGACGAAGCTATTTGCCACGCATCTCGCTGGACGGCTGGGGCAGCGTTATACGGCGGACCAGGGGCCCCGGAAATATTATACGCTGAAGCAAGGTGTTTACTCTGATTGGCTGATCGAGCGGGCGCCCGAGTATTTTCAGCGCAATCTTGAGATGGCGGGTCGGTTATTGGCGGCCGCGCCGACGGAAGCGCAGGCGGCGATTTTATTAGAAGGCATGGCGAAAGGGCTCGCTGGTGGGCGCGTTGAAGGAGCCCCGGCCAATTTTAAGGCGGAAGTGGCGCGGTTTTGGGCGCGCGAGCAGCACTCGCCGGGTTTGGTCGTACTCGCGGCGAAACTTGGGCGGGCGAGTGCGATGGCGGAGGCGATCGCGGCGACGAAGAGGGGTCAGCTGAGCGAGGCGGACCTGCAGCGCTATGTGGAATTATTCGGAGTGATGGCGCCGCCGGAAGCGCTGCCGATTTTAGCCGGGATGGTGCGGACGGAGAAAAATGAGCAGCGGCGGATGAAGCGCATGGAGTCGCTCGGTGGCTTTGCGGGCCCGGCGGCGGCGGGAGTGATCTTTGAGGTTTATCCGACGCTGACGCCGAGGTTGCAGGCGACGGCCCAGCGTCTTTTGAGTGGGCGGACCGATTGGGCGGTGGCGATGCTGGAGCGGATGAACGCGGGCACCTTGGCGCCGGGGGTACTGAGTACGGCCAACCTCGCGTTGATCCGGGGGCACCAGGATGAGCGTCTCAATGAATTGGTGCGGACGCATCAGCGCAAAGGGGCGGATGATCCCGTGCAGAACCTGGCTCAGCAGATGTTTGAAGGCGGGAAGGCGGCGTTTAATTTGACCTGCGCGCCTTGTCATCAAGAGACGGGGGAAGGCCTCGTGGCGCTTGCGCCGTCGCTGGTGGGATCGCGGTGGCTGCAAGGAGCGGACGACGTATTGGTCAGGATTATTCTCCATGGGAAAGAAAATCCTGGGCGCGGCATGATCATGCCGCCGTGGAAGCAATTGGGGGACCGGCAGATTGCGGAGGTTCTGACGTATGTACGGCGAGAATTTGGCAATCAGGCGTCGTTGGTGTCCGAGGCAAAAGTCGCGAGCGTGCGCGCCGAAACGAAGGCGCGCGAGAAGTTGTGGAGTGACGCGGAGCTCGATGGGCTCGGGCGCAAGCCGCGGGCGCCTTGAGCCTGCCGCGGGCCGCTGCCAGAATCCGTGGAGCGGTCGGCCCGCGCGCGAGAAGCGGGGGGGCAACAGGTCCGCCACCGAGCGCACCCCGCCGGGTCGGCCCGCGCGCGAGAAGCGGGGGGAGGGGTGCGGCGGCAAGGACGCGCTCGGTCGGTTCCTCGCTGGTGTGACCGCGCCGACCGGTGGAGGGCTTAATTAAAAACTAGGGGTGCGTAGCCACGGCGATGCACTCGACCTCATAGCGCAAGGCTTCGGGGAGACAGTTGGTGATGGTCGTGCGGGCGGGGAAAGGGGCGGAAAAATATTCGCGATAAAGTTCGTTATAGCGGGGCACGTCTGCGGGATCGCGAACGTAGTTGCGCGTTTGAATGACGTGGGCGAGATCGCTTCCCGCGGCCTCGACGACCTTGCGAAGGTTTTCGAGGGAGCGACGGAATTCGCCTTCGAAGGTATCGGAGACGATTTTCCCGCTGGCATCGACGGACGCCTGGCCGGAGACGAAAATGAGATCGCCGACGCGCACGGCCGGACTGAAAGGCAGGTGAGAGGTCGGCGTGTCGTTATTTTGTGGATACGTGATCGATTTGTTCATGAGAAAAGGAGGTGAGGGTGGGAGATGGGATCGAGCGGATAGACGGGGCGTTGGAGCCTTAGGTAGGGGAAAGCGGCGACGTCGCTTGAGCACGGGCCGGGGGTATCGACCCAGAAAGAGGCGCCGGTGATGGGATCGTAAGCGCGGCGGTGGGCGACGGCGGCTTTGACCCCGATCACGGCGAACTGGCTGGGCTCGATGCCCTGGCTACGGAATTGGCCGAGGTCAAAAGGTGGGGTTCGGGCGCTGGTGAGCAGCAGGGTGACATTGCGGTGGCGGACTACGGCGCACGGGCCCATGTCGAAGCGGAGACCGCTGAGGGAAGCGAGGTGACTGTGGGGATCTTCCAGTGTAAAAAGCCCGCTTTGTTGGGAGAGAAGCGTGACCTCGCATTTAACGGGTCCTAAATCGAGCGGCCAGGAGCGACCGCCGATCTCAACGGGGACCACGTCTCCGGGCATAAAGCTGGCGAGGTGTTGGACGGTCGCCGGGTCGTTGATGGCGACGAGGGCGGGCCCGATGTCATGGGCAAGCAGGGCGCGGAGAATGCCGGTACCGTCGCCGGGTGCGCCGGCGCCGATGTTATCGGCCGGTTCGACGAGGATGATGGGTTGGCCGCTGGCGGGCGGTAGCTGGGTGATGAGGGTATCGACGCTCGGGTAGCGGGCCTCGCCGCGTTCGCGTAATGACCAGGCGAGTTCGGCTCCTGTGCGTAGATAATCATCGGCGCTGCGCTCGGGCTGGGCAACGATCGCGGAAAGGGTGACGCCCGTTTGGGCGGTATCAGCGAATGAGAACCCGCCGAAAACATTGTAGGCCCAGATGGAAGGATCCGTGTTTTCCATTTTTTCGGCGAAAGCGGTGAGCGCGCGCATGGGATCGGTGGCGGTACCGGTGCCGGGCGGCGCCCAGATGATGGGGATCCGGCTCCAGACCATGCGCGGAGTGGTGCGCTCGCGGAGGCAGCGGGCGAGCAGGCGCGCGGCGCGGACGGTGGCCGCCTTGGCATCAGTGTGGGGATTATGGCGGTACGCGACAAACCCAGTGGCGTGGCCGCACATCTTCGCGGTGATATTACCGTGGAGATCGAGCACGCCGAAAATGGGCAAGTGGGCAGCTCCGGGCAGTTGCCGGATGCGCTCAAGAAACTCACCCTCGGCATCTTCCAAAGCGGTGGTAACCATGGCCCCATGGAGGACGAGGAAGATGGCCTCGACGCCGGCGGCGAGTGCCGGGATGGCGCGGTCGGAGAATTCCTGCCAAAACCGTTCAAAGACGTCGGCGTTGACCACACCGCTGGGGACGGCGTGGGCGTCGATGGTGGGAATGACTTGCCAATCGCAGGCTTCGGCGACCTCCAAGAACCCATCGATCGGTGATTCGTCCCCGCGTTTAGCGAGAATTTCCTCACCCCTGCTCACCGCGAAATCGTCCCAGCGGGTGGGTACGCCCAGAAAGGAATGGGTCTCGTGAAAAAGCCCGGCGAAAAGGATGCGTTTAGGAGTCATCGAACGGGTGAGCTGAGGGGTTGTGGTGGGTTCAGGCTGGCGCGGACCACGTTGCGGCGTGGCGGGCAAATGCTCGGTCAGCGCGAGCCAAGGCCTCGTCGATGTCCTCCTCGCGATGAGCGAGTGAGACGGACCAAAGTCCGCGCTCGATGGCGCGCACGCCGGCCTCAAGCAGACAGCGCCGAAGATGGGCCCACCGCGGAGCGTCGTGCCGGCGGACATAGTCACGGTAGTCTTGCACGAGGCCCTCGGGCGCACCTGGCTTGAGGATGACGGTGTGAAAAATGAGCCCGGGGCCCTGCGGTCGTAGCGGGATGGCATGGCGGACCGCCAATTCGGTGAGGCTCCGTTTAAGGGAGTGGCCGAGCCTTTCCAAGCTGGCGGGATGCGTGGTCCCGAGGGCCAAGATTTGGTCGAGGCACCATTTACTTGCGGCGAGGCAGAGCGGGTTGGCGTTCAGGGTGCCGGCGTGAACCACTTCACCCGTTAAGATTTTCTCCATCGCGGCCTTCGTGCCGGTCAAGGCGGCGAAGGGCGTGCCTCCGCCGATCGCTTTACCGAGAACGGTGAGATCGGGTTTGAAGCCGAAATAACCCTGAGCGCAGGCCGCGCCGAAACGAAAGCCGGTGATGGTCTCATCGGAAATCATGAGCATGCCGTCGCGATCGCAGAGCTCGCGGATGGTGGAGAGGAAACCGGCCGCCGGTTCGATGCAGCACGTGTTGCAAAGGACGGGCTCGAAGATGATCGCGGCGATTTTGCCGCGAAACGCGTCGACTTGGCGGCGCAGGTGGGCGGCATCGTTCCAGCGGCAGACGATGAATTGGGCGAGGACCTCGGGAATCACGCCCTGGCTCGGGTGCAACCGCGGTAGATTCTCCTCGTCGCTCCAAGCCGAAACCGGTGGGGCGAACCCGACGAGACCCTCGTCGGCCCAGCCGTGATAGTGGCCTTCGAATTTTAGGATGAGGGGCCGGCCAGTATGGGCACGCGCGAGGCGGAAGGCGGCCGAGACGACCTCGGTCGCGGAGTTATTAAAGCGGACGAGTTCGGCGGATGGGAGCATCGACTGGAGGCGCTCGGCGACGTCGATTTCGAGTTCAGATTGAGCGGCCCAATGCGTGCCGAGGTGGGCTTGCGTGGCGAGGGCCGCGGCCATACCCGCCGGGGCGTGCCCGTACAGCAAAGCGCCTTGGCCGAGTTGAAAATCGATGTACTCGTTACCGTCGACATCCCAGACGCGGGCGCCGGCTCCACGCGCGAAATAAAGCGGCACGGGCTGCTCCATTTTCCGGATACCGCTGTTAACGCCAGCCGCGATGCTCCGTTTGGCGCGGTTAAACAAGGCTTCCGATTGAGGAAAAGTGTAAGGCATGGAAGGGGTTTTCGCTGAAGCGAGTGGGGCGGTCATAGTGTGGGTGAGGATCAGGCGGGCGGGGATGGTCGGCCGTGGGGGATGTTGCCGGAGCAATCAGAGGCTCGGGGTGAAAGGTGGTTAAGCGCTGGCGGCGTGCACGGTATCGTCGGCGCGACTGACCCGGCGCATCGCGCGGACGAGTGCGACGCGCTGCGCTGAGGGAAAGCGATGCACGGGGATGGAGACACTGATGGCGGCGAGGACCTCACCGAACGCCCCGAGGGGCGCCGCGACGCAAGCGACGCCCGCCACGGTCTCTTCCTCCTCGATCGCGCAACCGAGTTGGCGGGTGGTCGTTAATGCTTTTTCGAGCTTGGCTCGCGCCGTTTTCCGCTGGGTGCGTGGGGCGGTGGCGCACGCCTTGGTGATGAGTCGCGCCTGCTGCTCCTCGGGCAGATGCGCCACGATCGCCCGGCCGAGGGCGGTGGTGTGAAAGAGATCGCGCGCGCCTGGTTTGACAATCCAGCGCAATGGCTGGGTGGTCTCGATGACATGCGCGTAGCGGATATAAATTCCCTCGAGAAGTCCAAGGTTGACGGTCTCATCGAACTCGGCGTGAAGAACCGACATGAGCGGTCCCGCTTTTTTACGGACCGCCTCGTCGCGACCAAAGTGACGCAGGGAGACCAATCGGTCGGAAAGCCCATAGGCGCCGCGGCCGGCTTGGGTGACGTAGCCGAGGTCGCGCAAAGATTTGAGAATACGGTGGGCGGTCGGCTTAGGCAGCCGACTCTCGGCGGCCAGCTCAGTGAGTGCCAGTGGCTGACCCGCGCGGGCGAGCACCTCAATGATCGAAAACGCGCGATCTATAACGGCGATGCTCATGTTTTTGCTTTACAGCGAATTTCACAATGTGAAACAACTATTCCGTCAAACAAAAATCTTTCTGTGCTGATCGATTGCCACAACCACCTTGGAGTTGACCTGTTTTTTTATCTCAACGGGTACCATCCTTACGCTCAGGATTTACCGGCCTTGGTGACCGAAGGGCGGCACTGCGGGGTTGATCGCTGGGTGGTTTTCCCGTTCGTGGCCAATTTGAATTTTGAAGTGGGGGCGATGCGGGCGGGGAAACTGGCCTTGGGCGGGATCGAGCCTGTGCCCTATGCCTTTGAAAATGAGCGCATGCTCCGGGAGATTTATGAACTGTATCCCGACTTGGGGCAGCAGACGTTGCCCTTTGTAATTCTTGATCCGGAGCGGGCCCCCGCGGCGCAGATTGCGCGGTTGCGGGAGCTCCATCGGGAGTTCCCTTTTTATGGGCTGAAAATTCAAGCGACGATGATCGAGTCGGATGTGAGGGCGTTGCTCACGACGGGTCGGGGTTTTCTGGAGCTGGCGGCGGAGTTGGACGTACCGTTTTTGATTCACTCCAGCGTGGCCCCGGAGGATCGCTGGTCGCAGGCTTCGGCGATTCTCGAGGTGGCGGCGGCGACTCCGCACATTCGTTTCTGTCTCGCGCATTCGTGTCGGTTCGATCGGGCGTGCCTTGATCGCGTGGCGGAATTACCGAACACGTGGTTTGATTGTTCCGCGCACCGGATTCATTGTGAAGGCGTGACCCGCGGGCTTGGTTATGTGGCCCCGGTCGAGCGGCGATTTCCCGCCGATTACCGCGATCCCGCCGCGGTTTTAGCGGCGCTGGCGGCAGCCTATCCGGAGAAATTGATTTGGGGCTCAGATACGCCGTTTCAAAGTTACGTCGCGAAACTGGATGGGACTTTCACGTCGCTCCGGAGTACGTACGCCGAGGAGGTCGCGTGCGTGCGGGCGCTCTCGGAGAAGGTGCAAGACGCCGTTGGTCGCACTAATCTGCTCGCCTTGCTTCGCCTGAAAAATGACCGCCGCCTCTCCCTCCAGTAATGCGGTCCTAGTGACGGGTTCCTCGCAAGGTATCGGCTACGCAATAGCCTTGGGTTTGCAGGCGGCGGGAGTGGGGGTGGTGTTCCACGGCCACGAGGCGCGACCGGCGTCGATTCCGGCGGGCAGTTCATTTATAGAGGCGAATTTGTTGGTGCCGGATGCTCCTGGCTCGCTGGTCGCGGCGGCGTTTCGCGAGCAACCGTCCTTGGATCGACTGGTCTGTAATGCGGGCAGTTTCTTCGATGTGCCATTTCTGGAGATGGGTGCGGAGCAATGGGATCGCACGCTCCAGCTCAATGTGCGGGCCACCTATTTTGTGGTGCAGGCGTTTGCGCGTGAGTTGGTGGCGCGTGGGCGCAGCGGGGCGATCCTCATCGTGTCCTCGACCAATGGATTTCAGTCGGAGGATGATTCGACCGCGTACGACACCTCGAAGGGGGCGTTGGTGATGATGACCCGCTCACTCGCGCATTCGTTGGCTCGCCACCAGATTCGGGTCAATGGTATCGCCCCCGGTCTGATCCAAACACCGCTGACCGCAGCGTGGCTCAGCGGTAAAGATCCCGCGGCGCGCCGTCACTACGAGAAAAAGATTTTGTTAGGTCGCATCGGTGAGCCGGCGGATTGTGCGGGTCCGGCGGTTTTTCTACTCTCGGCCGCGGCGGGGTATATCACGGGGCAAGTCATCGTCGTGGATGGCGGTTTAACGGTCGGTCAGGTAGGTAAGATGTGAGTGCGGACCTTGGTGCGGCGGGTGATCGCGAGGCGGCGGGTGGATTTTTATGACGATGAGTTGCTCATGGCTGGTTGGCTGGTCACGGTGGTAGCGGGGTAGTTGTTCGATGATCTGCGCGTTTTTCTGGTTGAGCGGCGGGACGGGCTTGGCCTTGCGTGCGGTGACGGCGGAGCTGGTTGAGCAGACTAAAATTGGGGAGGCTGGCGCGCACGGTGCGTTTACGGATTTGATCCATTGGCGGGGGCAGCGGTGGTGCACGTTTCGCGAAGGGGAGGCGCATGGGGGCGGTGATGGCCGCATTTGAGTGATCGTCTCGCGGGACGATGTCGCTCACTTAAACTGATCCCCTTCTGCTCACATAGATTGACCCACCTCCAAAAAAGCTGCTCAGATAATTGACCCTCGTTCAGGCGCATGAACGCTCTTTCCTCTTCTGAACACCTGGAAACAACCGGAACTCCTTGGAAAAGGCAGCGAATCACCGGTGGATCCGTTTAACTGAGCAGCGGTGGGTCAAAATAGTTGAGCGCCATCGTCGCGGGACGGGGCGGATGGGATCTCCGCCGCGGTGTTGGGCGAGAAAGACGTTGATTTGCGGGAGCCCAAGTTATCGGTGATGCCGGCTGGCCGGCTGATGATGAACGGTTGCGGTTCAGTTTATTTGGGCACAAAGGAATTGAAGGGGAAGCGTTCGCGAGGGCTGTTTTCGGCGGATGGTCGTATCGGGACGGTGCCGCAGAAAATTCTTAACGAAGGCGACTGGCGGTGGCGGGTGACCGGGCACGAAGGCGTGGCGTACGGTGCGGCCTATCGGAGTGGTCGGTAGGGGAGCGCGGCGCTGGGCCCCGAGTGGGGGCTCACGCTCGATCGGAGTCGGGATGCCTTGCAGTGGGATTTGGTGAAAACGCTGGAGGTGACGGGCCGGCCGAATGAGACCACGCGGCGATTTCAGGCGAACGGCGATAGGGTCGCGCTCGTCCGCCGGGAAGGGCGGTTTTATGGGTTTCGCCGGCATGGCAAAGGCGCCCGCTACGCAGTGGAGTTGGCGGGAGAGCCCTCACCGGTTTTTTGGGGGGCAGAATGCGATCCGGTTGCCCGAAGGCACGTGGCTGGTGGCTTCGCGCGACTATACGAATTTGCAAGGTGGCGCCAAGACGGGTGCGGCGACGCTGCTCGCGGCCTGGCTTGATGATGGAAAACTTCCGCCCTGGCTGACGTTTAAATTGGGGGGCGATACCCGTTATCCAGGCCTCGTCCGGCGGGACGGGATTTTGTGGGTGAGTTATGACTCAAGCCACGAAGGGAAATCGGTGATTTATCTCGGCAAGGTGAAGATTCGCCAGAGAGAGGCGGAGCGAGCGGCGGGCCCGCGCGAGCGCCCAGGAAATTTTCCGGGCAGGGGCCGACGACCAAGGCGGGGCCGTTCCGGATGGGTTCGTAGGCAATTTATGAATACAACTGTCAGGAGGGCGCGGGCCGGACTCAACGTAAGCGCGGGTAGGGCGGTGGGCGCGAGAGGCGATTAGCGGGTTCGGTCGCGCGGGCAGTTTCGTGTGAGTTGTGTTCACGGCTTGCCAGCGAGCCTGGAGATCGGTGAATTGGCGCTATGGCACTCTTCGGCTCGTTTGATACCGTGCGCGCGCAGGCGGCACCGACTCCAGAATTTATCGTGGCTTTTGCTTACGTGGAGGAGCTCCTGCGATTGGGTTCCGCCGCTCGGGCGCGCCTGAATGGGATCGAGCCGGGCAGCTCGCAGAAGGTTGAGCTAGGCGGTGGCGTGTTCGCGATTGAGCAGGTCTACGGAACGAAACATCGCTCCGAAGGGATCTTTGAGTCGCATAAGAAATATATCGATGTGCAGGTTTTGATCGAGGGAGAGGAACGGATGGAAGTGATGGATGCTCGCGGCATGACCGTGCGGCAGGTTTATGATGCGGAGAGGGATTATATGTTGTATCTGGACAGCGGGGCGGTGGACAGCGGGGCGGGCGCGCAGCTGCGTTTGAGTGCGGGGCAGGCGGCGATATTTTTCCCGGTAGATGCGCATATGCCCTCGTTAAGGGCGGGGGCGGAGTCGGTGGTGGTGAGGAAGACGGTGGTGAAAGTTCCGGTGGCGTGAAGCCCGACCGGTCTTTGCGGCGATGAATTATCGTCATCACTATCACGCCGGCAATTTTGCCGACGTGATGAAGCATATTTTGTTGGTGGGGCTCTTTCGCGCGATGCAGAAAAAGCCCAAGGGATTTCTGTACTTGGATACGCACGCTGGGCGCGGTCGTTATGATCTGGCGGAGGCGGCGACGGGCGATTCCCAAGCGCGGGTGCCGGAATGGCCGCAGGGCATCGGCCGCTTGGGGGCCGCGGGGGAGCCGGTCGGGCCGGGGTTGGTGGCGGAGTATCTCGGATTGGTGCGCGCGTGCGATCGTGAGTCGGGCAACCTCGAACTCGCGGGGCGTTTTTACCCTGGTTCGCCTTGGTTGGCGCGTCGGCTTCAACGTCCGGTGGATCGGCTGGTTTTTTGCGAGCGGCACGCTGCGGAGTTTGCCGCGTTGCGGTCGGAGATGGCTGGCTCGCCAGGGGTGGCGTTGCACGCGGTGGATGGTTATGGAAAGATTCGTGCGCTGTTGCCGCCGCCAGAGCGCCGAGCGCTGGTCTTGATGGATCCGCCTTTCGAGGCACCCGATGAGTTCGCAAAGATCACGGCCGCCTTGGGGGAGGGTTTGGTGCGGCTGCCGGGCGGGGTTTTCGGGGTTTGGTATCCGCTGACTGTCCGGGCGCGCGTCGAGGATTTTTTTTCTGGAGTCAGGGCGCTGCGTCCACCGGCCACGTTGGCGTGTGAATTGGTCGTGGCGGGGGAGTTCTCGGCGTTAAAAATGCGGGGTTGCGGGTTATTGGTGATTAACCCGCCCTGGCAGTTTGAGCAGGAGGCGGTCGCGGTGTTGGCTAGTTTAACCTCGGTGATGGCGCAAGACGCTGGGGCCGGTTCGCGGGTTGAGTGGGTCGTGCGCGAGCAAGGGCTGGCGGAGTCGATAATTTCTCGCTCTCTAAATTGACGCTCCGCTTTTCGGAGAGCCGCTCTTCGGAGAGAGACGGGGCGCAGCGTTACCCGGCGTTTCTCCGATCGTACTTTCCCGGGTTGGTTTCGCTTCACCTGCTGTCTCGCGGGTTCTCTAGGCTTTACCTCTGGCCTGCCGCCTTGCACGTTTCGACTACCTTCGTCGCCCCTCGGCCGCCGCGGCTCTCTGGTGCGGACAAGGTGCCCTCTTCCCATCCCCCAAATGAAATTCACCGCGTTCCTCTTCGCCCTTGTCGCCTCGGGCCGCATTTTCGCCGCTGATCAACCCAATATCGTCGTCATTCTTTGCGACGACTTGGGCTATGGCGACGTGCAGGCAAATAATCCGCGCGGTAGAATTGTCACGCCGCATATGGATCGGATCGCACGGGAGGGCGTTCGCTTCACGGATGCGCATACCCCGTCGTCCGTGTGCTCACCCACTCGTTACGGGCTGCTCACTGGGCGCTATAATTGGCGCACGCGCCTGCAGTCAGGCGTCCTTGGCGGCCTCTCGCCTCGCTTGATCGAAGCGGGTCGGGAGACCCTCGCTTCCTTGTTAAAAAAACAAGGCTACCACACTGCGGCGATCGGTAAATGGCACCTGGGCATGGATTGGGTAAAACTTCCGGGCAAGACGGTGAGCGAGCTGGCCGTCGAATCCGTCGATCAGGTCCATAATGTCGACTACTCGCAACCGATTACCAATGGGCCCAACGCCGTCGGCTTCGACCGTTTCTTCGGGATCAGTGCCTCGCTGGATATGGTGCCTTACACCTTTATCGAGAATAATCGGGTGGCGGTCCTGCCCACGATCGACAAGACGTGGCCGCTGCATCCGGGCTACGATCAACTGTGCCGCCTCGGCCCCGCAGCCCCCGATTTCGAGGTCGCCAATGTGCTCCCGACTTTTGCGCGCAAAGCCTCCGAGTACATCACCAGCCGCGCCCAGACGGGTCAGCCATTTTTTCTCTATTTGCCGCTGAACGCGCCGCACACCCCCATCGCGCCCAACCCGGCGTGGATCGGCAAGAGCGGCCTTAATCTCTACGCGGACTTTGTGATGGAAACAGACTGGGCCGTCGGTGAGGTCCTCGCGGCGATCGATCGGGCGGGTGTCGCTCAAAATACGATGGTCATCTTTACCAGCGATAACGGATGCTCCCCCTCAGCCAAGATCGAGGTCCTCCAGGCGAAGGGGCACGCCGTCAATGGTCCTCTGCGGGGCCATAAGGCCGATATCTTCGACGGTGGTCATCGCGTGCCCTTCTTCGTCCGTTGGCCTGCCAAAGTAAAACCAGCCGTGAGCCCGCAGCTCGTGTGCTTGACGGATATTTTCGCCACGTGTGCGGAGATCGTGGGCGCGCGGCTCCCGGATAATGCGGGCGAAGACAGTTTCACCTTTCTGGGGAATCTGACTGGCCAAGGTACGTCCGCTCGCGACGCCATCGTGCATCATTCGATTGCAGGCGCTTTCGCGATCCGCCAAGGCGGGTGGAAACTCGCGCTCTGTCCGGGCAGCGGCGGCTGGTCGGCACCACGCGATCCCGAGGCGCGCAAACAAGGGCTGCCCGAGACTCAGTTGTATCGCATCGCGGCCGATGATCTCGCCGAGCAGAAAAATATTTACGCGGAAAATCCCGCTGAGGTGGCCCGCCTTAGCCGGCTCCTCGATCAGATCGTTGCCGAGGGTCGAAGTACGCCCGGCGCCACGCAACTGAACGCCGTGCCAATCCAGCTACGCAAACCACCGGTGGTCGCCGGCGCCAAAGCGGGCAAGTCGAAAGCCAAGTAAAGCCCCGCCGCGCTCATGCCGCGCTCATGCGAGCGTCACGCCACGCCAGCGTCACGCCGCGCTCACGCTCACGCTAGCGTCACGTCACGCCGCGCCGCGCTCACGCCACGCTCACGCTCACGCCAGCGTCACGCAGCGCTCACGCCGCGCTCACGCCACGCTCACGCCACGCTCACGCCACGCTCACGCTCACGTCACGCCGCGCCGCGCTCACGCCAGCGTCACGCCGCGCTCGCGCCGATCATGAGCGTGCGCACTCCCGCCCACGCCCTCGGCGTACCGCTGGCTTCAGGGCTTGGGCTGGGTGTTCATGGCCGTGCTGGCCGCCGTTCGACGTGCTTGCCTCGTCGCGCGCTTCTCATTGGAATTGTAACCGGACGAAATTTTTACTGCACCAACCTCCCATGAATATTATCCCAACCGCTCGTTTTTACTCACGTCTCCTCCTCGCCGGCACTTGTTTGGTCGCCGCCCTCGCCAGCGCGGCTGCGCAAGGCTCAGCGAAAATCAAGGTCCTCATTGTCGATGGTCAAAATAATCATCAATGGGCCACGACCACACCGATGCTCAAACGCATCCTCGAGGAAACCGGGCGCTTCACGGTCGACGTCTCGACGTCGCCGGCCGCTAAACCGACGGCGCCCAAAATGGCCAAGGATGCCACGCCCGCGCAAAAGACCGCTCACGCGGAAAAGTTAAAAGCCTTCGCGGGCGAAGAAGCGCAACACCAAGCCAAAGCCGCCAGCGCGTGGAAGCAATGGCGCCCGAATTTTTCGAACTACGCCGTGGTGGTCTCCAACTATAATGGCGAAACCTGGCCCGAAGAAGTGCGCAGCGCCTTCACGGGCTTTGTCAGCAAAGGGGGCGGCTTCGTCTCCTATCACGCGGCCAACAACGCGTTTCCCGAGTGGCCCGAATATAACAGCATGATTGGCCTCGGTGGCTGGGGCGGCCGCAACGAGAAATCCGGCCCGTACTTGCGCTTGCGGGCGAACGGCTGGGCGAAAGATCTCACCGCTGGGCCCGGTGGCGGTCACGGCCCGCAGCACGAGTTCCTCGTTGAGATCCGCCAAGCGGACCACCCCATCACCCGAGGTCTCCCCGCCCAGTGGATGCACACGAAGGATGAACTGTACCACGGTCTCCGCGGACCCGCCGAAAACGTGACGGTCCTCGCCTCCGCCCTCTCCGATAAAACGAACGAGCAGGAGCCCATGCTGATGGTCATCCCCTTCGGCCAAGGCCGCGTCTTCCACACCGCGCTCGGTCACTTCACGGAAGCAGTTAATGGCGCCGGCTTCCAGAGCACGTTCATTCGCGGCACCGAGTGGGCCGCCACGGGCAAAGTCACGCTGCCCGCCGTCAAGGATCTTAGCCCGTCCAAGGCGGTTTCCCGCTAATTCAAACCGCGACGATTCCGTCCGTCTCCGGCGACCGCTCCCTCCGGCCGTGGTCGCCCTTTCTTCTCGGTATGCGCATTCCAAGGCCTTCGGCGCGTGCCACCTCCGACGCCAACCTGTCCCCGCGGTGTTTAAACGCGTCTTGCCGCCACGCCTAGAGTCAGCGCGCCCATGCCTCAACCCAGCTCGTCCGGCGCTCGCGGTTATCGGCCCTCGGCAGCTTCTTCCGCATTTTTCTTCATGAATATTCTTTGCTCTTTCATCCTTTTTTGCGCGGCGGCCACGGCGAATATTTTCGGAGCGGAGCCCGCTCTGCCGGCGGCCGCGCTCCCCAAGTTTCCGTCGCCGCCTTACCTCACGGCAGCGGAGAGCGCACGGCTCTTTGAGATCCAAGACGGTTATCGCCTCGAGCTGGTCTTGAGCGAACCTCAGATTCAAGAGCCGGTCGTCACCGTCTTCGATGGCAACGGCCGGATGTTCGTCGCCGAAATGCGCGCGTATATGCGCAATATTGATGGCACCGACGAAAAGGTGCCCAGCGGCCGCGTCTCCCTGCACTGGTCTTCTCGGGGCGATGGCGTTTTCGACCGGCACTCGGTCTTTATCGATCAGCTCGTCTTGCCCCGAATCCTCTTGCCGCTCAAAGACAGCCTGTTGGTGCAGGAGACCGACAGCGCCGATATCGTCGAATACCGCGACACTGACGGGGATGGGGTCGCTGATCAAAAGAAAATCTGGTACACGGGCGAGGAGCGCAGAGCCAACCTCGAGCATCAGACGAGCGGCCTGATTTGGTCCGCGGATAATTGGCTCTACTCCACCTATAATTCCTACCGTATCCGATGGACACCTACGGGCATCGTCAAGGAACCCACCGGCGCCAATGGGGGGCAATGGGGCCTCACGCAGGACGATCAAGGAAAGCCATGGATCGTGAACGCGGGCGGCGAGCTCGGCCCGATCAATTTTCAGCAACCGATTGTTTATGGTGCCTTCAAGCTCCGCGATGAGTTCGACGCGAGTTTCAAGGAAGTGTGGCCGCTCGTGCCGATTCCCGATGTCCAGGGAGGCACCAAGCGGTTTCGTCCTGAGAAGAAAACCCTCAACCATTTTACGGCGACTTGCGGCGCGGATATTTTTCGGGGCGATCGGCTGCCCGCCGATTTGCGCGGCGATCTCCTTTTTTGCGAACCGGTCGGCCGCCTGATCCGGCGCACTAAAATTACCGTGCAGGCCGGGGTGACCACGCTGCGGAACCCCTATGAGCAATCTGAGTTTATCCGCTCCCGCGATCCTTACTTTCGGCCGGTCAATCTAGTGACCGCGCCCGATGGGACGCTTTACGTCACCGATATGTATCGCGGGATCATCCAGGAGGGCAATTGGACAAAACGGGGTTCTTACCTGCGGGATGTGATCGAGCAATACGATCTCGACAAGGGGTTCGGCCGGGGTCGGATCTGGCGTCTTGTAAAATCGGATACGCAGCTCGGCGCGACCCCCACGATGCTCGCGGAAACTCCGGCGCAATGGGTCGCGCATCTGGCTCATCCCAACGGCTGGTGGCGCGACACCGCGCAGAAATTACTCGTCCTCGCCCAGGATCAAGCGGTCGTGCCCGCGCTGCAGGCCATGGCCCGCTCTCACGCGAGTGCTGCGGCCCGTTTCCACGCGATTTGGACGCTCGAGGGGCTCAATGCCCTGACCCCGCGCTTCCTCCGCGAAACCCTCCAGGATCCTGACGTCAACGTGCGCGTCGCCGCCCTCCGGTCCGCGGAATCCCTGTTTAAAGCCGGCGATCGCTCCCTCCAACCCGATGTCTTGGCGTTGATCAATAGCCCGTCTGCGCCGATCGCGATTCAGGCCATGTTGACAGCGGCCCTCCTCAAATGGCCGGAAGGCAGGACGGCCATCCAGAAGACCGCGGTCGCCAGTCCGCTCACCGGCGTCAAACAAATCGGGGCCCAATTGCTCAACCCGCTTTCCGGGCAACTTCCCCAGGGCTACAGTAAGGAGGAGCGGGCGTTGTTAGAGAAGGGGCAGGGAATTTTTATGGAACTGTGTTTCGCTTGCCACGGGCTCGACGCCAAGGGCACGCCCATCGATGGCCAAGGCACCACGCTCGCGCCGCCCCTCGCTGGTTCGCCCACGGTCAATGGTCATCGCGATCTCATGCTCAACGCGCTGCTCTTCGGCGTGAGCGGTCCCGTCAATGGCCGAACTTACGAAGCCCCCATGGCGCCGCTCGGGGCCAATTCCGACGAGTGGATCGCCGCCATTGTCTCGTATGTGCGGACCGGCTTCGGCAACAAGGGCGCCATCGTCACGGCCGAGGAGGTCGCCCGCGTCCGCGCCGGGCAAGCGCCGCGGGCCGAGGCGTGGCTGCTCAGCGAGTTAAATCCGCGGCTCCCGCAGCCGCTCAGAAATTCGGCGGAATGGCGATTTACGACCAATCACCGCAGCGATAAAAATGGCGACGGCGCCCCGCGTGAAGTTAAACTCAATTTTACCGCGGGCCCCGGGCAAGTCGCCGGTACTTGGCTCCAAGTCGAATTACCCGCCGTCACCACACTCGCTGGCCTCCGTCTCGACTGCGCCAAAAATTACCGCAATTTTCCCCGTGCCCACCAAATCGCTTGCTCCATCGACGGCGTTACCTGGGTCGAGCCCGCCCCCATCAGCAAAGCGAGCGCGCCGGTCGTCGAGGTTTCGTTCGCCAATACCCCTGCCAAATTCATCCGGATCACTCAAACTACCAATACGGCGAACTCCCCTTGGTCGGTGGAAAATATCACGTTGTTTGAGGGCGTTACGGGCGGCCAGTAAGCCTTCTGGCCCGAGTCGCCACCGCGGCCGGCCGGCCCGCGCCGACCGGCTCGCCGGGGCGCTGACCGTGGTCGCCTTACTTTAATTCGGGCGGTAAGTTCCCGTAAGCCCAGGCCGCTTTGAAAGGGGGCGCCGGTGCCGGCAGGGGCACGGGCCCAGGCGTGAGTGAATTGGCCAGCGCGATACCGGCGTCGGCCATTTTCCGACCGGCGCCCACTTCCAAATTGCTGTAAGCGGTGAGCCGGGTTTCGTAGCCGCCGCCGTTTGGCCCCAAGGCTTCCTCGGTGGGCACATAGCCGACGCACCCATTCGCGAGCTCCACGGGAAATGTAAACGGGAAGTGGCTTCCTCGTTTAATATCCAGGCCGTATTGGACAAAATACTCCGCGGGATTCGTCACCAGTACGACTGGCCCGATCTGGATCGCCTGCACCTCGACTTCCACTTGCGGACGCACTTGGGCAATGGCAGCCAACATCACGATTTCCTTCGCAAACGTCCACTCGGTGGCGCCCACCACCTTGGGATCCTGCTGCACCAAGGCCATGGCTTGCTTCACTTTTTCGGCCGTCGGCAAACGCCGAGGCGAGAGCCACACCTTTTGTCGCACATCAATCGGGAAATCGGTCGAGGCTCCTCGCCGAATCAGCAGGAGCGTCTTGAAGGCCTCGGCCCCCACGCGCCCGCCGACGATCGACCACCATTCTTCACTCGCGGGATTCTGAAACTTCGTGAGGTTGTCCACTTGGGTCACATCGCCGGAGGCCCCTTGCATAAAGACAACGGGGAGCGCCGCTTGGCCCGTCGCCCCGCGTAGCGTTTGCTCCATGGCACTAATCCAGCTCGCAGAAATCCCCCCGGGACTCGTCGTGGCATGACAGGAGAAATTGACCACGACCCCAATGAGATTGGATTTTAAGTCCCACACGCCGATGACGCCGACTTGCGGATCGATCGGCCCCGCGTAGCTCATGATCTCCGGATTGCCAACCCCCGGATGAGAGAATGAAAGCCCGTTTTTCATGCGCAGGCGGCGGTTGAAGGAAACCTTATCCTCGTGGCCGTAACCGACGGCCGCCTTTGCCTCGACCCGCGCTCCATTCGCCGCGACGACCGCCTCGATCAATTGTTTCTTCAAGTGTTGAGTGAAGCCGGGATTCTCGATGGTGGATTTATTGGTGTAAAGATCCTGCACCAGGGGCGAGGCTTGGTCATAGTCACCCGGTTCCGCCATTCCGATGGGCCCGGATGAGTGGGAGTGCGAGGCACCGAGCAAAATGTGATCCGCCTTGATCCCGCACTGTTTTTCAATTTCCGCCCGGACTTCTTTCGTGAGCGCCCGCGTAATAAATAAAATATCAATCCCCACGATCGCCACCCGCTGCTTGCCGTCGTCAAAGACCGCCGCGCGGACTTTGCAGGTATCATGAAAGGAGCGGTGATAGCTTTTGCCGTAGCCCCCCGGCGCCTCCATGCCGATGGCTGGGGTGATGTCGCGCTCCGCAAAGCCGGATTTAAAAACCAATTTAGGCACGGTCGGTTTAGTCGGCTCAGCCGCGGCGAGGAGCCCAGCAGCGAAGGCTATAATGACGACGGCAGCGAATGAGGGTAGGAGGGGCATGATGCAATCGCTGATAGAGCAGACGGCATTTAGCAACGGCTTTGATGGGTGCTGGCGGACGTGGGGCGCGACGGATTTTTGGACGGGGACAGGTAGCACGAAAGGGTGGAACGTGCGCTCCGCGCTCGTTTAGTTTTATACCGGCAGCAGAAAGCGCGCGGAGCGCACGGTCCACCCGCTGAGCCGGTCTGTGCAAAAATCCGCCGTGCAGACGCGGGGCGCGACGGGTGGTCCGCGCGGTGCGCCGGTGGGTCGCTGGAGTCAGGTGGGTGGTGCGCAGCGTGGCGGCGGGTGGGCCCGGTGCAGTATGACGTGGCGGCGGGTTGGCCGCGCGCACGGTGATCGGTCCTAAGGCGCAGCAACCACACTTTTCTGAAGAAAATCTTTTTCGCAGAGCGCACCGAGGCCCGCACCGAGGTCACGGAGCCAAACACCTTGTCCGCTTTGCGACTTCTGTGGGCTGGGCTCCGTGCTCTCTGTAAAATGCATTGGGTCAAGTCGGGTGTGAAATTTGGGCTAAGGCGAGGTGCTTGGGTGGGTGGGACGTGCCGGTGGGTGATGGCATCGGGCGAACATCGTGAGCGTGGGGTCCAGGGTGGTTGCTTGCATGCCTGTCGAGACACCGGATTCTTTTTTTGCCGGTGTTCGCGAAGAGGTGTTTTTAGCGGGTGACCATTTTCCGAGGGATGTTTCGCCAGTAGCTTTTGGCCCAGGATTCTGTTTCCTCACGGTCTTATCACCTCATTGCCTGAATCTGCCTCAACGTTTTCGTCGCCAGTGATTAGCCCGAGCCCGCATCGGCGGAGGCCACGCTATGCGGGTAAGAACCCGCGGCGTTTTGACGAAAAATATAAAGAGCTAAATCCTGAGCGCTATGCGGCCGATGTGGCGAAGGTCATCGCGGCAGGCAAGACGCCGGCGGGCAGTCACCGTCCCATTATGGTCGCGGAAATTCTCGCCGCGCTGGCACTGCAACCGGGCGAACTCGTGGCCGATTGTACCTTGGGCTTTGGCGGCCACGCCCGCGAGCTTCTGGCGCAGGTTGCGCCGCGTGGTCGGCTGATCGGACTCGACGTCGATCCGATCGAACTACCCAAGACCACGGCTCGACTCCGCGCGGCGGGGTGGGGTGAAACGGTCTTCACGGCGGTGCGTGCGAACTTCGCCGGTCTGCCGAAAGTGCTGGCCGCTCAAGGTGTCGCCGGCGCCGACGCGATTCTCGCCGATCTCGGGGTTTCGTCGATGCAGCTGGATGATCCCGCGCG
Organism: Opitutus sp. GAS368; assembly: GCA_945903465.1. Taxonomy (GTDB): domain Bacteria; phylum Verrucomicrobiota; class Verrucomicrobiia; order Opitutales; family Opitutaceae; genus ER46. The sequence continues at coordinate 91,702 of CAMDOF010000008.1, forward strand.
GGGTTTTACCTTTAAGTATGACAGTCCGCTGGATTTGCGGCTGAACCCGCAGCGCGCACCTTCAGCCGCCGAGTGGTTGGCGCAGGTGACCCCGGTGGCTCTGGCGGAGGCTCTCGCTGAAAATGCCGACGAGCCTCACGCGGAATTGCTCGCTCGGGAATTGGTCGCCCGCCGGCAGCGCGCGCCGATCACGCGCACGGGGGCGCTGGCCGACGCCATCCGCGTCATCCTCGCCAGCCGGCCGGTACGTCGGCGGACGGGCGAGGACGATGATTGCATTCGCCGCGTGTTTCAAGCGATCCGCATCGCCGTGAACGACGAGTTCGGCGTGCTCGATCTCTTTTTGAAAAATTTGCCCTTCTGTCTGCGGCCGGGTGGGCGCGTGGCCATGCTCACGTTTCACTCGGGCGAGGATCGGCGGGTGAAACACGCGTGGCGGGAAGGGCAGCGGAGCGGCCTCTATCGCGTGACGAGCGATGACGTCGTCCGCGCCGGCCCGGAAGAACGGCGGGCGAACCCGCGCAGTTCCTCCGCCAAGTTGCGCTGGGCGGTGCGCGCGTGAGCCCGCCTTAAGCCGTCGGGGTGATTTCGGCCGCGGTCGTCTCGACCTCGGCTGGCGTGAACGGCTCCGCTTGTCCGGCGAGGGCTTTTTCGACCCAGCGTTGAATGCGCTTCAGCCCATCTTGGCGGCGCGGGTCGTCGAGTTTCATCGTGCCGAGCAGATTGATCACCGTCTCCGCGTAATCGAGGGCGTTGGCCGTGAGCAGGGTCGGTAATTCAAAGGGATTAATTTCACCTTTCCGGATCATGGCCCGCGCTTCGCGCTCGAGCTCCATGGTGCTCCCACCCATCGCGCCCACGTCCCCTTTGCCTTTGGAAAAACCACCACTACCACCACTGCCGCCACCACCCGCTGAGTGATCACTCGAGCTTCCCTCCGCCTTGCCTCGGGCCTGGCGCTGCATCCGCGCGGGATATTCTTTGCCATCGCGACCGGTCACCATCGGCGGCTGATCGAGTTTTCCCGCGTCTGCCATCTCCGTGCGACACCGCCGAACCAGCTCAACCGAGACGCGGCAGAGTTCCGCGATCACGGGATTCGCTTTCTCCGGCCACTCCTCCAGCGCGATCTCCGCGGCGTTGCGTTTGTCCGCATTGGTCCGGCAAACCCCGTTGGTCGCATTAGCTCCCAGCGCGTGCCGGAGGGCGTCGGTGCGACCGCCGGTCTGCACGCAGGCAAGAATCGTGGGGCTCTGGTGGCGCTTCGTCGCGAGAAAGCGATGAAAGCCATCCGCCAGCCAATACGTCGCTCCGTCGAAATATACGTCGATCGGCGGGAAAGTGGTTCCCTGCGCCATCTCGTCTGCATAGCTCTCCACGGCTTCATCCGTGGTTTGGACGCGCGCCTGCGTGCCGCCATAAAGGTTAATCGAGCTAAGGGGAAGTTCCTGAGTTTGCATAAAAAAATGGCGTTTGTGCGGCCGAGGCGGGTTTGACCGCAAGGGGAATCGACCGGGTGTGCCGGATTATTTCCGGCGCACGTTGCAGCTGCGGTCGTTGCGACCGAAGCCCACGCCGTGACGCCGCCGCCTCGCGGGGCCGAGGTCTTGCGAGGCCCCTTGGGCCCGCGCGGCGGCGCGTGGCGTCGCTAGAAAAAAATGACGAATTTTTTAACTCGGCATTCGCGGACGGTCGTGAGCTGTGCTTTTTTTAGCAATGTCCTTCATGTTCCGCCGCCGATTTCGCGCCGCCGCACTCAGCGTGCTGCTCGTCGGTGTTGGCACTTGGTTCGTGACGGGTGCTCATCGCGGATGGACGCAGACAAGTACCTTTACGCTCCAGCGGGACGAGATCACGGGTATCGATTACCCGGTGCGCCGCCGGACGTTTGTCGCCGGCGTGGAGATCCCCCTCGCCGCGGCGGTGCTCGCCACGGTTCTCGTCATCGCCTCGTTCTTCCCTCGCCGTCGTCATGGCCCTCGCTCCTAAATACCCTATCTTATCGGCTCATTCGCCCTTCGATCCCTCTCCGCGGTTGTGGACATTGCCACCGCCGCCACAGGTGTTTTTTGGCCTCACCGCTCGTTGACGTTTTTTCCTCCATTTATGAACCGATCAATCCACGCCCGCTACCACGCCCTTTCCCTCGTCATCGTTCTCACGCTAATGGCGAGTCTCGCCGTTGTCAGCAGCGCCGTCTTCGCCGCGCCGCTTACCTTTGATTTCAAGGACCCGAAAGGCGTCAATAACGTCCAATTCAAACTTGATGCCGCGCTCGAGTCGATCACCGGTACGGGCACGGGGATTTCGGGCCAAGTCTCTTTTGATCCCTCCCAACCAGCGGCGACCACGGGTCGCATCGAGTTGGCCACGAAATCACTCACGGTGGGCAATCCGATGATGGCAGACCACCTCCAAGGCGCGACGTGGCTCGACACCGCCCAACATCCCACCATCACCTTTGAGGTCATCAGCCTCGCCAACGTGCGCACTCAAGCCAACGTCACCACCGCGGAGGTCACCGGCTACCTCACCGTCAAGGGTACCAAAAAACAGGTGAAGGTGCCCGTCTCGCTCACGCATCTGGCTGATAAACTCGGCGCCCGCGTCAACAAACCGCAGCTGAAGGGCGACCTGTTGGTGCTCCGCACGCAATTCGAAATCAATCGCAGCGATTATGGGATCAACCCGGGTCAAGGGACCGACAAAGCCGCGGAGATCATTCAGCTTTCCTTGAGTATCGCCGGCGCCGCCCCCCAATCTTAAGCGAGCGCGCCTTGGTGCGGCCACCCGCGCTCTCCGTCCCGAGAATGAGCCCGTGGCCTAAATCAGGGGTTCAACTTGCAATTTTGGGTAACTGCTCAGGGTGAAAAAAGCTGTCGGCGAACGCGCACGTTACGCGAAGAAAGCAGAATGTTAGGCTCAACTCGGACTGCGGAGGGAGGGTCGCCTTCGTCCAAGGAGGAAAGCAGCGTGATTCAAGGCCGGGAGTTGGGTGGGGCGGGGGACCTCGCGTTGATCCGGACTTTGCCGACCGAG
>CAMDOF010000009.1 GCA_945903465.1 Opitutus sp. GAS368
AATTCCCTAAAAATGCGTTCACGATCTTTAGCCGCGATGCCTGGGCCATTATCGATGACGTGGAACAGAAGTTCGCTCGGGTCAGCCGCCTCCTCGATTTTCAGGGTGACACGACCACCCCGGGGGGCAAATTTGATGGCGTTACCGACGACGTTAATGAGGATCTGGCGCAAGCGCAGTTCGTCTCCTTCCACAAGGTTCGTCTGGTGGCGCAGCTCCACACTTAGGGCGATCTCCTTAATTGCTGCTGACGCTGCGACGATACCCCTCACAAAATCGGCCAGCTTGGCGATTTCAACCGGGCCGACCGCCAGCTGCAGCATGCCGGCCCTCGCCTTGCTCAAGTCCAGCAGGTCGCCGATGAGGTCCAGGAGATGCTTGCTTCCTTGCTGGATGCTCAACAGGGGACCTTGCTGACGATCATGGATGGGGCCATAGGTTCCCGCCTGCATGAGTTGGAGCTGCCCCATGATCACATTTAAAGGGGTGCGCAGCTCATGGCTGATATTGGCGATCAGGGTACTTTTAGCGACGCTCGCTTCCTCTGCCAGTCCGAGGGCGATTTTCATTTGACGCGCGGCCCGGTTGACTTCGCGCAGATCCGTGATCACTGCCACCGCACGCTCTAACTTTCCGTGAGCATCTAAAACGGGACGGAGCGAAACGGATACCCAGACCTCTTCGCGCGCTTTCGTGTAGTGAAGAATTTCGTAAATCACGGGGTCGCCTTTTTGATAAAACTGGTCCGCCGCAGGACCTAGGCTGGAAATATCGCTCCGGTCTCCCGGGAGGATATCTTTCATCTTTTTTCCCTTCACTTCCGCAAGCGTGTAACCGTAAAGGTCGCTGAAACTTTCATTAGCCCACTCGATGAGCATCGCAGAATCGATCAGCAGGATCGGAGTTTTCGCCTCAGACGCGACGAGAGCCAGTTTGCGGATTTGCAATTTCCCTTCCACCAGGGCCAGATTCGCGAGTTCCAGTTCCTTGGTCCGCTCTCGAACCTGACTTTCCACCGCGATCTTCTCATTTACCCGATCATGAACGAGACCGCCCAAAAAAAGGCCCGCTAAAATAGCGGAAAGGACACCCCAAATGGGGCGGGTGCCTAAGAGTTTTAGGTTTTCTAAATTCCCTTCACAAACAAGCGAGAAAGTCCGTTCGAAAATCTTCGTGGCAACAGTTATTTTCGGCATTAGGTACCCGCCGGTCCCGCCGATCGCTGCCGCTTCAAAAAGGAGTGCCTCTCGGCGGACTTGGGGGCCATCGTAGACAGAACTCACAAAATGTGTTTTTCGAGGCGAAATCGCGGCCAAATATCCTGCGCTAAATTCAACCGAAAGCCAGCACACCAACGCTTGGCGGCGCAGCTCGCTAGTCTCATGGATGGGCAAACCTTTAAAAATCGGAATAAACAGAATCAGCTTTTCACCTCGGCGATGGTTTCGGCGGCTACCCTGAAACATCGGCACCACGAGGTGCGGAAGTCCCGTCGACCGCGAACGATCGAGCGCATCGCGGCACTCCTCAGGACCCGAAAAATCAATCCCGCTCAACGAACCGCGTCTGGTGCCATAACTCAAAGTCGCGATGAAGTGCTCAAAGCCGGGGGCCCCAAAAGCTCGGGCCGAACCGTCCGGTCCAATCAAATTAGACAGATTGATCCCGCGGGAATGAGCTGCAGAAAAAAAACTGTTCAGCTCTTCCGACTTCACCGGATACACGACGCTGACGGCGTTTAATCCGGGAAGCTCGGTATTCAACTTTAAGGAAGCTAAATAGAGCTGCCAATCGATGATACCCATGCTGGGGTGATCCCTGAGTTTATCGACGATGGGCAAAAAATGATTGCGAAACTTATCAGCAAAGCCGGCCATCGACCGATCGATTTCCGATGCAAATTGTTCCAGCCTCTCCCCATACTGCTGCCGTAATGTCATCTGCATCCGCTGGAAAAACAATGGGACAAGCAACACCGGGAGAAGGGTAATGGCCAAAGCTAGACCCCGCAGTTTTCGTCCCCGCTGATTCATGAGAAACTGCCAAAAAAATGCGAATGTCGCCACAAACGCCGCCAAACAAGTCCGATTAACATCCGCATCACCCAAAACCAACTGAACGTTAAACTTTTTAACGATGAAAAATAACCCTAGGACGGTGGTGAGTACGCTGAGGCTCACCGTCCTCTCGTCTAAATAATAGTAAGCGATGGCCGGTAAAAATAACGTCAGAAATATCCACCCGCTGCTGTCGGGGAGGGATACGATCAGCCCCAAAACCAGCGCGGAGAGCACCCAGGTGGCGAGCATCCCGAGCACGGTTCGCCGCGAAGGCCACGTTGGGCGCTGGGCGCATGCGGCAAGAGAGATGAACACGGGACCGGCAATGATCAGACCCAATGAATCCCCCAGAAACCACGACGTCCACACGTCGTCCGCGACTGCTTCAGGCAAAACGTAGAGCCAAGCGAGCGTATTGGCTCCGAAAAGCGCCGATAAAAGGGAAACGATGAGACCCGCTCCAAACAGGGCAAACCCATTGCGCCAGGCACCGAGCCAAGGCAGTGAATTCTGCGCACCTCGGTAGATCGCAGCCGCTAACCAAGCTCCGGCGGTATCACTCGCCGCCACCGTCAAAGCCCCCGCGACATCCCCGGTTAACGAAACCCAAGCGCTGGCGTAAGAACCGAAAAAAACGCCAAGCCAAGCAGACCGAGCGCCCGATAGAGCCGCGGCTAAGCCCAGCCCACTCGCCGCCCAAAACGGGGTCGAGGTCGAACCTGTCATCCCCATGGTGACACTCATTTGCGTAACCAGGAAAAACAAAGTAAAGCACCCCGAAAAAGTCAGCGACTCGCGCCGAGCGGATATTCGTAATTCTTTAAAAAATTCTAGAAATGGAAAGATCAACGGACGTGGTTTTTCCCTGTTTTTAGTTGGGGGCCTAGAAAAAGTGATGAACCTGGCGGTAGATATCAAGGAGGGATAGGAGCTCAGGGCTGATTTTTGCACGGACCGGCTCAGAGAGTGGAACGTCCGCGCCCCGCCTTTCTGCGATCGGCACAAAACTGACCGAGCGCAGAGCGCACAGTGCACCCTTTCGTGCTACCGGTTGCCGTGCAAAAATCCGCCGAGGGTAGAGTTGAAGTCGCGGGCCTTAAGCTTGACTGCAGAGAAGACGTTGGTCGTGGGGTGCGGCCATTGCGCCCTAACACCCTCCAGGTGGCGCGCGATCACCTTCGTGGTTTTCACTAGGGCCGGCGAACAAAGTGGGCGCGGATTTGCCCATGACCCAGCGCACCCAACGGCACCGGGCGCACCGGTTACACCGGCGAAGCGGCTTCGCATTCTGCCAGCGGCGATCGTGAAATCGTGCATTTCTGGCGATTTCGATCTCACCTTCGCCCGAGTGAGTATTTTCTTAGAAACTTCATCAAAAAACTCTTCTTAAACTTTTCTTCCTGCATGACATGCGCTTAAGGCACCAAGCGTTCACCCGGCTCCGGTGATTTCCTGATCGCCAGAAATAGACGGTCTTCGCGCCGCCGGTCACACGCATTCTTTAGAACGATGACCCGAGCGCACTCAACGGCACTGGGCGCACCGTTTGCACCGGACCAGCGTGGTGTCCGCAATCTCGTAGATCATCTTGCAGGATCAGCCCCATCTGGCGCGTTTTGAAGCTCGCCAGATTTCTTTCTTAAAGCCCGACGGAGCGCGCGGCCTGCCTGGGCCGTGTGGGCCTCGGGATTCTTGAGCAAAATCCAGCGAGCCGGTTTGCGCTGTTCGCGGGCGGCCCCCTCGGCTTGCGCGCACTCGGCCCGACGAGTTTGGTCCACTCCGAAGTTCGCGGGTATGATCACGTGAAACGTCTCGAACACGACGACGGCTCGTCCGCCGGGATGCTCCCGCACCCCGGAGATATCGGCCGGGCTCACGCCAGCCAAGTTCCTCGCCGACATAGTCGTGACAGTTCACCGCCCGGCCGGCCGCGATACTCTCGGCGGAGCATAATCCGGCCGTCTCTTCGCTCCAGACTCGCCCACGCCGTCCTGTTCGCCACCCGCGGCATCTCCTTCGGCGCATACGCGCACCGCGTCCCGCGCCACCGCTATCCCAATCCCAAAAGTTCGTGAAATAATTACCCAAATGTCATCCCGCCACCCGACCACGACCCTCACCCTTCTTCACCGGAAACAGCGAGGAACCTAATTTCAATTCACCCCCGAGCAGCACTCCACGACGCTCTTCGCCAACGCCGCCTCTCCGGAACGAGCACGCCTCCGCCTTAATTTACGCCGCCCTCAACGCAGAGGCCGGCCAGATCTAAACCCAGCGCAATCGGCCAGCGCTGGCCAGGGCCCGTTTTCTTAACGCCCTGAGGCTCACTCGCCAAGCCCGCCTCAACGCGCCCCGCGCCCGCCGCCACTCGACCCTGCCGACATCACGGCGCTCCTTGCCCACCTCGACACGGCGCCTCTCGATCCAGAGGCCATTGCTCGGTTGTCGGGCGCACCGGCTCTCAAACCGCGCCATTAAAAAAGCCACTCGGCCTGGCCGCTCGCCGCCACCGCCGCCGCCACCACCGGACCCGCCGCCGCGCTCGCGGGCACCGGTGCCACCTTCAAGAACGCTGCGTAGCGCTCCAACCAATCGTCCAGCTTGTCCGTATAGTATTCCGGATCGTAAGGCGCGCGCACGGCATCGTATAAGCCCAGCGCCTGCGCTCGCTGCCAATCACTCGTCTTACCCTTGGCTTTAAGCGTAATATAATAGCGCACCCGTTCGCCCATTCGCGGTCGCGGCGACAGCTGTAACGCGACCTCCGCGGACGCTCGCCGAGGTTTCCCGCCCTCCGCCATCAAGCGTTCGTAAGCCTCCGGACTATGGTTGAGCGTCTCGCTCTTCGCTAATTCGCCCACCGGCATTTCCCGCCCCGCGATCCGTCGACGATAGTCGTCCACCAATGCCAGCGGTGACTCGGCCGTGACTCCGAGCAAAAACCGAATCAACTGACTCGAAAGCTTTTTTAGGAACGGCTCGATCCCGCGCGACCGCAAAGCGCTACCGCGCAGGATTATTTTCTTACCATCAAACAATGCGTAGTTCTTCGCTTTGTAGCAAAACATCGCGGCGTAATGGCCATCGTATTCGAGCTCGATTCCCGCCGGCAAAATCGGCTCCACGAGGGCGAGCAACGCCTCCGGCCTTTCAAAGTAATCCGGCGAAGAGAGGTAAATACCATCGGTATCGGCCTCCAAAATCGTACAACCACGACCGGCAAAATCGTCAATCAACGCTTGCAGTAACTCCCGACCGCGCCGCGTCACTTCCGCGGCCAGTTCACCATCGCCAAAACGAGCTCCGGAAAATCCCAGATACCCATAAAACGAATTGATCAAAATCTTGAAATTCGCCTGCCGCGCCTGCGCCTCCGCCCGATCGGTGGCCAGCGCCCCGGTGCGGGCGAGCAACTTATACTTCAACCGATACTCCCGCAACTGCCGCAACAAAGGTACAAATACCCCGAGCGTGTCATTCTTCGGATTCCTCGCGATCTGCAACAACAGGCTCGGGTACAACGAGGCGACGTCAAAATGGAGCACATGCTTAAAGACTCCCTCCTGAAAACTCCGCGTATACCCCCCCGCAAAGGGCGCCACCGCTGGCGGCACGGGACACGCCTGCCGCGCATGATAGTACTCCTCAAGAAAAAGCAGATCGATCTTCGAGGTTGCCCCGCGCAACGTCGCCTCTTGCAACATCGTCGGGAAGGTCCGCACTTGTTCAAAGTAGGTGGGTAATAACTGGTCCGCGAGACCCTGCGTCTCCCGCAAATCGCCCTCGAGGTAAGCGCAAAATCGTGCGCGATCCTGCGCAAACACCTCTTGGATTTTATGGCCCGCGATATACGCGCGCTCGGCGCTCCCCTCTTCCGTAATTCCAAAGTAAACCGCCACATCCTTCAACCCGTACGAGGTCAACTCTCGGGTCGTAATGTCATACAGCTGCACCAAAAGATAAGTATCCACCACCGCCCGCCCCGGCAGATCGCAACGAGGAAAATCAATCCAACGCTCGGCCACTTTCAGCCGAGAATTTCGAAACGATGCCTTCTGCCCGTAGCGACCCCACGCGCAGGGCACTTTATGCAAACGACAACGCTGCCGAAGATAATCGAGATCGAACTTAAAAATATTATGCCCCTCGATCACGTCGGGATCGAGTTCGCTCAACACCGCGTTGAACTCGATGAGCAGGGCTTTTTCGGCCTCCGCCGTCATCTCGGCAAGCAGCAGCAGGCGATTGACGCCCCCCGACCGCAGCCCGATCGCGAGCACGCGGTCTTCGACCTGAGAGGCATCGGAAAAGCGTTCCCCCGCGGACGCCGTTTCGATGTCTAGCTGGCAACGCCGAACTTCGCCAAACGTAAGATCGCGATAGAGACGCTGGCGCTGTTGCAAAAGAAACTGACTCTCGAAGGGCCTGATCACATCGAGCCCAATTTGATTCGCCCGCGCCGCTTTGGTGAACAGCTCAAAGTCGCCGAGCGAGGCCGCCGTGACCAGGTGGTCAAACGCGCCGGCTCCGGACAAACGTTCCAAGGTTAACCGGCCCAAGTCGACGGGCGCCAGCGGGCCCTGCAGCCAAGCAAAGGGCTGAAACGTTTCGAGCCGCTCGACGCGACCACCTTCCGCCGTGGTGATCGTCGTGAAAACGCGGCCGGTCTCATCGACCCAAACCCCGCATAATGATCCCGTCATAATGCGGTCAACCCAGCTCAGAACGGCTTCAGATAAACCATCGTGACCGCCCCAATCGCCAAGACGAACCCAACCATCATCAGGACGTTCGCCTGCGCGCGCCGCTTAAAGGCGACTCCCGCCAAGGCAGACAAGCCCAGCCACGCCACCAGCTTCGCCATCGCCCAGCCAGGAAAGCCCAGCTGCAGTTTGTGGAGCAGGCCAATCCCGCTCACCAGCATCAACAGGCTCGCCACTCCCGTGATCATCAAGACTTTCTTGCGCGTCTCGGCCGGCGCGGCAAAGGCGTAAAACGTGTAACCGAGCAACACGATCAAGGAGCTAACGTGGAGGATTTGGTAGAAGATTGGGCTCATGATTAAAATGAAAAGTGACACCCCGCCTGTGCCGTGCGCCCAAAGGCTCAAGACCTTTTTTAGTTAAAGTGGGCGCCTCCATCGCAGCGTCTGTCTTCCGGTTTACGGCCTGACATGTTCCACGACGGGTTGAGCTCCCGTTATTTTCCTAAGGCAAAGAGCAGTTATTGAAAGCACCTCGAACACTGCAGGGTGTCGCCAAAAATCTAGTTAACACCCCACCGCGGTCAAACTCCAATCTGATTAATCACGAACCGAGAATACTCTCATCCAAATTTTGAATGATCAACTCCTGCAGCGTCGCCAAAAAAAGATAACACATAAAAGCCTTCCGGACCGGATCGGGAACGGCCAGCAAATCGGCTCCGCCGCCTTCCAGCACTTCATCCGCCAGCGGTTTCAGCGCCCGCGCCCTCAGCCGGAGACGGATGGCCGCACAGGCCCGCAGGATCACCTCGGCGTTATCCGCATCAAACGCGACGACCCCCTCACGAAAAAAATTATCATCAAAAAGCCCCAGCAAACGGCCCACTTCGACCTTCTGCGCCGCCAGCAACTCATCCGACCACGCCGCCCGAAAATCCGCATCCAAATCGTGGAGCGCGAGCGGGGCCGCGAGACTCTCCCCCAAACCGCCAGCCATATCCTTGATCACATCCAGGAGAGGCGCCACCACCGGGACGGCCAGCTTTACGTCAATCCGTTTCATCCGCCTCCAAGATCGTCGTGAGATGCCACTGCTGGAGGGTAAATGCGTAGGCCTCGGCTTTTTCCCGCAAACCGCTCCAAACTACCGAACGACCCTGCTCATGAACTTCGAGCATCTTCCGACGCGCCGTGGTCTCGTCAAAGCCGAGTACTTTTTTAAAAACGAGGACCACATACGACATGAGATTCACCGGATCGTTCAACACGACCACCCGCCAGACTCCCGCCATGGCGAGCTCCGCACGCGTCGCTTCCTGCGGATAGGTGGTTGAACTTTTTTGAGTCACGGCCCGCTAGTAAACGACGAGATCCTCCCGCTGCAACTCTGCACATCGCTCGACTCAAAATCATTTAATCTTACGAGCCAGCAAAACAATCACCGCTCCACGCTTCGTCAACGCGCGCCAAAGGGTTACGACCGCGGAGAACGGTAACATCAGTCCGCCACCCACCACCGCCACGGCCAACTGCCAACGCGCTGCTCGGGCCGCCCCGCTCGGAGGCGCCGATTTTAGCAGAAGATAGAGAAGATTATGGGCCAAGCCCATCCGATTTTGCCAAGTCTGCATTAGGCTGAAAGCGTCATACTCCGGCGCCCAATAACTTTCCGCCTCGATCTTAAATCCACACTGGCGCAACTGCTCCCGCAGACAGGCCGCGGGAAAATGAACCAAGTGCCGGGGTACATCGAGATGGAACCAGGCCGACGGCTTCACCTGCGCTTCCGGCGATGAAAAATCGGGTACCGAGACCAAAAAAAGGCCGCCTCCCTTCAGCAGTCGCGCGCTTTGCTCAAGTACCGAACGAGGATCACGCATATGCTCCAACGTGTGCCAGCTAATCACTGCATCGAAGCTCTCCACCGGAAAATCCATGTCGCCCAGGTTCCCCGTCCGCACATCTAAACCGTAGCGCCGCCGCGGGAGGTCCGCCGCCGCCGGCGAGAATTCGGTCCCCACGGTGCGCCAACCCAGGGCCCGAAAATGAGCCAACAAGTGACCAGGGCCACAACCGATATCTAATACCTTGCCACCAAAGCCGCTCTCCCGCGTGACCCAGCGCGCCCGCCGACGATACAACGCGCTCTGCAGCCACTCGACCAGCCAAGGGTACCGCCGTACCTTCTCGCCATAATAGTGCCCGGGATAATGGCGGGCCATCGCCGAGGGCACCGGGGTCGTCGCCCACCAACCCGCCGCGGTCGGCACCACCGCAAACCCTTCCCCGGTTAAATAATCCTTCGCCAAAATCGCCGCGACCTCGGCTCCCCGCGGCGACGTCATCGGCGATCTCCTCCAATCACCTGCCGGCGGGTCACCGCCCGACGGGAACACCGATGCGCCACCGCGACCCACAAGCACCCCAACCCGTAACGGACCGAGCGCGTAAAACTGATGGAACTCGCCTCCGCGAAATACTTCGTCGGGCAGGTGACTTCGCCGATCCCGAAACCCCGGCCAAGGATCCAGACCAGCATTTGGTTATCAAAAATAAAGTCATCATCGAAGGCCTCTAACGGCGCCTCCTCCAATATCTGCCGAGAAAACGCCCGATAACCGGTATGGTACTCGGAGAGTTTCGCGTTGAGCACCACGTTCTGAAAGAGCGTCAGGAGACGATTGCTCACATAGCGCCACCAAGGCATGCCCCCGCTGAAAGCCTGACCGCCCAGAATGCGTGAACCCAGCGCGCACGGGTAGACTTCATAAGCGACGATGCTCGCCAATGCTGTAATTAAACGAGGCGTGTATTGATAATCCGGATGCACCATCACCACGACATCAGCTCCCGCCGCCAAGGCGGCGCGATAACAGGTCTTCTGGTTGCCGCCGTAACCCCGGTTCCGATCATGCGCGATCACGTCGATCCCGGGTAGCGTCCGCGCCAAAGCAACCGTGCCGTCCGCACTGCAATCATCGACCAGCGCGATGTAGTCCACCACGCCTTGCGCCCGCACCTCAGCGTAGGTTTGGCTCAAAGTCTTTTCCGCGTTATAAGCCGGGAAAACCACCGCAATTTTGTGGCCATTAATCATTGGTAAAATCTCCTCGTCCCACCAGCATACCAGCACCGTCCCAGATTTTCTTGCGCCCCCTCGGCTCTCTCGGAAAATTGCGGCGTGCTCATTTGCATTCGACCAGAAAACCGTGAGGTCCCGACCACACGCAAATTGATTTTTTCGCGCGCTCCCGCCATTGCCTAAGCTCCCCCCACCCCCTGCTCCGACCAGGCAGCCTTTGGCGTCGCGCCTCGCGATCACCGCGGCCTTGCTTTTGGCCACTCTCGCCGCCTATCGGCACGTCGGCGCCTGCGGATTCGTCAACCTCGACGACGACGCGTACGTCGAGTTTGCTCCGATGGTTAATCAGGGCCTCCGCCCCGCGGCTTTGGTTTGGGCCGCAACCGCCGTGCACACGGCCAACTGGCACCCGCTGACCTCCGTCTCGCACATGGTAGATTGCGAGCTCTTCGGGCTGCGCGCCGCGCCCATGCACTGGGAAAACGTCGGCTGGCACCTCCTGAACTGCGCTTTGGTTTTCCTGGTTTGGCATCGCCTGACGCAAGCGATGGGACGCTCCGCTTGCGTCGCCGCTCTTTTCGCCCTGCATCCGCTGCACGTCGAATCAGTCGCTTGGATCTCCAGCCGCAAAGACCTCCTTTGTACCGTTTTCTGGCTGCTGGGAATTTGGGCTTACCTCCGTTGGACCGAGCGCCCGTCGCGCCGCCGCTATCTGCTCGTAGCGCTTTGCCTCACGACCGCCCTCCTTTTTAAACCGATGGCGGTTACCCTCCCAGCGACACTTCTGCTGCTTGATGCTTGGCCGCTGCGGCGACGGCCCACGCTCCCCTGGCGCGACCTGATTATAGAAAAAATGCCGCTCTTCGCGATTGTCGCGGCCCACAGCGCCATCACCTGGATGGTGCAATCCGGGGCGGGCGCCGCCAACTACGCCGCGCGCATCTCTTTTGAAGCTCGTCTCGGCAACGCCTTCGTCGCGTATGCCCGCTACGTTGGGAAAATGTTTTGGCCCGAATCACTCTCCCCTCTTTACGCCCATCCCGGTTTCTGGCCGGCCTCACTCGTCGCGACGGCCGCGATCAGCCTGGGCCTCGCCATCCTCATTGTCTGGCGCCAAAGGCATGCTCGGCCGTGGCTCGCGTTCGGCGGCGCTTGGTTCCTCGGGACCTTGGTTCCCGTCATTGGGGTTGTCCAGGTCGGCGCGCAGTCCATGGCGGACCGCTACACTTATATGCCCCTCCTTGGTCTTTTTACGGCCCTCGCTTGGGGAGGAGCTGAGCTAATCACAACTTACCCTCGCCTGCGACGCCCACTCACGGCCGCCGCGTTCATCGGTCTCGCGGCCTGCGCGCTCATAACCGATCGGCAAGTGCTGGCATGGGAAAACAGCGAGCGACTTTACCAAAAAAGCATCGCCGGCGGTGAGGACAACGCCTCGATTCGCTATCTGCTCGCCACCGCCTCGCAAGCCGCCGGTCGCCCCGAGAGCGCGGTCGTCGCCCAGCTGGAAAAGGCGCTCGCCTACGAGCCGGACTACGTCAACGCCCACACCCAACTCGCCATCATCGCCCTGCGGCACCAACGTTTCGACGAAGCCCTCGCCCGCCTTGAGCAAAATCTCCGCTGGGAACCTCGCAACGAATCACTCCACGTTAATCTCGGCTCTTTCTGGTCAATCCGCGGCGACATCCCCCGCGGTCTCCGCCACTATCAAGAGGCGCTCGGTCTCAATCCCCGGTCCCCCGGGATTCATCGCGAACTTGCGCAAGCCTACCTGAAGCTCAACCAGCCCGGCACCGCCCTTGCTCACTACCAAACCGCCGCCCAACTCGACCCTTGGAATGTTTCCGATTGGGTAAACGTCGGTCTAATCCTCGGCCAACAAGGTCGGCTCGCGGACGCCAGGCGCGCGTTCACCCGAGCCCTTTGGATCGATCCCTCGAACAACGACGCTCGCCGCAATCTGCCCATCGTCGATCAGCTCGAGCGCGGGCAAATGCCCCGATCACCGTAGTTAAAAAACAACTACGATCCGCCCGTTCTCCCGGCCATATCCAGGCCGGATTTTTCACCACTCGGTCCGTCCGAGACCACCGCCCGGCCCAGTCGGCCCGCCAAGGCAACCAGGCCCAGACCGGACGCGAAGTCCACCCGCGACGCCGCGCCTCGCCTAAACCCACGCTGGTCTCGGCGAAGCTGACGGCAGCTGCCCCATCGCGCCGTCTCGCACGACTCCCGACGCGGGCCCGCCCCCATAACGACTGCCCCGGACCGCACCGAGGGTAAACCCACCCTCAGGTTCGCGCGCGTTCCGCCGCCTCGAGCACCGCTGCTGCGACGCACCTCTCCGCTTCAGCCAAGGCCACTTTAATGACCTCTTTCTGCGTACGCCACTTAAGCTCAACGATCCCTTCCTTCAATCCCTTGCCTCCGATCGTGATTCGCAGCGGCAAACCGATGAGGTCCGCATCCTTGAACTTTACCCCGGGCCGCTCCGCGCGATCATCCACCAGCACATCGGCCCCCGCCCGCTCCGCCGCTAGCGCCAGCTTCCGCGCTAAATCCATCGCTTCGGGCAACTGCGGGTCAATCACACAAATTAACACCTGAAACGGCGCACAGTTCCACGGCCAAATAATACCATCCGCGTCATGACTTTGCTCAATCACCGCCTGCATCGTCCGACTAATGCCAATCCCATAACACCCCATCACCATCAGGTGGGATTCTTTCTTATCGTCAGTAAAAACGGCCCCGAACTTCTCCGAGTATTTTGTTCCGAGCTTAAAAATATGCCCGACCTCGATGCCGCGGCGCACCTGCAACGGTTGCCCTGATTTAGGATCCGGTTCCCCCGGTCGCACCCGACGAAAATCACCAAAGCGCGTCACGGCAAGATCCCGCGTGACATTCACGTGGTTGACGTGAAAGCCATCCTTGTTCGCGCCCGTCGTCCCATTGCCAATCAGCCGGATCGCGTGGTCAGCGTAGATGCCCGCGAGCGCGCCAAAATTCTTAATCGTCCCATTAATGGCGCCCAAACTGCCCGGTTTCGCCCCCATCACGGGTTCAATTTCATCCGCCGTCGCCGCCCGGAAA
The DNA here is from genome assembly GCA_945903465.1 of Opitutus sp. GAS368. Lineage (GTDB taxonomy): Bacteria > Verrucomicrobiota > Verrucomicrobiia > Opitutales > Opitutaceae > ER46. Next base: position 12,947 of record CAMDOF010000009.1, read on the forward strand.
AGCGTAAACCCCAGCGCCCCGAGCTTGGCTTCCTCGAGCTCATCACAACCCCGCAAAATCACGAGAAACGGCTTACCATCGCCCATGAAAACCAGCGTCTTGAACTGCCGGTCCGCCCCCACCGCGTAGGGCGCCGCCGCCAAGGCCGCAATCGTCACGACCCCGGGCGTGGCAAATTCCTCGAGCGGACCGCTCGGCGCTGCGTCAACCAAATCCGGCGCCACCAAGCCACTCGTCGCCTTCTCGCGGTTCGCCGCGTAGCCGCTCGCTTCGTTGTAAATCACATCATCATCGCCGATCTCCGCGGGCACCATAAACTCATGGGAGAAACTACCTCCCATCACGCCCGTATCTGCTTCCACAGCGATTGCGTGAGCACCGACTCGCTTAAAAAAACGCGCATACGCCGCTTTCATCGCGTGGTAACTCGTCACCGCCCCGTCGTCGGTCGCATCGAACGAGTAGGCATCCATCATAATAAACTCACGTGCCCGCATCAGGCCAAAACGCGGCCGAATCTCGTTCCGAAATTTTGTCGCAATCTGATAGAAATTTTTCGGCAGATCACGATAACTGGAGATTTCCGCCTTTACCAGGGGCGTGATCACTTCCTCATGCGTCGGCCCCAGCACAAACTCGGGCTCCCGCGGCGCCCGCTTACCATCGCCCGCACTATCCGCGCGAAACATGATTTCCCTCGCGGCCGCCCACCGCGGTCCTTGTTGCCAGAGTTCAACCGGATGGACGTGCGGCATCCATAATTCAATTCCGCCCGCGCCATCCAATTCCTCCCGGCATATCTGCGTGAGCTTATGAATCACCCGCAATCCGAGCGGCATGTACGTATAAAGTCCGCCACCCAATTTCCGAACGAGACCGGCGCGGACGAGTAGCTTGTGGGACGCGATTTCCGCATCAGCCGGGCTTTCTTTCAACGTGGGAATAAAAAATTGTGACCAGAGTTTCATGAGGGGCCGCAACGAAACAGTCCCGTGCCGCCGGAGCAATTGTATTTGCGGGCCGAGCTCACCACCGCGATGAATCGGCGGCGTATGCCTGCAGCTTCCCGCTCACGTCAACCTTGGCCCATGAAATGGATCGTCGTCGCGATCCTCCTGCTGATCGTACCGTACACCTTTGTAACACTCCGCTACCGCAAACCCGGACCCGCGTTCGAACCGTACAATGACCTAAAGAATCGGGCGACCGTCTCCCGGTTGCTCTCGGCCGGCTACCAAAGAATCGCCCTTCTCGCCCAACGCCCCGCCGACGGTGTGCGCGCCACCGGCGGCGCCATCATCACAGGAACGACGGGGGGGATTCCAGCCGATCTGCGCGCCACGTTGGTCGATCCGCTGATCCTCCCCACCTCGATTACCGCCCTTACCGCGGCCGCTAGCGTGAGCGCCCTGCAACCTTACATCATCCAACTCACCTGCGGACTTCCTGATGACAAACAGCAGCTCGGCGGCGCCGATTTGTACGTCCGAGGCGACCAAGTTGTTCTCGCGCCCACCTTCGAGCGCATCGCTGGGGATTTACTCACCCGGAGTCGCCATGCTTCCGTACTCATCACCATTCCCCCCGGAATCCTGAAAGCAGGGCACTACACCGCCACGCTCCTCGCCGAGCAGGCCAGCCAGACTTGGCCACTCGACGTGCGCTGACCGCCAGCCGGCGGCGGTCGCACGAACCGCCGTGAATAAGGTCAACGGCGAGGACGCCGACCCACGTCCAAAAAATCCCGCGCGGCTGCGCGCGCCGCCGCGCGCCCGCTCATTTCTTTTCGGTTAATAGGAACGTCATCAGATCCCGCTGCTGCTGGCCATTCAGCGCCGTCCACAATCCCGCCGGCATGAGCGAAACCGCCGACGCTTTCATCTCAGCGATCGCCACTTTGGGGATCACCCGAGTTTTTCCATTTACCTCGCTCAACTGCAACGAAGACTCCGTGTCCTCCAGAATCATGCCCAGCACGGAGCTCCCGTCTTTTAACTCCACCACATACGCGATGCGATCGGGATTGATCGCGGCGCTGGGCTCCGTGATATCCTTCAATACCGAAGCATAATCACGGTGCACAAGATTGGACAGATCAGGACCAATGAGGCCACCAGCACCGCGCATCTGATGGCAGGACGCACAAGCCGCGGTTTCCCCTTGGTACACCTGCCGGCCGCGCTCCCAGTCACCACCCGCAATTTCCGGTATCACCCGCACCGCCGGCGCGACTCGCTCCACCGCCGGGGGCTCCGCCCAAGGCAAGAGCACGCGGCGCAGCGGCAAGGCCCGCGCCCGCTGATCCTCGGCGGTCAACCACGCCACCGCCAACGTCGGATCACCACCACTCGCCACGCCCCCTCCCGTCGTCAGCTTTAGCTCAATCGGCCGCGCACCAGCACCCTGCGTTGTAACCGTCATCCGCACCTCGCCAGCGCTCGGTTGCACCACCGTCGCCCCCACGGTCGTCTGCAACTCCAGCCGCCCGCTCGCGTTGAAAGTGATCGTGACCTGCTCGGGCGGATAAGTAAAATCCAGCGTCGCCCCAGGTTGAATCGCCGTCCGCAACATCAGGTGTAAATCCAATTGACCGCGGAGGACCAGAGTCCCCGGCGACGGCAGTAATGAAAATAACCGACGGTGCTCCTCACTCGCCGCTGTCATGGCGCGCGCGACCGCCAAATCAGGATGAGGGAGCCAACCACTCCACTGCAAAACGCCCGACGCATCGCGCCATTCCCCTTCAACGCCTCCCATATCCGTCAACAAATCAACCGCGGCATGCTGCCCTAACTCACCCCGTTCCGCGGCCAACGCCCGCATCCCCCTCTGCACGTCCGGCAACATCAAGGCGTATTGGGAAATCTCCCGCCGCACCGCGGTCCGCAGCACCAGCGATCGCCGATCCGCCGATATTCCCGCCGACAAGATCGGTAAATCCTGCCGCTCCACTCGGCGCTGGTCTTTCACCACCTGATACCCAGGCACGAACGACTCAAACCGATCGCCCGCCGCCACGTGCCTTCCCATCGTCATCCGACTTTCCCGAGCGAGTGCCCGCCAGTGCGCCGGCTCTAATGGGCGTTCAAAAATCACCCGCGTCTCCGTCGGGCTCGACGCATACGCTAACACCGGCTGGGGCTCGCTCTCATGATTAAAGGAGATTTTGAAAATCTTGCCGGCGCCCTGGGGTCCCGTGCCCCAATCGGGGGCTCCGCTATGGCAAGCCACCAGCAAATCACCTTGGGGAGTGGGCACCGCGTCGATCGTCAACATCGCCAGGCAGGCGATTAAGTCGTTCTTGGCGACGTAACCGACCGCCGTTTTAACCAGCTGCGTTCGCCAAATTTTCCCGCGCGACTCACCCGCGACAAAGGCATCACCGCGCCACCAAGCCGGTCCGAAGATCGCCCGCCCACCCGCTACCGGCTCGTTAAAATGAACACCGCAGGTCGATTGATGCTGCGGGCCATAATCAAATACGCTCGGCTCATCAATGACCCCGGGCAAATGCCGAGGATGCCGCGGAGGAAATCCATAGTGGCGACCCGGTACAATGTGCAGCAACTCGTCGAAGGGATTTCCATTGGGTAACCACGTCGCGCCCTCTTGGTCTGAACAAAAAAGATCACCCGCAGCATTGAAGGCTAAAGAAACCGGGAAACGCAGCCCCGTGGAGACAATGTCGCGGCGCTTCCCGTCGGCGGAAAGCCGGATGATCGTTCCACGTTCGCTCAACGGGTTATAGGCCGCGATACCCGTTTGCGCGTTAACCCGATAGGCGCCGTTCCAAGCGTCACACCCCAGCCCAAAATAAATATTACCCGCGGGGTCTACCGCCAGACCGACCGCGTCAAGGTTCGAGCCCGCCGCGGCCGTCGGCGGTAACCAACCGCCGGTCACCGTCTGCAACTCCGCCGTCCCATCCCCCTTGTCACGGAGGTGAATCACTCGTCCGCGGCTCGCAAGATAGAGGCCTCCCGGGCCCCACGCCATCCCGATGCTCGGCGGAATCTGCCCTCGCTCGTTTTTGAAAAATTCCGTGGCGACATCTTCCAAACCATCGCCGTCCGTATCCTTGAGCTGGTACACGTTTCCGTCGTAACCCAAGGCGAACAGTCGACCATCAGGCGCATAGACCAGGTTATTGATATTGCGCAACGCCACCGGGAGCATGCGCACCGAAAATCCCGGCACCAACATTTGCACCGGCGGCGGATTATCCACCAGCCACATTGGCTTTTCCACGGGGGTCGCCGCTTGCAGGCCCCAATTACCAAGGGTCGCCCCAACTAAAAAAATCACCTGCCGCTGAGAAAAAAAATACATAAAAGTAAAAGCCTGATTGGGATTTTACTTTGAGAAAAGCGAGCGCTTTACCAGCCTCGCCGGCCCCGCCCGTGGGGGGCCGCGAGCATACTAACAATAAGCCCGACGATCATGCAGTCCCTCGCGGGTCTGCATGATCGTCGGTCTCAATTACTTCTTCTTGGCAGCGGCCGGCTTGGCCTTTGCCGCTGGCGCCGCGGTCACCGCCACTTTCTTTTGGCTAACCGCAGTCGTTTTCGTCTGCTTTTGCGTCGCTTTTTTCTGTACCGATTTTGGAGATCTATCGCCCATGGTGGGTATCCTTTTGTTGAGTTGACTCACTCTCGGAATGGAAGTTTCCCCGAGAGCATCAGTGGTTATCAACGAGCCGAGCCACCCGAAGCAAGCCTCGTCGATGCTAATCTGCGAGGTTGTCTCCCCTCGGGCGCCGGCCGCGCCACCTACGTGCGAGCACTTTTAAAAACCCTCACCGCCGCTCAGCCGCTCCTTCCCGACACCGGCTTAGTCTCGCGAAAAAATGCTCGCCCGCCCATTTTGAGGCGAGACGACACCCCACCGCTCCGGCGGTATTCAGCGAATAATCCCCTCGTTAATTTCCTCGTTTAAATTATCAAAAGTCATCTGTGATTCAATACACCTTTAAATTTACCGACGGTCAGTCGATTGATTTCAACGTAGATTTCACAAGCCCGCCGCCACCGGTATCGGCGGCACCCACGCCCGCATTTTGGACCAAGCTGGACTATTGCCAGTGCCCCCGGTGCCCGTTGGCCGCCGCCGATCATTCCCACTGCCCCGCCGCCCTCGCCCTCGAGCAGGTCGTCGCGCGCTTCGCTAGCTCCACTTCATTCGAGGAGGTCGACGTCGAGGTCCGCAGCACCGAGCGCACCGTCGTAAAAAAAACCGACACGCAATCCGCGCTCCGCTCGCTCATGGGCCTAAAACTCGCCAATTGCGGCTGCCCAATCCTCGCCCGCTTGCGGGGTCCGGCGCGAATGCATTTACCCTTTGCGAATTTCGAAGAAACCCTCTTCCGCATGGTCGGGTCGTATTTAATAAAGCAATACACGGTAGCCAGCCACGGCGGCACTCCCGACTGGAAACTGACTGGACTCAATCAGCTCTACACCGAACTGCAGACTGTAAATATCTGGCTCAAGCGGCGCTTTGATGCGCTCAATCAAAAGGACGCCAACCTGAACGCGGTCATCGCCTTTCTCACTTTCTCGAGCCGCATCTCGCTCTCGATCGAAGAACAGCTCTCCGAGCTGACGCCGTTTATGATCGACAGCGATGCCCCCGCGCCGGCGGACGCGACTCCGGCCGGGGCTCCGGTCGGAAATCCTCCGACGGTCACTTCTGCAGCGACACCGGACGCCACCACCCCTTTGCCGCCCGCCGCACTGGCGACCCCAGCGCCCCGCATAAGGATGAAGCGCCGCGAGTGAGGCGATCCCGCGACCACCCGCGCGCCTGCTGATTATCCGCCGACGCGGGTCTGCACCGCGCAGCGTCGGGCGCTTGCGCCCGGCCGATCTGCCACCCGCCCCGAGCACCCGGCCCGCGATCACGCCACGCCTTTACGGCCCGAGCACGATCCGATAAAAACCCGGAGCCAGCCGGTCACCGATCCGAAATCGCTTGGTCAGAAAATTCCTGAAATGAATATCCACTTCCTCGACGGTGGAGGTCGTGGAAACCACCAAAGGTGCGGCGAGGCCCGCGCGATCGACGGCAGCTAATAACTCAAAGGGTTCCCACCCCTGGTCGGTCGGCGGCTTCGCCTCGAGCGCGAGCACGGCCGCCAGCACCCGCTGCCCCGTCTCCGTCGAAAATACCTCGAGCCGCCCGCCTTGTTGGACCAACTCGCTCGGCACGGCCGCGCTTCGCCCAAAGCCACCCAGCTCAAGCCCGCCCGCGTCAACCGAGAGCATATCAACCGAGCGCACGTGGTCTAACGGGAGTCCGCTCATCGTCACTACGGGAGGGAGCATCCGCGCGACCGATGGACCCGCTTCCGACGAGCCCAGCCTCAAAATTTCGTTATCGAGAAAAGTCCGGCCGGCTTCTCGCCGTGGTTCCGGCAACGTCGCGTTAAAGGAAGTCGGCAGAAAAAGCGGTCGTAGATCGCGTATTTCAGTTTCCGCGCGGAGCACGGCATCGGTCCCGGCGGCTCGCACCATTACGATGACCGGTGGGCGGGCGGGCACTATCGCCGACCCGACCGCCAAGGCCGCCACCGGCTGCTGAAAAAGCCCCACGCCTAAAGCCACCAGTCCACTCGCCAACCCGAAGGCGACGCCCCAGCGAAGGTTTTCCCTGAAGAATGATCGCCTCACCGTCAAAGTCCCGGTTTTCGCGCACGAGTCAGCGCCTCTTCTGCCGCCCAGATGGAATCAAAACCGGCCTGGCGCGCAGCATTGGCGACCGCCGCCATCAGCGAAACGGGCACGCCATCACTGGCGCGGACGAGCAGCAACGGGGCGGGGAAACCGACGCCCTGCTGGCGCAACCAATCACCGAGCTCTTCGATTTTTCTCAGCCCAGCTCCCGTAAAAATCTGACCAGAGTTGGTAATGCTGATGACGTGGGTCGGCACGGCTCCGCTCGCGCTGGACCCATTGACTGCGGGCAATCGAAAATCGACGCCCAACCCCGGGGAGACTACGTAGGCCGATCCGAAGAGCGAAAAAAACAGCACGATCAGGCCAATATTGACAAAAAAAAGCGCGTCAAAATTCCGCGGTTCAGGCTGCAGCTTGGTGGCTAATTCGAGTGGACGGGTAAGCATGACCGAGGCGATGAACTAGCTTCCGCCAGCGTGCTCGCCAGTTTTTTGGCTCCGGTATTCTAGCAGCAAGAAATTCATGATCTCGTTGCCCGACCATTCGACATCCCGAACAATCGAACGAACGCGGGCGGCTAGGAAATGATGCGCCAGATGCGCAGGAATCGCGAGCATGAGACTGGCCGCGGCACTGATGAGGGCCTGGCCCATGCCGACGGCTAGCACCGAGGCCAGCGCAAAGTTCCCGCCTTTCTCGAAGGCCAGAAAGGTCGTAATCATTCCGAGCGTTGTCCCCAATAAACCGACCAGCGGGGCCACTTGGGCGACGGCGGCGATAAGACCCAACCGACGTTCGAGCGCCGGCAGTTCGACGATACCGGCCTCTTGCACGTGAAAACGCATCGCCTCCGGCGATTTATCCGCGTGGAGGAGCGCCGCCTTGACCACGGCCGCCACAGGCCCGGGGGTTTCTTCGCAGACGGTCAGAGCCTCCACCAAACGACGCTTCGCCAGAATATTTTTTATACCCTCCACGAACGCCTTCGCGCGGATTTGTCCCCGGTGCAAATAGAGGACGCGTTCGAGGAAAATGGTAAGACCGAGCACCGCGAGTGCGACGATCACCCACATGACGGAGCCGCCTTTGGCGAACCAGCTAAGATCAGAGCCAGACATCAATGAAAAGAGTTAAAGATGAAAACGCATCGGCAACCCGAAAGCGCGAGGATTAAGGTTAAGGTTTGATCGGGAGCACCCCTAATTGCTGCAACCGCGCGCGCGCCACAGCCTCGCCGTAGGGCAACCGCTTCTCCAACAGAAGACGATAGGCCGCCTTGGCCTCCTCGATCCGTCCTTGCCGTTCCAACACCTCGCCGAGTTCGCGCAACGTTCGCGCCAACCAGTAAAGACGCTTGGCCCCCGACTCAAACGCCTGCGTTTCCCCAACCAGAAATGGATCGACCACGTCTTGCCACCACACGCGCGCTGCCGCCGCCAGTTTACCACGCCGCTCCAGCAGTTTCCCCAAATTATAGCCCGCCTCGACCCGGACATCTTTCGGCGCATCTACCCGGTCGCGCAGTTCCTCAAAAATAAGCTGCGCCGCATCGGCATGGCTCTGCGTTTGGGGCGCATCCGCCGATGACTGCGCGTTGTGAGTTGCCGCCAGGGCGAGTTGCGCCAGGACCACGTCTGGGCGCCGACTATACTTGTTAACGATGTCTTCGTACGCACGCTGCGCGGCTGGAAAATCATTTAATTTACGAAAAATATCCCCTTGTTTAAGCCGAGCCGCAAAGACCAGATCAGCCTGACCCGCTGCCGGCGTTTTGGCCACGAGCTCAATCAGATCTTCGATTCGTTTATTCGCTTCTTGAAGATTTTCCGGCCGCCCCAAGCGCTCGGAGAGCAAGGCCAATCGGAACAGTGCGTAAGGCACATACTCGCTGTTTTTATAATTACTATTATCCGTGAGGCTGATGAGCCGATTCCGCGCTTCATCGATTTTATCCTGCACCGCGTAGTATTCAGATTCGATCAGGAATGATGAGCTCGCGGCATCCGTCATCGGGTATCTCTCCCGCAGCCCCTTCAGCGTCTCCAGCGCAGCTGGTTCCCGGCCCAGTGCAAACTCCGCCCGCGCTTTAAGCAGGACCGCCGTGCTGGCAATTTCCGTCCGTAAACCGATTTCGATTTCTCCTAAACTCGCCGCGAGCGCATCGGCCAATCTGACCGCGGCTTCTGCCTCATTGGATTCAAAGGCCAGTCGCGCTTGCAGCCAGGCCATGCGCACCCGCAATTCTGGTTGTAACGACGAATCGCTCGGAACCGGCTCACGCAGCAGTCTGTTTACACGCGTGTAAGCGGCTTGCATTCCGCTATCCCCCTCCAATTGCAGAGCGCGCGCCCAGCTCCATTCGGCCTGCCAGCGGTTTTCCAAGTCAAAGGAGGGATCGCGGGCCAGTGCATCGATCACTTCGCCGGCCGCGCCAGAGCCCGCTTTAATTTCCGCGAGCACCCGCTGGTACATCAACGCACCCACCTTGGCCACGTCCCAGCCGTTGGGTCGCTCGGCCAAAACCGCCGTATAGGCATCGGCGGCCAGCCGGAAATCGTTGCGATCACCCGCCGTCAACCCCGCTCGAAACCGCGCCTCGGCCTCCAAGACCCCCAGCTCCATTCGCGCTCGAGGTAACTGCAGCGATCCGTTGCCTTTCGCCGTGCCATTCGGCGCCATTTCAGCGCGGGCCCGCTGCGCAAAATCCGCCGCGAGCCGAAACCGCCGCTGCTCCCAGGCCGAATGCAACAAGATGCTCAAAGCGTGAACCCGCAAAGGCGAACGGGGAAATTGCTTCAGGAGCGCCTGCGCATCCTCCTCAGCTGCGCCAAAATCTTTCTCCGCAAGCGCAAATTGCGCACGATAAAAATAGAGACTCTCCTTAATTGGATGCGCCGGGGTCGTCTCAATTAACGTCCGTAACCATCCAAGAAAGGGCGCCCGCTCCGGCTCAGCACTCGAATCAGCCGCGAGCAATTGCAAACCCTGCCGCTGCCGCTCGGGACTATTGCCCGTCTCCACAAGTTGAGTCAGCGCCCGACGACCGGCGCCAGTCCGCGTCTTATCGCCGAGCACCCCCAAAATCAACCGCAGCGTATCCCAAGCCTCCCGCTCGCTTCGTTGAATCGGAATAAGCACCGCCTGCAAAAATGTCACCGCATCGCCCCTTCGCCCCAGCATATCCAGCATCACCGTATAAGATTTCGCAAAATCATAACCCAAAGGGGTCCCTTGGAAGCGCTCATAATTGTCACGCGCAGACTTAAGATCAGACTCTTTCGGTGTTCCCACCGTCCGCAACCTGACCCTTTCGCCCGCCAATTGAAACCGCGCCTTGGCCAGTTCGTTCGGGGCCGCCGCTTCGGCCTTGGAATAAAACTCGTTCGCCTTGGCGATGGCGGCACCATCGCGCAGCGGTACCGTGTCTAAGAGCGCACCCGTCAAAAACCAATACCAAGGCCGATCGGGTGGCGCGAGGTCATCCAGCTTAATTAAATCCCAGTGCGCTTGCGCCTCATCACGTTTTCCGAGGTAAAACGCCGCCAGCCCCGCGCGCATCCGCCAAGCCGCCCCCGCGGACTCCTTTACCTCATCGAGAGCCACCACCGCTTCGTCGATCCGCCCACCATCCAAGAGGGCCGTCGCCAGCGCCAAGGTCAGCGCAAGGCGGTCAGCGGGGGCAACCTCCCGGGCCCGACGCAAAATGTCGGCCGCGATGAGGGGCAAACCCAAGTCTTGCGCCCGCTGCGCCGCCGACCGAGCGATCACCGACGCGCCCAGCGAAACCCCAGCCGTCGGCGGCACGAGCGGGATCGCCGGGTTCAAACTCACCCCGTCCTGACCTATCAGCAAAAGCGATAGGGCAACGCCCGCCCAGCCGCCGTAGAAAATTTTTCGAGTTCGACTCACGCGAGTTCCGAAGTAGCCAAACCTCGCCCCAACAATCAACCGCGTTATGCAAAGTTAACCGGTCGCATCAGTTAGCGAGAATTACGCACCCACCCAACCAACCATCCCCCGCACCCTATAATGACCCGATCGGGCTGCCCGCACCTCTCCTCAACAAAGCAAACGCCGCGCGCGCCTCTTCGTTCGTCCCACTCCCCCGCACGAGCATTGCTCGCGGCTGGCCATGCCCCATAACGGTTTTCACCGATTCACTCCAAAAAAGTTTACCCGAAGAGAGCGAGCCCAAGAACCGCGCCCCGTAGCCCGCGCGATCGCGGCGCTCTCGCTCATTCGCTGGCTTCCGCTAAAGCCGAGCATCCTGAACCGATGTCGTCCTGAACCGAACTCGCCGCCGTCTCAAGAAAAACCTTGGCGGCGGAGAGATGCTCGCAGCTTCGTTAAGAATTCTAGCGCGAGGCCGAAACCGATTTTGACTTGGTTGACCCAGCTCGCCGAGTTCGGGGTGAAGTAAAATTGCACGTCGGGATGTCGCGTGAGCCAGTCGTCGGATTCTTTATGGGTGCAGGCGTTGTCGAGAATTACGTGCAGTTCCCGATCCGGCGGTTCCGACCCAAGGGGCGATGGCTCAACCTTGTTCACCCTTCTGGTCGTCGCGGGATGGATCGCCCCCTCCACGCATAAAACGTCTTCTCATGCTCACCCCGTGGAGTCTTTCCCCCAAGCTGCTTTTTCATCAGAGCGGCGCCGCACCATCACCGTTTGCGAAAATTTCAAGCGCAGCCTCGCTCTGGGCGCTCCGAGCCTTTTTGATCACAGCCATGAAGTTCCCCTTGCTTCGTTGGACGCACGGCGTCCCGGCCCGCGCCGCCGCAGTTGCGCTGTTGGCGTGGACGTTGTTTCTCGCGCCGCTGAGCGCGCAGGAGGCCAAGAAAAAAGGCCCGCTAAAACCGAAGCCCGATCTGGCCGATGTGAAGTATGGGCCGCATGGGCGAAACGTGCTCGATCTGTGGCAGGCGAGGTCGGATACGCCGACGCCCCTTGTCGTCTTCATTCACGGCGGCGGGTTTCGGGCTGGGAGCAAGGAGGGCGTGCCGGTCGGGCTACTGACGCGGCTGCTGGCCAACGGTATTTCGGTCATGGCGATCAACTACCGGCTCTCCCCGGAAGTGAGTTTTCCCGCGCATTATCTCGACTCGGCCCGGTCGATCCAGTTCGCGCGCTCGAACGCGAAGGAATGGAACCTGGACCCAAAGCGCGTCGGCTCGACCGGCGGTTCGGCCGGCGCGGGGACTTCGCTGTGGATTGGGTTTCACGATGATCTGGCCGACGCGAGAAACCCCGATCCGGTGCTGCGCCAGTCATCGCGGCTCACGTGCATGGCGGTCAACGGCGCGCAGAGTTCCTACGATCCGCGCGTCATTCGGGAGTGGGTCGGCGAGGCGGCCGCAAGGCACCCGGCGCTGCCGGATTTTTTCGGCGTGAAGCTGGACGAGATCGACACACCCCGCGCGCACAAAATCTACGAAGCCGCGTCGGCCATCAATTACCTGACCCGCGACGATCCGCCGGTGTATGCGTTTTACAGCGAGGGGCGAGTCCTGCCGGCGAATGCCAAGGACGGACAGGGGATTCATCACATCAACTTCGGGCTGCGGCTGAAGGCCCAGATGGACGCGCTTGGCATCGAGTGTATCGTCCGTCACCGCGACGAAGGCGCCGATCCGAACGATGAGATGGCGGATTTTTTTATCCGGCAACTGACCGGGAAAACGGCGAAATCCAACCCGGCGAAATAGACGAGCCAAAATGAAACGCTTCTCCGTTTTAGTGGTTATCACAGTGGCTTTGCTCTCTCGGTCAGCGGCGGCGGCGACGGTGCGGCAAAATGTTCTCTTCATCATGGCGGATGATTACCGGCCCGAACTCGCGAGCTACGGTTCGCCAGCGGTGACGCCGAATCTCGACCGGTTGGCGCGGCGGGCGGTGCAGTTTGACCGGGCCTATTGCCAGCAGGCGGTCTGCAACCCGTCGCGCTCGTCGATGCTCACGGGGCTGCGGCCCGATACGATCAAGATCTGGAACAACAGCACTCATTTCCGCGATCAAAATCCCGAAGTGCAGACGCTGCCGCAGCATTTTAAACAGAACGGCTACACCGCGCGGTGTGTGGGCAAGATATTCCACAACTGGCATACTGCGGTGAAGGGCGACGCGCGCTCCTGGAGCGCCCCGGAGTTCCTGCATTACGCGACCCATGGCGAAGACAGCCCGCAGGTCCAAGGCGCGATTCCACCGAACCAGGCCACGGGCGGGCCGCGAAAGTATCTCAACGTTTTCATGTGCGAGAGCCGCGACGTGCCCGACGAGGCCTACTACGACGGCCGCGTGGCCGCCGAAGCGGTCCGCGTGCTGGGCGAGGTGAAGGATCAACCTTTCTTCCTCGCGGTCGGTTTTTGGAAACCACACGCACCGTTTAACGCGCCAAAGAAGTACTGGGACCTCTACGACCGCGCCAAGTTGCCGCCGCTCGATCCGAGGCGCCCGGTGGGAGCGCCTGAGATCGCGTTTCACGACAGCCGCGAAATCCTCGGGCTGCCCGGCGAGCGCGTGACGCTGACACCCGCGCAGGAGTCGGAGATGCGCCACGGATACTTCGCCAACATCTCTTACATGGATGCACAACTCGGGAAAGTGCTCGACGCGCTGGACCGGAGCGGCGTGGCAGATCGCACCATCGTGGTGTTCGTCGGCGACCACGGATATCATATCGGCGAGCACACGCAGTGGGGCAAGACGTCGAACTTCGAATTCGACGCGCGCCCGCCGTTGTTCATCGCTTCGCCGGGTTCGGCGCAGGCGGGGAAACGGACAAGCTCATTGGTTGAACTGATCGATTTGTTTCCCACGCTCGTCGACCTGTGCAAGCTGCCGGCCGTAGTCGGGCTCGAAGGAACCAGCCTTGTGCCGGTGCTCCGAAATCCCGCCGCCATAGTGAAGCCGGCGGCCTTTACGCAGCATCCGCGACCTGGATACTACGACCGCGAGCCCGAGAAAGTACCAAAAGCGATGGGCTGCAGTGTCCGGACAGCGCGCGTCCGCTATACCGAGTGGCGCGACTGGAAAACGGGCGACACGGTCGCGCGTGAACTGTATGTCGAAGCAGACGAGCCGGCGGAAACCCGCAACCGGGTCGACGATCCGTCGTTTGCCAGCGTACAGCGGGAAGCTGAGACGCTGCTGCGGGCGCGGTTCCCAAAGCAGGCGCACTGAGCTTCAACCGCCGAAGGGCGGCCCACCACGACCGGGCTATCCTGATTACTTTTCAGAGCGTCCCCGCAAAAAAATCCTGTGAACACTCAGAAGATTCCCGTTCGGTTCGATCAATGGCGGCGCCGGGCGATGACAGACGTGAGCCGATGGATCGGCGGGGCGCTCGCCGCGGCGGCAATTCCTGCCGCGGTGTTCGCTCAACACTCACCGATCGCACCGCCGCCCGCCACCGCGGACGTCGTCGAACTCAGCCCCTTCACCGTCAACACCAGCCGTGACGTCGGCTACCAAGCGGAGAACACTCTCGCCGGCAGCCGGCTCAACGCGAAGCTCCGCGACACGCCGGGCTCGGTGTCGGCCTTCACGCGGGAGTTTCTCGACGACCTCGCCATCACGGACATCAAACAGCTAGTCGAATACTCGGTGAGCTCCGAGGTGGATACGCAGGCGCGAGTCTCCGGCTCGGGCCAGAACGCGTTCATCAACGCGCAGAATCTTAACGGCGGCATCCTCACTCGCGGCATCGCGGCGAGTCAGGGGCTCGACTACTTCACGAGCATCGGACCGGGGGATGGTTATCGCATCGGGCGCTACGACGACAGCCGTGGGCCCAACAGCATTCTCTTCGGTATTGGCGCGGTCGGCGGCATCATTAATCAATCGTCCAAGGTCGCCACACCCTATCGCGACAGCGCGAACGTGCGCCACGGGTTTGGCTCGTGGAGCCGCAGCCGGGTTGAATTCGACGCAAATCTTGTGCTCAAGAAAGACCGGCTCGCGTTGCTCGTCGCGGCGGTGGATCAAAAAAATACGGGTTGGCGCAATTTCGACTATCAGGACAAAAAGCGCATCTTCGGTTCGCTCAACGTACGGCCGACCTCGCGTCTCACGTTCATGGTGATGGGCGAGACCGGCCGCGATGTGAACGCGATCCTGCGCTCGGGCTTGGAATCTGAGGAACTGCTCGCATGGTATGACAACCGCGCGGCAAAAGGCGTGGACGCGGTGACCTTCACGCCCACAACGGCGCTGCCCAACGCCGCCCAGATTGCGCTGGGGGTGACGGGACGGAACGGTGCCAGCGGCGGGCTTAACCACCGCCTCACGTTGATCGAAAACAACGGCGTGTTTTTTGACGCGATTGGCACCTATCTTTCCGGAACCTACAACAACTCCGCCGTCCGCTCGCCCGATGGCAGCGCCGGCCACACCGGCGGCACCCTCCGCATCAGCGACGCGACGGTCTACCCGATTTTCAACAACGCGTCCGGGCCTGGCATGAACCGTGAGCAGACCGTTTCGAACTACACCCTGACGGCTGACTATCGGTTCTCAGATCGCCTCTTTCTGAACGTCGCTCACAATTACCAGGAGACCAACGCCGTGCTGAATCTCATGGTGGGTGCCAGCCCGGTCCTGCGGGCCGATCCGAACCGCGTGATCGGTCTTGGCGGGGCGCCGAATCCTTTTGCCGGCCGGCTCTACTTCGACGGCGACTGGCGGCGCGACAGGCATTTAAAAACCTATCGCGAGACGCGCGCGTCGCTTTCGTATTTGGTCGACACCAAATCGCGTTGGTTCGGCCGGCACAGCCTCGTCGGGTTCGCCTCGCATTCGTACGATTTTGACACGCGGACGAATACCTGGCTCGTGCTAGCGGGGCGCCCGTTCAGCGCCGATCCGATCAATGCGAATAATCGCGTGACCGTGCGAAATTACCTGACAGAGGGAAACTACGAAACCTATCGCGTGGGCGACTGGCGCTCAGTGCCGGCGACGATTCCTTTTGGCGGACAAACCTACCGGACGGTCTACGCGAACGATCCGGCGACGGGCGGTACGAGCGCGGGCGCGATTCAGGAGACCGATTCGCTGCTTGGCGCGCTGCAAAGCCACTTTTTGGGCGACCGGCTCGTCGCCACCTTCGGTTATCGCGGGGACCGCGTAAAGCTCGACGCACTCGGCTACCGGAACGATCCGATTTTGGGTGACGTGGTTGATGCCGATCCCGCGAAATATACGACGAATCATTTTGCGGGAAAGACCCGGACGACCGGCTTAGTGTATCACGTCATGGCCGCGATTTCTTTGCTCGCGAACCGATCGTCAAGTGTAAGCGTGCCCTCGTTCAACCGCACGGTGTTTCCCAATGGTAATCTCGCTGGCGCCCCGGTTGGTCAAGGCGCCGACTACGGTGTGAGCCTTGATTTGTTTGGCGGCCGGCTGAACGCGAAGTTGGTTTATTTCAAGTCGGCGGAGCGGGGGGCGACCGGGTCGTTCATTGCAAACGGGGCGTTCAGCAATCGCAATCAGCGTGTGGTGGAGGCATTCGGCGGCGTGCTGGCCGGTGCCAACCTGCCGTTTACGACAAGCCAGTGGCAGGCCCTCACGGCAACCTACGTCCCCAACATCTCGGGCGCGCTTTCGGATTTCAATTCGTCCGGTTACGAGGCGCGCCTGACGGCGAACCTGACGAGGGACTGGCGTTTCGTGCTCAATTACTCCTACACCGACTCGGCCCGCTCCAACCTCTACAACGAAGCTCTCGCCTGGTATGGGTTAAAGACGGAGGCCGGTGGCCTGGCCAAGCAGGGCGTGACCCAAAACGCCGCTGGCCAATTCGTGATCGATCCAAACGCCTATGTTGCGGGCGGCACGGTATCGAAATGGATCGAGCTGGGCGCGACGCGGCCCGCGGCGAATCCCGCGACGCTCTCGACCAGCGCGTCCGTCACCGTGGCGCAGGAGTTATTCAATCTCGTCGATGACATAAATTCCTCGAAACAGGATCAGGAGAAACGATGGGGCCTGCGGCCGCACAAGCTGAGCCTGTTCACCGCGTATGATTTCAAGAAAGGGTGGGCGAAGGGCGGGTCGGCCGGCGGAGGCTGGCGCTGGCGCAGCGCGAACATCATCGGCGCCGATGCGGCTGGCAAGGAGCTGACCGGCCGCCCGCTTTCCTACGTCGATCTCATGCTGCGCTATACCCGGAAATTCAAAACGCTCCCGGGTACTTTTAGTTTTCAAGTCAACGTCAGCAACGTGCTCGACAATTCGGATCCCGTGCCCGTCCGCCTGTTGACGAACGACCTTAGCTACGTGCTACCCGGCGGCCGCGGTGTGCCGTTTGGCCGGCTCGATCTCATCGATCCTCGGGAAGCCCGGTTCACGACGACGTATTCGTTTTGAGGGTGGGAGGATTTATAGGCGCCCTCTTAATCCCCCCACAAATCCAGTTTTCCTGGCGCTGGCAAAAGTCCGATGCGACGGCGTGCCGCTCTGGCCAGCAACGAACAGACAACGACAACGAATGAGCCAACGATAGTCTCAACTGAAAGCAACCAACCGCGTTGTGCAAAGTGAACCAATTGGGCCGAGGGCGTTTGCCTCAGAGTTTTTACCCACTTGGCCCAAGCGGGCGGTGCGCGCCGGCTGCACCGCCGCGTGCCGCTGCTCGGCCCACTGCGTCAGCGCCTTCCGGCCGAACTAGCGCGTGCGCTCCACGATTACGTCCTCGGCTTCGTCACCGGTGTTGATCGCGCCAGCACGATTTGCCACCTCGTCGAGGAGTGCGGCCATTTGCGCCGGCAATTGCCGTTGGCGCTGCCGCCGCGTCACCACGGCCAACGTTTCTTCAGCAGACATCGCGGATAGATTCATCCCATTGGAACGTGCTGTGCTCCTCAGTTTTCTTTAGCTCAAAGCTAGTTGCTTCTTCCTTCGTCACTTACCCGCTCATCCAAACTCCCCTCCCCTGTCTTGGTCCGGACTTCGCGGCCGCTGACTTCACTGCCAATTAAATCCAAATTCAGACATCCGGCCAGACCTCGCTTGACCTCAGATCAATCAGCGTAAACTCTCTTAAGATTTCGCCATTCCATGTCCTCGCTGAATTCTCGCATTTTTCACATCATCATTCTCTCTGCTATCGCCCCTTGCTTGCCGTTCGTCCGGTCTGCGCAGAATGACTCGGCGATGGCGGGAGATGGCAGAAAATCCAGTGCACTAACAACCAGCGACTACCTTCTTCAGCCGCAAGATACCCTTCGAGTCCAAGTCTACCAAGAGGATGATATTAATAAACAAGGCGAGGTGAGCATCTCGCAAGAATTTACCATTTTCCTGCCCCTCATCGGCAACATTAACCTCAAGGGCAAGACCGCCCGTCAGGCTGAAGTGATGATCCGCGATCTTTACGACAAGGACTATCTCGTAAAACCTCAAGTAAGCGTAATCGTGACGAAGTACGCGGAGCGTAGCGTCAACGTGTTCGGGGCCGTCAACTCGGCCGGCCGCAAGCTTTTCCCGCCCGAGCGGGGGCTAACGATTCTCGACGCCATCTCTCTCGCCGGAGGCCATAGTCGGCTCGCGGATCTTAAAAAAGTGAAACTCACGCGCAGTACCGGTGACGGGGATCCCATAACCACCACCATTAACGTTGATGAGATCATGAAAGGCGGCGGCAAAGATTCCGTCAGACTGAACCCCGACGACGTCATCTTCGTCGGAGAGCGGCTGCTCTAAACCGAGCCGAGTTCCCAACAAAACCACGCCGCCCAGGGGCCTGAGTACTGCGTCTGAACGGGCTCTCCGACTAAAGAGCAGCGCAAGTCGTCCGATTCAAAGGCGGCGAATGATTATCCTCAACTTTACTTTTTAAAATCATGGCAACGGAAATTGGTCAGAAATTAACATCGGAAAGCAGCAGCTACGGCTATAACTACGGAGGTTACGCCGCTGGTAACTACGGCGAGGGAGGATCATCTGGCGGTAGCGCCCAGCGGACGATGCAGGATTACCTGCTGGTCCTGAGAGAACGCCTTTGGTACGTGGTCGTCGTTTTTCTGATCGTGATCTCGAGCGCCACGATCTATACCGTCAACCAGCCTAAAATCTATGAGTCACGCGCGACCGTGCAGATTTTCCGCCGAGAGGCGGCCGTGCTGCAGATTCAGCAAGTCATGGATACGGATATCCGCGGCGCGGAGGACCTCAATACTCAGATGAAAATCATCGAGAGCGCGCGCCTGACCCAACGCGTGGTTGAGCGGCTGAAGGGCGATGACCTAAAAGCCTTTCTCTTGCCCTACGAGAACGACCAAACGGGCGGGTCGGTGGCGGACATTTTGGCGAACAACCGCAAGGCGCTGCTCCAAAGGCTCACTCTCATCGTTACCATCTCCTATCAACATCAGAATCGGCTCATCGCAGCCAAAATCGCTAATTTTTACGCGGAAGAGTACATCAACCATAACTTGGCGATGAAGACGCTCGAGTCGTCCAAGGCGATTGACGACCTCAAAGCAACCGTCGTTGAACAACAAAAACGCGTCGAAAAGATGGCGTCTGATCTCCAAGATTTCAGGGAGAAAACCATCATGGTATCGCTCGATCAGCGCAAAGACATCGTCAACGAGTCATTGAAATCAGCCAATTCGCAATTGGGGGCAACCAAAAGCCTTTTGAGCTCCGCCGAAGTCCGCTTGAACCAACTGAAGGAACTCCAAGCCAAAGGGGGCGACCCCACGGACTTACCATTTATTGCGAGCAACTCTTTAATCAATAACCTGACCAGCCAGCTCGCGACGCAGAAAATCGCCCTCGCCACGCTGCAAGAACACTATCGGTCTGGCCATCCCAAATACATTCAGGCGGCTAATTCGTTGACGCAAACTGAGCGGGAATTAAAACGCGCCGTGGCGACGGCCAGCGCCCAAGTAGAATCCGAATACCAAAACGCCCTCAGGAACTCTCAGCAACAACAGCTGGAGTTAACCAAGCGGCGGCAAGAGTCGCTCGATCTGGATCGCGCCGCCCTTGAATACAACAATCGCGAACGGGAATTGAAGACGAACGAACAAATCCTGCAGACGATTGTTGGCCGCAGTCGCGAAACCACGATGACGAGCAGCATCAGCAGTCAGAACGCTCGCATCGTCGACATCGCCGTTCCCAGCATGGAGGGTAAATTCATCTCACCGAACATTCCACTCAACCTCGGCCTAGGAGTCGTTGGCGGGCTGGGGCTCGGCCTCGCGTTTGCCTTCTTGGTCGCCTTCCTCGATGATCGGGTGAAGAGCTCCTACGATGTGGAGGCCGTCGTCGGCCTGCCTTTGATCGGTATTATACCGCAAATCAAAAAACTGGAGGTGACCGAACGCGCTCAGATCGTGACCAATCAAAAAGACCGCCAGGTGGCGGAAGCATTTCTCACACTCCATGCCACCATGCGGTTGAAAGACGAAAGCAAGAACGCGAAGTGTATTCTCACAACGAGCACGATTCCCGGCGAGGGTAAAACCTTCTGCACGATCAACCTCGCGCTCACGTTCGCCTCCCACGGCGAGCGGGTTGCCATCGTCGACTGCGATCTCCGCAAGCCGAACGTCCACACCTCGTTGGGATTGGAGAATGCCCGCGGGGTGATCGATATCTGCGCCGGCACCGCGACCATCGAACAATGCGTGCTGAAAAACGTGCATCCGAACATGGACGTGATCACCACCGGTGGACGCGCGAAAAACCCGACGCAAATTCTCAATAGCAAAGCCTTCGAGGAAATGATTGCCACTCTCCGCATACGCTATGATCGCGTCTTTTTCGACACTCCGCCGTTGGCCGCGGTCAGCGACGCCCAAATCATCCTTCCCTTAATGGACGGCTCCGTATTCGCGATCTTCTTCAACAAAGTGCGCCGGAAGGCGGCCCAGTTCGCTGCCAAGAAGCTCGCAGAAGGGAACGTGCCCGTCTTCGGCGCCGTCCTCAACGGTCTCAACCTGGCCGTTTCGGGCTACTATTATGCGCAATATTACGACAAATCCTACAAGGATTATTACGTAGCTGCGGCCAATCGCGAAGGCGAGGCTCAGGAACGTTAGAGAGACGGCCGGCGTCCGCCGAGACCCACAAAGCCGAAGGAACCGCGGAACCGATCCGGGCGCCGGCACCACGCGGAGTCACGCCGACCGCCCCAGCGCCCTTCGAACTCCGATGGTCAGCCCGACCTAACGACCGCCAATTAGACCAGGCGGCCCGCGGGAGTCGGAGCGCGCGAAACCACGGCGCGCCCTCGCGCTGCTCGGCTTGAGCTATCTCAGCCGAGCCACTGCTCAAACTTAACGGCATCTTCAGGCAAATCCACGCCGATCGTCAGATCGTCCGTAAGATCACACGCGATCTCGTAACCATTTTCGAGTACGCGCAACTGCTCGAGCTTTTCGATTTGTTCCAGCCGGCCCAGCGGCAACGTGGCAATCTTCTGCAAAAGATCAGCCCGGTAACCGTAGAGCCCAAGATGCTTGAAACAGGGCTGCGCCAGCACCCAGGCATCGTCAACAACCCCCGCCCGATCCCGCGCGTAGGGCAGTGGCGAACGAGAAAAAAACAACGCCCGACGCACCGCCGGCGCCAACACCACTTTGACCTGATTCGGATTCGCAAAATCAGCCGCGCGTCGAAAGGGGGTTGCCAGCGTCGCCATCGGCACCCCACTGGCGAGTAAAGCCGCCAGCATACGAATCTGGCCCCCTGACACCAACGGTTCGTCCGCCTGTACATTCACCACCCTATCTGCCCCCACGATGCGGTTGGCTTCCGCCAGACGATCGGTCCCCGATTGATGCGCGGCACTGGTCATGATCACTGAAAAACCCGCTGCGCCGAGGCACTCGGCTAGGAGAGGGTGATCCACGGCAAAATAAAGCGGGAACTCTGGGGCCTCTCGCGCAATCCGGGCCGCTACCCAGAGCACCAGCGGTCGCCCTTTAATCATATGCAGCAACTTGCGCGGAAATCGCGTCGATTCCAAGCGGCAAGGGACGATGATTGCAGTCTGGGCCATGCCGGTGCAGGTTGTCGGCCCGTTTTTAAGTTGCAAGCCACCGACACCAACCGGACCGTCATCCTACCCGTACCTAAATGAACAAAAGTGATGCGTCATCGGCCAATCTCTCTTTGACCAAGGAGTTGGTAGTCCAGAACAAGATGGGAATCCACGCGCGCCCTGCTGCGATGATTGTGAGGATCACGAATAAATTCAAAGCCGATGTGTTCGTTGAAAAAGATGACGAACAGGTAAACGGAAAGAGTATTATGGGACTGATGATGCTCGCCGCTGGCCGAGGATCGAAAGTGAAATTTATCGCAACGGGCGCCGACGCGGCCGCGCTCCTCACAGAAATCGAGGGGCTCTTCGCGCGGAAGTTCGAGGAGACTTAAGCGGATCCCATCTATTCCACCCCACCACGCCAGGGCCGATTGGTTGGCTCTGGTCCGCCGGACAGCTCCGCCGGACTTCAACCGATTGGCCCGACCCAGACAGACGCGCGGTCAAAATCAGCGGCCAGTCGATCTGCACCGAGCCGGGCTATAAACCGAAAAAACGGCGGGCATTCGCGCTGGTGATGAGCGCAAGCTCGTCAGGAGTAACGCTGAACACCTCATTCGCAGCGAAGTCAGCCGTGTACCGGAGGAAGGCCGGTTCGTTGGGCTGGCCGCGGTGGGGCACAGGCGTGAGGTAAGGGGCGTCTGTTTCGATCATGAGGCGCGCCAAACCCTGAGATTTCGCGGCCGCGCGGACCGCTCCCGCGCTTTTGTAAGTTAAGACGCCCGTAAACGACCCGAAGCCCCCTCGGCGCGACAGCTCGGCCATTTCCGCCTCCCCTTCCGTGAAGCAATGAAACACCACGCGCGCCCAATCGACACCGCTCGCATCGATCATATCGACACATTCGGCAAACGCTCCGCGGGAATGGACGACCACGGGACAACCGATTCTTTTCGCGATCAATAGCTGCGCGTGGAAGGCATCCCGCTGCCAGCTGAAAACCTTTGCGGCCTCCACGGGGTCTTTTGGCAGATGAAAACGATCCAACCCACACTCGCCCAACGCCACCGGTCGCAGCGGGCCGCCGGCACTCGCGCGCGCCCCAACCCCCGCTAATCCATCACCCCAGAACCCCGCCAAGGGCGCCAAAGTCGCTTCCCAAGTCGACTCAACCGCACACGGGTGGAGGCCAACCGAATAGTGAACAACGCTCGGAAAATCGCCCGCCAGCCTCCGATATTCAACCCAGTCTTCCGGCGAAGTCCCAATCGTGATCATCGCCTCAACCCCCGCCTTTTGGGCACGAGCAAGCGCGGCCGGCAAGGTGCCGTTTCTCAAAAATGATTCCAGATGAGTGTGGGTATCGATGAGGCCCATAGTTTAGATCATCCGAGCCAAGAAGAGCTGCGCGCAGACACCACCCTAAACTACCCACCGACGCCCTGCGCAAACCCCATTAACCACGACGCTTGTCCGCCCCGGCCAGCCCCGCCGGACGCGCGGTGGAGCCATCCGGCCAACCACCGGAGGACGGCCTTAAGTGAGATAGATCGATCCGTATCGCTCCTGCAAATACGCGACTAAGTGGCGCGGCGAGAGCTCCTCGCCCGTCGCCCGTCGCACCAATTCCAGCGCACTCAGACGACGGCCCTGCGCGTGAATATTCTCCCGCAGCCAGCCGAGCGGCCAGGAAAAATCCCCTTGGCTGAAGTCCGCCTCCAAATCCGGCCTCAGCACCCGCCACCGCGACCACAGCTGCGCCGCTATCATATTGCCGAGGCAGTAACTCGGGAAATAGCCAAACGAGCCATCGCACCAATGCACGTCTTGGAGGACCCCCTCGCGATCATTAACCGGTTCCAGCCCGAGTAACTCCCGCGAGGCCTGCCGCCATGCCACCGGCAGATCCGCCACCGCCAACTCGCCCGAAAATAGTTTTTTCTCCATCTCAAAACGGAGCACAATATGGAGGTTGTAAGTAACCTCATCCGCATCGACGCGAACCAAAGTCGGCTCAACCGCGTTAACCGCCAGATAAAGATCATCGGAGGAAAGCCCCTCCATCTGCACCGGAAAAAAAGCACGCCACCGCGGCTCAAAATAACGCCAAAACGAGCGACTCCGCGCGATCTGATTTTCCCACAGGCGGCTCTGCGACTCATGCACCGCCATCCCCGCGTGAATACTCAGCGCAGTCCCCACGTGCGCCGCTGGCAAACCCTGCTCGTACAGCCCGTGCCCCGTCTCATGGATCGAACCGAAAAGCGCATCGAGCGGCTGGTCCGGGTTATAACGAGTGGTCATGCGCACGTCACTGCCCGTTCCCGAACAAAACGGATGCAGCGACACATCGATCCGTCCACGCGCATAGTCAAAGCCGATACGTTCCGTCACTTCCCGTAAAAAATGGCGCTGCCCTTCGACCGGAAAGCCACGCAACCGCTCCCCCACCCCACGAGCTCGCGCGGCGACGGGCGATGCCAAAATCGCGCGCATCAAGGGAACCAGGTCGCGTTTCAACTCCCCAAAGAGCCGGTCGACCGCCGCGGCCGTCAACCCGGGATCGTGCTTATCCAACATGTAGTCATACGCGTTCTCACCTTGGCCGAGGTAGGCCGCCTCACGGCGCGCGAATTCTAAATTTTTCTCCAAGACCGGAGCGTAACCGGCAAAATCATTCTCCGCCTTCGCCCGGGCCCAAGCGTGATAACCACGACTGCCTTGCGCCGCCTTCGCCCGCACGAACGCCACCGGCAACTTCGTCGCCCGGTCATACTCGCGCCGTGCCTGCTTCACGATCGCGGCCTGCCCCGAGTCCATACCGACTGCGCTCCCGGGCGGTCCCTCAGTCCCCTCCAAGACCACCAGCAACTCCCCCATTCGCGCCTCGCTGATCGCGGCATGCTGCACCTCTGCCAGCGCGGCGTGCTGCGCCGCGCGTTGCTCGGCCGCCCCTGCCGGTAAGTTGACCTGCTCATCCCAGCCCAGCAGGTCACCAATCGTACCGAGCACGTGCGCACGCTTGAGCAAGGCCAGCAATTCTTCGAAAGCGGATTCGGGAGCCATGACTCACAGCAAACCACTTGGCGCGCGGACGCCAGAATCTTGTCGCGCGGCAATCAGCGACGCGGCGCCTCGCCGCATGACCGCCGGCCCCACGCACCCTTTAAGCGACCCACCGCCCCCGCGCCCTCCTGCCCTTCGAAGAGCCGAATCTCCACCCGACCACGTTAAACCTTCGCGCTGTTGTCGCACTTAAAATGGACCTGAGAGCGCCGTAAAATATGGGCACGCAAGGCCGAGGTCTGCTCGGGCACTCGACGCTGCAGGGCAAAACGTCGCCGGTTCTGGGCTTCTTCCGACGCCGCCAAAGCCGCCACGCAAACCAAAGCCTCCGCCTTCGTCGGCAGTCGCCGCTCGGGAAATCCCGCGTGCTGCGCCAGCCAGAGCACGACTTCGTGCAAGGGTTCAATCGAGGAAGGTTCGTTCATAAAGCGAGTACCCTTGCAGACCAGACCGCCGCGTCAAATCCGACGATCGCCACGCGCGGGCCCACCACGAAGGGCCGCTTCACCAAATTGCCATTGCCAGCGAGGAGCGTGAGCGCGGCCGGCACTGTCAGCGCTGGTAACTTTTCCCCCAGCTGTTGATCGCGATAGTCCCGGCCCGACGTATTAAATAATTTCCGCATCTCGCCAGCGTAGGCCGCCAACATCACTTCGAGCTCGGCCAACGTCGGCGGGGTTTCCCGTATCGCCCGCTCTTTAAAGGGAATCCCGTGCTCACGCAGCCATTTCGTAGCCGCGCGGCAGCGGTCACAAACGGTGTAGGTATAGACTGTTAACATAAATTCAAATGAGCGAATCGCTCACGCCCCGAGCCCTCCGAAAGCGCTCCCTTCCTTTCGCCCACGGCGTCTTCGGACCTCCCAGCTCGCCTCGTTTTATTTTATCCATGTGGCATCTTGGATCACCCATTGCCAGCGGTCGCGATACAGGCCGAGCTCACCATAAAATCGAACCCGGTCACCTGGTTTAAAATCCTCCCGCAGTTTTTTCCTCAGGTGCTCATCGTGACTATAAATATCATACGTCTCGCCCATAAACTCAACCGCCAGCCGTGCGCCGGCCGCAACCACGCCCTCCACGCGCACAATTTTACCCAAAAAAAGCGGACTCCGCAGCACGGTACCCGCCGCCAAGCTCTCCGCCGTGACTGCACTTTTCACGAGGTCCATGCCAGCATAGCCAATCTTCACCGGTTCACCCGTGTCGCCGGATTCCACCGACGCGCGGCTCAATTCGAGCCAACGATCGGCGCGCCCTGCGCTCACGGTAATAAATTTCGCGGAGACCGGAAAGTGATCAGAGAAGCCGCCGCCGCGGGGCCCAAAACCCGACCACCGAACGGGCAACCCTCGTTCGTCCATGTTCAGGCCAGCAAATTTCCCAATCGCAAACGAATTGTCGACGTATTGCACCCCGCGATAGTCGTAGAGTCCGCGGGCCACGATAATGTGCATCAAGGTCCCCCATTCGCCGCGGTAGGTGTCACTGCCGCGCTCTCGTGGGGGCAACTCAAACCAGAGATTATAGAGATCACGGTCGACCCCGCGCACCGCGAGTTCGTCCCCCTGCGAGCGCAGCGTGTCGTTGATCCCGGTCGTCTTCATTTTCGGATAACGCTTCTTTTGGTTATACTGGGAGTTCAAATCTCCACCAATGATGATGTCCGCGTGGGGATCTCCCCGTAAGATCTGGTCAAGCCGCGTCCGCAGCGTCTGCGCATTTGCCACCCGCGTGGGTTCAATCTCGGGATCGCCCGCGCCCGACTTCCAGTGATTTGCGAATAAATACAGCAGCACACCGTCCACCTCGACTTGAACCTCGAGGATGGCACGGGCGTTGAGCGTCGGATGAGAAATCGCGCGCTTCACCGGAAACCGCGTGAACACGCCGCAGGTGATCTCCTGTTTTCGGTCACTCCCAAGTGTCGTGATATTATCACCGATCACCACGTGATAACCAGTCATGCCAGCATCGTTCAGCGCCTTTAACAGCAGAAATTCTGCCGGCAGATCCGCGATCTCCGGCGTAAACTTTTCAACCAGCAAATTGGCGAGCGGCACGCCGGCGTACTGAGCCAGAAGCGCCGCATAGTTGGGTGGATTTTTTCCCGGCGTCGCATCCAGCTCAAGTTCCGCCAGCATTAACACGTCCGGACCACGCCCCGCCTCGAAGCGCCCCACCACCCGCGTGATATTCTGCAACTTCGTCAACGCATGGAACCGCGTATACACCGCCGGCTGATAGTCCTCGTAAGCCGCCACGCCATCGACGTCGAAAAGATTTTCCACATTATAGGCGACGACGGTGAAGGGGCGCGCCCCCACCACGGCCCAGAGGAGCGAACTCAGGACCAGCAGTCGGGCGAAGGCGTAAAACAACATCTACCCAAGGTAATTCCCGCGATTGACCAGCGCAATCCCGCAAAGGCACACTTTCCCATTATGAAGTCGATTCTCGCGGTTACGGGTCTGCGCATCGCCCGCGGCAGGGCCATCATTATCCACGAAGTTACCTGGCGCGTCGCCGCGGGTGAAAATTGGGTGATTCTCGGCGCGAACGGTTCCGGGAAGACCTCGCTGCTCAAGGCGCTCACCGGTTATCTCTCGCCCACCGCGGGAACCATTGCGCTGCTGGGACGCCGCTATGGGGAATGCGATTGGCGGGAGCTGCGTTTAAAAATCGGGGTTGTGACGAGTGCCTTTACGGCCTCGATTCCCCCGGCCGAGCCCGCTCTCGATACCGTGATGAGCGGAAAATATGCGCAACTCGACCTGTGGCACCGCACAACTCCAGCCGATCGAGCCGCCGCCTTGCGCCTGCTGCGCGCGGCCGACCTCGGTGGGCTCGCGGACCGCGCCTGGGCGCATCTCTCCCAAGGCGAACGCCAGCGCGTGTTGATCGCTCGTGCCTTGATGGCGCGGCCGCGCTTGCTCATTCTCGACGAGCCCTGCGCGGGACTCGATCCGGTAGCGCGCGAAAACTTCCTGCAATTCCTTGAAAAAATCGCTCAGCGCCGAGGACCGTCCCGCCCCGCGCTCGTGCTGGTTACTCACCACGTCGAGGAAATCATGCCCGCATTCACCCACACCTTGATGCTCAAGAGCGGCCGCGTCTACGCAGCCGGTGAGCGTAAAAAACTCCTGACTTCACAAAATCTTTCCGCGCTCTTCGGCGCCCCGCTCAAGCTGGCCCGACGCGGGCCACGGTTAACCTTGCGATAACCCGCCGCTCAACCTGCCACGAGCGCAACCCCTGCCGCAACCGCCCGAATAATTCGACGCTCGATCAAGCGCGAAACGCGCGATTTCGGCTAAGGGGAAAGGCGCACCACATCTCCCGCCACCAGAGCCGCCCCGTCACCCGCTGGGCGTTTGGACGTGAAAACCACCTGGCCCGCCCGCACCACCTCGACCGAGCGACGCGCCAGTTCCATCCGCGCCCCCGCCCCCGCGCCCGCTAGGGTGAGCCCTTCCTTCCACGGCACTCGCCCGACGACACCCGTCGAAACGTCGACGAAGGTGACCATGCCGGCCTGCGCAAGTTTCGCCGTCGCCTCTAACCCGCCGCTCCCCATCTGCCCCACGGTATTCACCCCACTCACCACCAGCTTACCCGTCGTGGTCACCACCGCCCCCGCCGTCTCCCCCGCTACTATCACCGTCGTCGCCGCGAGTTTCACCGGGGCGGAAACCACCTTGTAGGCAAGACAACCCGCAGATCCCAGAGCCGCGACTCCGCCCATAATCAATCCAAACCAATTCCTCCAGCGCGCCGCGTGCCTCATAATTTTATCGAAAACAATTCCACGCTGCTTTTTTTTCACCGATTGCGGTCAATTTCATAGCGCAACCACCAACACCTCGCAGCCCTCGGGTCAAACGTCCCGTGCCCCAGCAAAAAAAAGTCGCAGGCCTCGCCCCAAGACGCCCGCGCCGCTTCACGAGTACTCGGAGCCTCGGGTCTGATACGTAACGATGCAGTGGAATGGAGGGCCGGCGCTCACCGACGGGCCGCTTCGCGACAAAAAAACGCGGCGTGGCGGCGAGCGCCAGCCCTCCACACCTTGGTTTCCGTGGGCTCATTCGTGGACCTTAGTCGGACTGCATGGATACGGCTAAGCCGACCAGTCTGCCTCCTCCGCATAAGCGCCACTTTCTTCTCAACAGACGCGATGGCCTCACGGCACACTTTTCATCAGCGAGCGACTGCGCACGCCGTCCACTCACGACCGCTCCATCTTTGCGCACGCCACCCAGCACCGCCGCTAACGGCTCCGCCCTGCCGTCGATCATCAGGTGGAGAGCCCGCCCGAGATATAATTCTTGAGATGCTCGGCCTCCGCTCGATGCGCTTCGGATATCCAGCGCGTGATGTCGCCACTCGAAATCGTCCCCACCAGTTGACCTCCATCCATCACCGGGAGATGGCGGCAGCGCCGCTCCGTAAAGAGCACCATCGTCTCCTCAATCGAGGCCGTCGATGAGATCGTAATCACCCCAGTCGTCATCACGTCAGCCACGAGCGCTTGGCTCGGGTCCAAGCCCACTCCCACGACGCGCCGCAACACGTCCCGCTCGGTAAAAATCCCGACGAGCCGACCGTGGTCGATAATCAACACGGAGCCCACCCGATGACGATTCATCTCCACGACGGCGGCCGCGACACTGCTCGTCGAAGATACCGCGAAAACGTTCCTTCCTTTCCGGTCTAAAATAACAGTGATTGGGGTATTCATAACGTAACAAACACGACGAATCGAAAGGGTGGGCTGAGCCGCCCCCCGATGCAAAGAAAAAGCCTCCACTCAAAAAAATTAACGCCCCCTCTTCGTAATCAGGCGACTCGCCCCCGAGCTTCCCAACCGGGCGACTCAGCTCGGCCCCCAACCAAGCGAACTCCTCACTCGCGCTCCTCCGGATGCGCGATAATCAAACAGCAAGACCTACGTCTACCGATTCGTCTTGGAGCCACCACCCCAGCTGAGCTGACTTGAAACCGGCGAGCCGGCTCCGCTCTTGCCCGCCCCTCCCGCGACGGCCACGACCACCTGCGCACCACCGAGCCTTACTGATACCCGCGCTGATCGCGACACGAGCGATACCCACACGAGCGATGCCCACCCGCGCTGATCCCGACACGAGCAATGCCCACACGAGCGATGCCCACCCGCGCTGATCCCGACGCGAGCGATACCCACACGAGCGATGCCCCTTGCCCACGGCCCACCCGGAGATTCTACTCTCAACGATGAGCATCGGAAAAATCCTCCTTGTTATCGGCGGCCTCATCACGACCGGCTTGATCATCGCGGCACTCTGGACTGCGGGAATCTATAATCGCCTCGTCACTTTGCAACAGGGCACCGACGCCGCCTGGGCCCAAGTCCAGAACGTCTATCAGCGACGCGCGGATCTCATTCCCAACCTCGTCAATACCGTCGCAGGCGCCGCTAATTTCGAAAAATCCACACTCACCGAGATCGTCGAGGCCCGCGCGTCCATCGGTCGCGTCACGCTTCCCGCGGGTAACGCCCCTACCGACCCACAGCAACTGGGCACATTCGAACGTGCCCAAGCCCGCCTCGGCTCCGCACTTTCCCGTCTGCTGGTCGTCGCGGAAAAATATCCCGACCTCAAAGCGACCGCGGCCTTCCGCGACCTGCAAGTCCAACTCGAGGGCACCGAAAACCGCATCACGGTTGAGCGGGGCCGCTTCAATGAAGCCGTCCAAGCTTATAACACCGCCATTAAACAATTTCCGGCCATCTTGCTGGCCGGCCTTTTCGGTCAGCAAGCTCGCCCTTACTTCAACGCCACCGCGGGCGCCGAGCGACCACCAGAAGTTAAATTCGATTTCGGCGCCAAGGCGCCCGCCACTCGGCCGTGACGGCACCACGGTCAGTATGCTGGCGCACCTCGGTGAGAAAGCTGACCCGGTCGATCAGGATGATCGGGTGGGCTCTCATCGCCACGTTCGGTGGATCGATCGTCTCCGCCACCGCGGGTCTGCCGCCCCCACCGCCGAACCATTGCAACGATTTCGCCGGGGTGATCCGCCCGGAAACGGTTGCGCGGCTCAACCGAGAACTGGTGCAATTTGAGCGCGAGACTTCGAATCAAATCATCGTCGCCATCTATCAAAGGCTCCCGGCGCAATCCGCGCCGGACGAGTACGCCGTACGCCTCGCGCAACACTGGCAAGTCGGGCGGAAAGACCGCAAAAATGGGGCGGTCCTTTTCGCTTTTCAGGAGAGCCACGATCTCCGCATCGTCACTGGCTACGGTCTGGAAGGCACGCTGCCCGACGCGCTCTGCAAACGAATCATTGAAACGGAAATCATCCCGCGTTTCCGCTCTGGGAATTTCGACGCGGGTTTGACCGCCGGCGTCCACGCGATGATGGCCGCCACCCGCGGTGAATACCGTGGCGCTAACCAGAGTCGGGCGGCGACCGGCGGCACCGCGCACACAAGCGCCTCATCCCGATTCATCCAGCTTATTTTTCTGATCGCGATAATCGTGTTGGTGATGCGATTCAACCGCCGAAACGTCGTCTACGGACGGAGCGGGCGACGGCCATGGGACGGCGGTTGGAGGGTCGGCGGTGGGGGTGGCGGCGGTTCGAGCGGGGGATCGTTCTCTGGGGGCGGCGGTGGCTTCGGGGGCGGTGGCGCGGGAGGAAAATGGTGATGAGTTTCTTTTCCGCTAAATTAGCTGTCGACGAAGCGCGGCTGATTGCCGCCATTCGTGCGGCCGAGCTGGCGACCTCCGGAGAAATCCGCGTGGTGGTGGCCCGAAGCCAGGTCATCGCGACCGTCGCGACCGCTCAGGGAGAATTTGCACGACTCGGCATGGCGAAAACCGCTGGTCGCAATGGCGTCCTGATTTTTATCGCTCCCGCCTCCCGCACGTTCGCCATCGTCGGCGACACCGGCATTCACGAAAAATGTGGCGAAATCTTCTGGCAGGAGCTGGTCACCGCCATGGCCGGGCATTTTCGCAGCGGCGACTTTACCACCGGGCTCACCCTCGGCATCGCTCGCGCCGGGGACCTCCTCTCCCGCCATTTTCCGCGCGAGCCCGACGATCGCAACGAGTTGCCCGATACGCTTGAGCAAACCGACTGATCCACGCGCCCCCGTGGCCGGCTGCACCGCCGCCCCAGCCTTGGCCTTCGCCTTGGCCTTGCGCCTTGATACCGAGCTCGGGATCATCCGCGGCGTCTCGGCGCCCCGGCCTTGGCCTTGCGCCCCCGGGTCGCGCGCTGCCGCGGTCGGCTGGATCAATTCATAATCATCGCCCAAAATCTGCAGAATTTGGTTGCCCGGGCCGCCGACGGGCACCCGCGAGTGCACCGACCAACCTGCTGGCGATCGTGGCTACCGCAAACGCCAGGTTCAAGGGACGTTGGGATCACGCGTTGAGATCACCCCACTTGGCCGAGCACGGTTTCCAGCCGCAGGCCGAAACCGGGGCTTACGGTCTAAACAAACGATCGAGCGCGTTGAAATTTTTGACCGCCGCCGGTTTTTTCTGCGCAACCGGCGTAGCTAAAATAGGCTTCGGGGGCGCGGTCACGGCGGCGATCGACGAGCCTGGATTCTCCACGCGTCCCGCTTTTAAGGCCGCCACCACTCGGTCAAGTTTCACAGCGGAGACTGGCTCCGCCGTCCCGAGTTCCTGCGCGAAAAGGCTCACCCGAAATTCCTCCACCAGCCAGCGGAGCGCATCCCAGCCAGTGGGAGTAGGCGCGAGTTCCGGAGTCACCTCGGCCGAGAGAACCGCGCGCCCGAGCCCAGCCGCCCCCGCTAACTGCGCGAGCGCCTTCTCATAGGGCGTGATCAGCGCGACGCGTTCCGCATCTTTGGCCGGTGACTGCCGCCACCGCTCCGCCCGCAGCTTCATGGCTTTGAGATAGCGGGGAAAATGGGCCAGCTGCGCATAAGGAGTCGTCCGCAAAAAATCAGGTGGTAACAGAGCCGCGAGATCGCGCTCCGCTCCTGGTGGTGCGTTGGGCTGAATCATGACCGCTTGGCGCAAGGCGAGAATCTCGCGCAGTTGATCGCAGAAGCGCGGCACCAGCCCGCGCAAGTCGGCCTGCGCCCGGTCACGCACCGTGCCAAAAACTGCGGCCGTCAGAGGCGCCACCGCTCGGCCACACAGCCAGCCCCGGATGGCCTGAAACGCCTGCGCCTGCAAGGCGTCCGCTGGCGCCAGCGTCGTGATCAGCGGTCCCAGCAACCGCACGGCTCGGAGGTCCCGCTCCAACCAACCGAGGTCATGGCTCAGATGACACTCCAGCAGCGCGGCCAGGCCAGCCCTCGTCAGCGCGCGCGCCTCCTCCGGCGTCTTCGCCAGTCGCAGGGCAACCCCGCCGCTGACGACCGCTAAAGCGGGGAACGCCAAGACCGGGACGCCCGCCGGCTCGGCCACCACAACGTTCTCCGGCACGTCGCCAAACTTCCACGTTACTTGGGCGGCCACCTCCCATTTTGCCCGCGCGCGCCGCCATGCCTCCGGCTCCACCCGCGCCACCGTGGCACTCGCCTCCCGTTTCTGCAGGTGCAACGCCGCATCAATCGCGACCAATTCACGGCTGGCGGCCAGCTCCTTACCCACTGCGTCAACCACCTTCACCCGCACCCGCAAATGCTCCGGCGGAGGTTTTTCTGCCCAGACCACCGGATCGATCGCCACGCGGAAACGCTCCGCAATCTGGGCCGCAAGCGCGGCCGTCAACGACTCACGCCGCCCAGTCAAGCGATCGCGCGCCACCAACTGCTCCGCCAAACTTTTTGCCGTCTCCGCCAGCGGCACGAAGCCCCGTCGCAGCTCCTTCGGAAGCGCGCGGAGATAGTGCTCCACTTTCGCCGCGAGGTGACCGGGCACCGCCCAATCGAGCGCAGCGGCCGTCAACGCCTCGGCGTCGCGTACACTCACCTCGAGCGTCACGCCGTCATCGTCCTGCCCGGGCTTGTAAGCGTAATTGAGCGGCATCGCGCGGTTCTCCAGCGGAAGCTCTTCTGGAAAGGCCCCCTCATCGTGATTGATCGTTTCAGGATCACGCAGATCCTCTGGCACCATCATCAAAAAACGCGGCTCCGCACCACGACGCTCGCGGACGAGATCGACGAGTTCACCAACCGCCGAAATGCCAAGAATCGCGCCAGAGGCTGGGGCCCTCCGCGTCTCTGTATTATTTTTCTCAATCCTCGCCAATTCCGGTTGTCCAGATTCAAGCGCAACGTCACCCGCACGCTCATTACGAACGGGCGCCCCCTTGGCCAACGGGAGCAACCGCGCCGCGTAAAACCGATACGCCGCCTCGTCGAGGTTGAGGTAACCACTGTCACGCGCACGGGTCAGCAGATCCGCCAGTCTCTCGCGCACACCGCGATTATGGGTGATAAAATCGAGCGGGAAGGTGATCGTATCGTTGACGAGACCTTCGCGGATAAAGATTTCGGTCGCGTGAAGGGGATCAATTTTACCAAAGCTCACGGCTCGGCTATCAAGCTCAAGGCCGTAGAGCCGAGTTTTTTGTTTTACCAGCACGCGGCCATTTGACTCGCTCCAAAAAGGCTCGCTGTGAGCCACCCGGACTAAATGCGCCCCGAGTTCGAGAGCCCACTGCGGATCGAGTCGCGCGCACGTTCGGGCAAATAAACGCGTGGTCTCCATCACCTCAGCCGCGACGATCCAGCGGGGCACCCGGCGCGCGCCACCCGGAGTCGTGGCGGGAGCCGGCGACTTCGCGGGCGCCTTGCGCGGCTCTTCGCGCTTGAACAGCACCGAACCGGGAAACAAAGCGACCCGCCGGTCGTGCGTCGCCTTGTAGCCGCCATTCTCCTCGTCGAGATGCGCCAGATTACCCAGCAGCCCGGCCAGAATACTCCGATGAATCGCCCGATAAGGTGGCGTGCCAAAAGTCGTGGTCTTCGCATCCACCACCGCCAATCCGTGCCACGCCGAGGTCATCCGAAAATCCTCCCGCTCCTTCATCGTATCCAGAAGCTGGGTATAAATGTCCCGCCATTCGCGCATCCGCGTATAACTGAGAAAATGATCGCGGCAAAACCGGCGCAGCTTCGCCTGAGTCAAGGTCGCCAATTCATCGTGATACCCCTCCCACACATTTAGGAGGGTGAGGAAATCCGAATCGGGATGAACAAAGCGGCGGTGCGCCGCATCCGCCTGCTGCTGTTTATCCAGGGGACGTTCCCGCGGATCCTGAATCGACAAGCCCGCCGCAATCACGAGCACCTCGCGCAGCGCCTGCTCCGTGCGCGCCTGTAAAATCATCCGCCCCACCGTTGGATCGACCGGCAACCGCGCCAGTTCACGACCGATCGGCGTCAGCTGCCGGTTCCATTCGACCTCGCCCGCCGCCGATCCGCTCCGCCCCTCTTCGGTCAATGCCCCCAGCTCCTCGAGAAGGGCATAACCAGCCCGGATCGATTTTACGGCGGGCTGATTGATAAAGGGAAAGCGCTCAATATCGCCGAGACCGAAGGCCTTCATCCGCAAGATCACGTCGGCAAGATTAGCCCGCTGAATTTCAGGCTGGGTAAAACGCGGGCGCTCGAGGTAATCTTTTTCCGAATACAAGCGGATGCAGACGCCATCGGCGACGCGGCCACTGCGCCCTTTGCGCTGGTCGGCACTCGATTGCGCCACCGGTTCAATCGGGAGCCGGCGCGTGCGGGCCTGCGGCGAGTAGCGGCTGAGGCGCGCGAGCCCAGTATCAATCACGAAACGGATACCGGGGATAGTCAGCGAGGTTTCCGCGATATTCGTCGCCAGGACGATTTTGCGTTGCTGGGTCGGCGCGAACACGCGCTGCTGCTCAGCGTTGGAGAGTCGGCCAAACATCGGGATGATTTCGCATTGGCGCAGGCGGCGACCCTCCAACAAATCACCCACTTCCCGGATATCGCGCTCACTCGGGAGAAAAACCAAAACATCGCCGCTGGGGCTCTCCCGAGTCACCCGCTCGACCGCCGCCACCGCGCCATCAATGTAGTGGAGTGCCTCCGCCTTGGCGGTGCGTTCATCGCCTTCCGCGACATCCGAGCCGAGCTCATCCAGAGGCGCATAGATGACCTCGACCGGGAACGTCCGGCCCTCCACGAGAATCACCGGGGCGCCATCAAACGCCTCGCTAAAGGCGGCCGTATCGATCGTGGCCGAAGTAATGATGATTTTCAGCTCGGGCCGTTTGTATCGGAGCGTGCGCAAGTGCCCGAGCAGAAAGTCGATGTTGAGCGAGCGCTCATGCGCCTCGTCGATGATGATGGTATCGTACTCGCGGAGCAGGGGGTCGCCCTGCACTTCGGCGAGCAGCATGCCGTCGGTGAGAAATTTTATCGCCGTCTTCGCCGTGGTCTGGTCGTTAAAACGAATTTTGCAGCCGACTTCGCGGCCCCAGGTGACGCCCAGCTCTTCCGCGACGCGTCGCGAGATCGAGAGCGCCGCCACCCGCCGCGGTTGCGTGCAGCCAATCCGCCCGCGTGCCCCCCGGCCAGCGGCTAGGCACATTTTGGGGATTTGCGTCGTCTTGCCGGAGCCGGTCTCACCCGCCAGAATCACGACCTGATTCGCCTGAATCGCCGCCGTGATCTCCTCCGCGCGCACACTGATGGGTAACTCAGGCGGAAACTCGAGGCGGAAAGGAAAGGATTGGTCAGACGAAGGCGGCACGTGATGAGAAGAGACTGTCAATTCGTTTGAAATCGAAACAAAGATCTGAAGTGAAAAGCAGGAAATTGTCTAAAATACCAGTAGCCCGATGCCTGCTTTCCTGATTTCCCCTTTAATCTTTTATGCGGCCACCGCCATTCCTCCCTGAAGAAACGTTAATCCGCGTACTCCGACTCGCGAAGTTCGACGGCGTGTCCGCACTCGTGCTCGGTGCCCTGTTCGCCCTCGTTTCGGCGGCGAGCGGGCAGCTGCCTTTCACGGCGATTGGGCTTCTCGCCGCTGGGGCGGGAGCCATCGAGTTGCACGGCGCCGAACTTATCCGGCAGGGCGAGCCTCGCGGCATGAACTGGCTGATCGCCAGCCAAGGGTTGATGCTGCTCGTGATTTTCAGCTATTGCGGGATGCGGCTCTGGTTGATTGCGCCCGCCGCCACGCCCGAGCATTTCCAAGAGCTGTTCACCGCCAGCGCGGCCCAATGGGGAATGTCCCTCGATGATTATTTGCAGGTTTTAAATCGGCTTACCGCGCTGGCCGTGGCCTTGGTCGGAATCGGCTTTCAGGGGGGCATGGCGCGCTACTACTGGCGCCGCCGCCAGCCCATCGCCCAAGCCTTGGCGATGGAAACGGACGAGGCGTGAGTCTCGCAACCAACCGCGCCAAAGCCCAACCACCCGCGCCAGCGCGTTGACGACGCGAGCCGCCCCGCCGTGATTCGATCTCGGGCCCACTTGCTCCACGGCCACCACGACCTACCTTCTCCGCCATGTCCAAAGATCGATATATCGCCGCTAAACAAAAATGGGCGGAAAAACAAAGCGCCCGCGGGTTCACTCCGCGCCCGGTCGCTTCGGCCGAACGCCTGCCGCCTGGGCAAAAATTGACCGCGGGGTTCCCCGTGCTCGATCTTGGCGTCCAACCAGAAATTTCACCCGAGGAATGGCTTCTAAAAATTGACGGCCTCGTGGCGCAGCCGACCAGCCTTGCTTGGGCGCAGTTCAACGCCCTCCCCCAGGTCGATGACGCCAGTGATTTCCACTGCGTCACCACGTGGAGCAAGTATGATTGTCGCTGGGGCGGCGTGGCCTTCACGACGCTCTACGAGCAGGTCCAACCTCTCCCAGAAGCGCAGTTCGTTTATTTCACCAGCTACGATGGTTACTCCACCAACGTACCGCTCGCGCAGTGCCTCGATGCCGACGTCCTGATCGCGACTTCGTTCGACGGGGCCCCCCTCGCCCGCGAACACGGCGGCCTCGCTCGGGTGATCATCCCGAAGCTGTACGCGTGGAAGGGGGCGAAGTTCGTCAGCGGCATCACCTTTCTCGCTGAGGATAAACTCGGTTTCTGGGAGGTGCGCGGCTACTCCAACACCGCCGATCCGTGGACCGAGGATCGCTACGCATAAGGCGCCAACCCACGCTTCCGCGATCCTCGCCTCTCCTTTCCTGAAAATAGTGGCCTTCTCGTCCCCTCCGCACTGACGACCGCCCCACCTCGGCTCGCGGGTGGACCTAATCGCCGTGGGGATCGCCGGACGGCACCGACCGCG
Source organism: Opitutus sp. GAS368 (assembly GCA_945903465.1). Lineage (GTDB taxonomy): Bacteria > Verrucomicrobiota > Verrucomicrobiia > Opitutales > Opitutaceae > ER46. Next base: position 50,941 of record CAMDOF010000009.1, read on the forward strand.
GTTCGTTCCAGTTTTGGAGACCCCGTGCCGCCCGCTCGCCGATCGGCTCCACACTCATGAGCCCCGCCGCCACCGCGGCTGTGAGGAGACGTTGCAGCGATAAATCCCCTCGGCGCCAAGCCGCCTCCGCGAGCACCTTCATTTCCTGAGGATAAATGGCCGCCAAAGGCTCAAAATAATCGTGGTGACGCCCCACCCGACCAACCCCGGGCCGACAGCCGGCAAGTAATCTGGAAAACCATTCCGGCGTGATCGCCGGCAAATCAATCGCCAAAACCGCCAGCCACGGCTGCGTCGCAGCGTCGAGTCCCGCGACCAAGCCCGCGAGCGGGCCCGACCCCACGGGCCCACCACTCATTACAACGCGGTCGTGCCCGACCGCGCCGGCCGGAGCCCCCGCGGCATCCAGCACGACCGCCGTATAACCCACCGCGCTCGCCGCCCACCATTGCTCGGCCCGCGCGGAGAGAAAAATTTCCACCGCCCCCGCCCGCCGGAGGACATCGCGCTGACGTTGCCACATCGGCACCCCGTCCGCGTGAAGCAACGCCTTGTCGCGTCCCATCCGCGTAGAATACCCCGCCGCCAAAACTACCGCACTAAAAGATATCGATGCCATCGAGCTGAAAAGGGAGTTACTCGCGACCAGCGTGACCGGCAAGCACCGAGCACTCCTGACCATAACAAGCCATCTGCCCACGCCCATCGCGGCGGACCGCCCCGGAAGGCTTCCCCCGCCCGCAGCACAACGCCCCGGACTTCCCCGAACTACCCCCATCGCCCCCATCGCCAAGACGATCAGCCGCTGGATTAATCGGCAATTTATCAGTCGACCCGATCGGGCACGCCCACTTCCCGTTGGACAACACCCCGCGCCTTCCCCCACTTTCCCCCATCATGGCCGAGACCAACCGCCCCCTTGCCAATCGCATTCTCACCGGTCTCGCCTTCGGCGTGCTCGCCGGTATCACCACGCTCTTGATCGGAAAACTCGCGCCTGAAGCGCTCGTCACCATGCGCAAGGTGGCCACAAACGTACTCGATCCCTTCGGGCAGATATTTCTTCGCATTCTGTTTTTCGTCGTGATCCCCTTGGTGTTTGCCTCGCTTGCCGCCGGCATCGTGCAACTCGGGCGCCTCGACAAACTCGGGCCACTCGCCGGACGAACCTTCGCCCTCTTCTTTCTGAATATGGCGATCGGCGTCTCGCTCGGTTTGATCATGATGAATGTCGTCAAACCCGGCCAGCATCTCGCGCCTGAGGCGAAGACGCGCCTCATGGCCGAGTTTGGCGGTGCCGCCCAAAAGCATATCGCGAGTGGAGCCGCCAGCCCGCAGATGAACTTCGCGTCCATCGTCGAAATGTTCATGCCGAAAAATCTCTTTGGCGCCGTCGTCGGTCATAATAACAACGTCATCGGCGACGTGTTGCCGCTCATCCTATTCGCCATTCTCGTCGGCGCCGCCGGCACACAGCTCAGCGAAGAAAAACGCCGGCAGCTCCAAGAGTTTCTCGAACTCATCGGCGAGCTGATGACTCGTATCGTGAACTTCGCGCTCAAACTCGCACCTTACGCCGTGCCGGCGATGATCTACAGCGTCATCATTAAAGTTGGGGTCGATATTCTGATCGCCTTGGGCGTGTTCGTCATCGGCTGCGTCGCGGTCATGCTCCTGCACCTCTTTGGCACGATGTCGCTCTGGATAAAATTTTGGGCGAAGCGCCGCCCCCTCCAAGTGTGGCGCGATCTCCGTGCGGTGCTGATCACCGCATTCTCCACCAGTTCGAGCAACGCCACTTTGCCCGCCGCACTCGCGTGCGCCAAGGACACGCTCAAAATCCAACCGAGCGTCGCTGGCTTTGTCCTGCCCCTCGGCACCACGATGAACATGAGCGGCACCGCCCTCTATGAGGGTTGCGTGGTGCTATTCGTCGCCCAGGTCTTTGGCGTCGATCTCTCGGCTGGCCAACAAATCACCTTGTTACTTCTCTCTGTCCTCAGCGCCGTCGCCGTCGCGGGTATCCCCGGCGGATCCCTCCCTCTCATCGCTGGACTCTTGGTCACATTTGGCATCCCCGCCGAGGGGATCGGCATCGTGCTCGGCGCCGATCGTATTCTCGATATGACCCGCACCATGACCAATGTTGGCTCCGATATGGTCACGACCCTCGTCGTCGATGCCCATGTTCGCGTCAACGAAGAGCCCATCGCCTCCGAAAGCTGAAAAGCCGCAGCGTGAGGACCTAATCAGGGCAGCCGCCGCCCCAAAGTCCGAGCCCGCCGCTCACGTCCTCTCCTTCCAACCCTAGAATTCCGATGACCTTCGACCTACTTTCGCTCTATAACCTTCCAACGTGGCTATTTTGTGCGGTTATCGTCGGAGCGTTCATCACCTTCGCCCTGACCGGCCAAATCATCGTCCGCCGTTTTCTGCCCCGCTGGTTTGGAGACAAGGAGTACAACGACATCGTGGGCCAGTTCCTCTCGGCCTCGGGCGTGTTTTTCGGCATCACGTTAGGTCTGTTCTCCGTGGGTGCATGGGAGAATTTTTCATCGGTGGATGGCGCCGTCACGGGAGAGGCAAACCTTCTCGGGGTTCTTTATCGCGTCGTGGATAACTACCCGGAACCACATCGCGCGGTATTAACCGACCAACTACGTGATTATGTCCGACAGGAAATTGACCAAGCTTGGCCCCAGCAACGCGTCGGTATCATCCCGGGGACGAACGGAAATCTCAAACTCAGCCGCTTCTTCAAGAATCTCTCGCTCGTTGAACCATCGACCGAAGCTCAGAAAATTCTTTATCACGAAGCTACCCGCACGTTCATCAGCATGATCGAAAGTCGACGCCGGCGCCTCGCCAGCGTGACGACCCAACTTCCCCCGATCATCTGGATCGTCGTGATGGGCGGCTCGATCCTAACGCTCTCACTGATGTGGCTCTTCGTTGTGGAAAATAAGCGCCTGCACGATCTGCTCACGACCATCCTCGCAAGCCTGCTTGGCCTGCTCGTATTCTTGATCGCGGTGATGGATTTCCCTTTCCGCGGGGAATTCAGTGTTGGCCCAGACGCGTTTGAAATCATCTACGAACAGTTGATGAAAAAATAAGCGGGACCTCATCGAGTCGGAATTCTTTTTGAAGATCCGTCGAAAAGACCGGCGGTCCCTCGCACCACCGGCGAGGAAGCAAGCGACTGATGACTCGCACTCAGGCTCCTCGCCCAGACACGCCGGCGGCAAATCGCCGGGAAGCCGGCGAGCACCAAGCAATGGACGCTGTACCGGGGCGGCCCCTCTCGCCGCAAAGAGAAAGCCTCGCAGCCTGTCGTCCTTATAAAAACAAGGCGTCTGGAATCAGTTCTTGGGGATTTTGCGCTCATAAAAACTCGGATATTTAGCCATAAACGCCTTCCAGCCGGCTAAGTCCGACCGACCACGGCAGATTTTTGCACGGACCGGCTCAGAGGGTGGAACGTGGGCTCCACGCGCTTTTTGCTTTCGGCACAAAACTAACCGAACGCCGAGCGCATGATCGATCCTTTCGTGCACCAAGTTCCCGTGCAAAATCCGCCGTGCGACCGACTCCTGAGCTTCAGGAGACGTTGACATAGCCTCAGCGGCTGACCACGCCGATCGACCGGCCGCCTCAATGGTGAGCGATAAACGCCTCGAGCGCTTCACGCGTTATCCCGTGCCTCACGCCACATCGCGGGCAACGAATTTCCAGTTTCCGATCGCCCCCAAAGAGCCCCTCAGGATCTTGGCGCATTGCCGGGGCGACGATCGCCAGCATCCGCACCTGGTTGCACCCGCAGTGCCAGCGATAAACGCGCCGCTCCAACAATGTTAGGGTCTCTTCGACTTCAATCGCCCGCACCTGCTCCGCCGTAAGATTGCGCAACCAACCCAAATCACAGTCCGGATGTTCCGTTACCATCGCGAAGGATTCCTCTCCGAGCTGAAAAAAACGCGCCCCGCGCTGCTCGCTCTGCGTGTAAAATTTCTCCGCCGCCGCCAAGGGATCGTTACCACTAAAGGTCACCGCACTGCGCCGCTTTTCTCCGCGCCCCCGCACGACGTCCGCATAAAAAATATTCTCCGGCAACTCCTTCACGTTCTCGTCGAAAACGCTCCCAATTACCGCCCCGGTCTCGTTATCACCTGTTATAAAAAGATTCACGCGCGGCGCTTGAAAATTAATGGTCCACGCCAGCAGTTCGTTCCGTGGACGCGACGCGGCGTGCAGCACAAAAGCCACCAGCGCTCGCTTGAAAAGGGCATCATGCTCCGGCGCGACCCGGGTCTGCGTCGCCCCCAAGTGGAGATAGTAATCAACAAAGAGCTCCCCAAAATCTGCCCGCGCCAGCAGCGCGTGGCGGTTCCGCACAAAATGCGTGCAAACTTCAAGGCCGGCATCGGCCAGGTTAGGCGGCGTGGTTTCCAACATCGGCCAAACCCTCGTCAGCCGCCATCATTTGTCCAGCCCTACCCACGCATAAATTCCCGCCCGAAAGCCAACCGCCGATTCACGACCAAACCTACGCCACCGTTCACGGCGCCAGTCGCCACCGGCCCGACCCGCCAGGAACGCCGCCCACCCGCATTTTTAAACAAGCAGAGACCTCCCCCCCAGCGATGGTCCGCTCAGCGGCTCAGGCTCCAGCCGCACCCCCAAAAAAAAGACCTGAGCCTCGCTCGTTAACCACCCGCGGCGTCTTGGGCTGCGTGCCTCGTCTCGATACCTTTGACCTCGCCAGCCGCGGCGACCCTACGCCCGCACGCCCCGACCATCGCCGCGGCGGCAATACTTTCCAGCAACGCAAGCCGCTGCTCCGGAATTGCCGCCAACGCCACGGGCGGGCGCACCAATTCGAGCGCGTCCCCGCAACGCAGCAAAAGCCCCCATCCCGCGGGCACCTCCGCTGCAGCAAAAATATTCTCCTCCACCACAAGATAAAGAAAATCGGCGCAACAATATCGAAACATTTTGGAAAACTTCGTCCCGTGCAAAATCCGCGCCTGCAAGGTGGCCAAATCGGCGAGAACTTCCCGATAAGCTTGATGTTCCAGCCCCGAAAAATCCCACGAGTCAAATTCGGGAAACAGCGCGTCACTCCGGCGTAAATCCGGACGATGAACTGCCAAAAGTTCTTCCAGCTTCGCTCGGCGCTGGCTCAGTTCTTCCAGCTGGGCGCGCGTCGCCTCCTCCGCATGCGCATCTTTAAGAAAATCCGCTCGCGCCTGCTTGCACTCGAACACCGCAGTCCGCCGCCCCCGACCACGCGAACACGCCGCCACATCCGCGCGATATCCCGTACGCGGGACCCTCACCTCGACCGCCGCCAGTCCGAAGCCGTTTGCCCCCGCCCAATGCAGAGCTAGTAACTTCAGCCGTCGATGCGCAGGAGTTTCGTTTTTAGCCATGGTAAACGACGTGACGTCCTCAACAAAAAGTCACGACCTTCTCGACCGGCGCGGGCGCATGAGATCGGACGATTGGTCGTCACCCTCGCCGCGGGGCCATCCCCATTTAGAAAACTACGTTCTTAAATTTCCCAGAAGAAGTAAGCGGCGAAGCTCACAAGGCCGAGGCGAGATTTGCCGCCCGCTCAGCATAGGCGTGGGCGGCGCGCGGTGAGCGGCCCGTCACCGCCGCCGATAAGCCGCCGTTCCAAGCCAACCCTATCATGTAGGGCGTGACCGGAATTCGAGCCGACTCGAGCCCAGCCTTCAGCCATTCATAGTGAATCACCGCGATGATGTCCGAAGTTCGTCGATCAAGCGCGCGCGTAAATGGGATCGATGTATGCATCTGCCACGTGTCGACGCGGAACTGATACGCACCCAGCTCACCCCGCGCCCCGGGCCTCACGAGATCGCGGGGGTTTTCCAATTGGTGAATCGCCTCAAGCGTCGCGGCGCGGCTCGGAGCGGTTCCCGCCATCGCCCAAGAACCTGTCAACAAGACCAGCATACCCACGGCGCGCGTCCAACCGAGGAGGGCAGTCGTCAGGATGTTCACGCCACCAGAGACCGCCGAAGAACCCGCCAGCCCGTCTCGTCAGTTAAAATTAAATCACATTTTTTTGGAACTAAGGAACGAGCACGCGCGTGACCGAATTATCATCGCCGCGCTACCCTGAATTTCCGCACGCAACTTCCGGCCATTTTAAATCATCGCCGAAGCTGGCAAAACTGCCGGATCGAATCATGCGAGGCTCAAAGCACCTCCAGTGCTGGAGACCCTGAGCGGCGACCGCACTCCTCGCCATCGAGAACCACCGCGCCCCGGCGACGCTCCGTTGCCACCCTGCGCACGGCCGACCGAGCGCCCCCGCTTCCGCCGTGCATCTGCAAAGCAATGCCGCTCCTCCGAAAAACTTTTTTCAGGGATCCCGCATTTTGTCGTTGCGGGTCTGATTGTCCGGGAACCAATGCATCCCGCTCAACCGATGCTGCGACTCCACCTGCCACCCAACCTCGCCTCCGCCGCTCCCCGTGACGCCATCGCCGTGCGCGTGGAACTTGACCTGAGCACTTCCCCGACCCCTGAACTTTTTACCGGTCTCGCACTTTTACAACGCTGGTGCGGCACGACCACCCCGCCGGCTTTTCTCCAACTCACCCGCTCGCAATTACGCCAGCTGATCGATGCGCTTCGTGCTCAGTCCGTCTTCTTTTGGGTAAATGGGCCCCCCACCGCCATCACCTGGAACGACACCGAGCTCTCGGGCGTTTCCATCTTTCTCCGCCCTGTCATCACCGCCCGAGCCAAGCTCGCCGTCACCGAACCCAAGCCGCCCATCCGATCCCCGACCGGTGCCCCCCAGCCGTTAACTGTCGACGGCGGCGAACACTTTATCGCCCTCTCCCTCCCTTCTCGCGAACACCCACGTTACGCCGAGGCTCTCGCCTTGCTCAAGGAGAGCGGCTTCACCCTCGAACCGTCCAACCGAAAATGGTGGCTCCGCGATCGCCATAAAGTCCTTAACTTTATCGCCGCCCACCGGACCCGGCTACGCGAAACATTCGCCGCCGAGTTCACGCTGAACTTCCAAAAAAATACCAGCCATCTGCATCAGGCCGAAATCGCCGCGGAGGTGACCGAAGCCGGTGATAGTTTCTCGGTTAGCCTCGGCCTGCGCGCGGGCCCCGCCGACGAGGTCGCGCTCCGCTCCGCGGTCGCGACCAACCGAGGCTACCTCGAGGCCGGCGGAAAGGTGTTCCTTTTTGATCGTCAGCAACTCGAGAAACTCACGGCCGCGCAGCGCGCCCTGACCGGTGATCCCACCACGGGCTTCGCGCCACGACGAACCCAGCGGGTCTCCGCGGCCCGTGCGGCCGAAGCTCAGGAGATTCTCGAGGAACTCTCCCCCGGTTTCCAATCGCCCGAGTCCTGGAAAACGCGCAGCCACGCCCTCCGTCACCTCAGCGCCCTCGCCCCCGCGCCCATGGCGGCGCCACTCCATGACCAACTCCGGCCCTATCAGCGGCTCGGGGCAGCTTGGCTCTGGCACCTTTACCGTCATGAGCTCGGCGGTATTCTCGCGGACGAAATGGGTCTGGGGAAAACGCTCCAAGCCCTCGCCCTGCTCACCGCGCTGCCCGGCCGCCCGTCCTCCCACCAGGCCACCGGCCGCCCTCTTTTTAGCGCCCTCAGTCTCGTGATTGCGCCCGCCTCCCTGCTCGAAAACTGGCGCCGCGAGGCCGCCCGCTTCGCTCCGCAGTTGCGCGTCTTTGTCCATCACGCGGGTCAACGCTTAAGCTCCGCCGCCGCGTTCGTAAATCACGACCTCGTCATCACCAGTTACGGCACCCTTGCCCGCGATCAGGCATTATTTACTTCGATTGAATTTACCGCCGTCGTCGCGGATGAGGCTCAGCATATTAAAAACCGCCGTTCCCAAAATGCGGCCGCGCTGCGGGCCTTGCGCGCGCGCGCCCGCTTCCTGCTCACCGGGACCCCACTCGAAAACTCCCTCGACGACCTCCGCTCGCTCTTCGAATTCCTGCTCCCCGGCTATCTCACAAAAATCCCCGCCGGCATCCGCGGCGACGAACGCGGCTGGTTCGACGAGCGCCTCAAGGCGCAGACCGCCCCCTATATTTTGCGCCGTACAAAAAAAGCCGTCGCGCCCGAACTACCCGAAAAACTCGAGCAGGTCATTTGGTGCGAGCTGACCCCCGCTCAGGCCAAGCTCTACCGCGAGACCCAAGAAAGATCGGAACGAGAACTTTTTGACCTCGAAGCGGGCGGGGCCAATCAAGCTGCCCTGCAATTCACCGCACTCACGCAACTCCTCCGCCTCCGCCAAATCTGCTGCGATCCTCGGCTCATCGCCCCGGATTCGTCCCCCGATCTTTCCACCAAGCTCGAAAGCTTTAACGAACTCCTCGCCGAGGCGATCGACGATGGCCATCGCGTCCTCGTCTTCTCCCAGTTCACCTCTCTGCTCGCGTTGCTCCGCACGGCACTCGACACCCAGGCGATCCCCCACTGTTACCTCGATGGCTCCATGACCACCGCCGCCCGTCAGGCCGCCGTCGATCTATTTCAATCCTCGCCTGATATTCCGCTGTTTCTCCTCTCGCTCAAGGCGGGCGGCACCGGCCTCAATCTCACCGGCGCGGATACGGTCGTGCATTTCGACCCTTGGTGGAATCCAGCGGCCGAAGCCCAAGCGACTGATCGCGCCCATCGCATCGGCCAAACGCGCGTCGTCACCAGCTACAAACTCATCGCCGCCGGTACCGTCGAAGAAAAAGTCCTCGCCCTCCAAACCGAGAAACGCGCGCTCCTCGCGGGTGTTTTCGAGGCCAGCGATGCGGCGGCGGCCAAACTTTCCCTCGCCGACCTGAAATTTTTACTCAAGTAAGTCATCTCCCTGCACGTTCCACTCCCCCTTTTTTGTGGATTCCAACGAGCCAGCCGCTCTTCTCACTCATCCCAATATGCGCCTCACTGGAAAAACTGTCCTCATCACTGGCGCGAGCAAGGGCATCGGCCGCACGCTCGCGCTCGGCTGCGCCCGCGAGGGTGCCGACGTTATCCTTAACTATCATTCAGACCGAGCTGGGGCCGAATCCGCCGCCTCCGAAATTCAAGCTCTCGGCCGAAAAACGCTCGTCGTCCGGGCCGACCTCGCCCGCGTCAAACAGATCGACCGCATGTTCGCGACCGCGCGACAACACTTCCCGCGCCTCGACGTCCTCATTAATAATGCCGGACTCACCGGCTGGGCCAGTTTTTTTGATACGACCGAGGAAAAATGGGACGTCGTCCTCAACACCAATCTCAAAGGCACTTTCTTCTGCTCGCTCGCCGCCGCCCGCTGGATGCGCGCCACCCAAACGGCCGGCAGTATCGTCAACGTCTCCACCCAGTGCGCCCAGCTCGCGGTTAAAAATCTCGTCGCCTACGGCACCAGTAAGGCCGCCATCCACGGCCTCACGAAACAACTCGCCGTCGAGCTCGCCGCGCTCGGAATCCGCGTGAACACGTTCGCCCCGGGCCCCGTCAATGTTGACCGCAATCTCAAAGACGATCCCGACTATCGCGACGTCTGGGGCGCGATGATTCCCCTCGGCCGTACCGCCGAGACCGCGGAAATGGTCGGCCCCGCCCTCTTCCTCGCCTCGAGCGATTCAAGCTACGTCACCGGCCAGACGTTATACGTCGACGGCGGCTGGACCGTGCAGGGCATGGTCCCCACCAGCAACGTCGAAAAAGCCGCGAAAAAAAACCGCTAGGGCCGCACTCTGTATCTAATTTTTGATTACATAAAAGTCCCCGCCGACCCACTTCTCTTATGCTTCGCCTCTACGCCACGACCGCCGGATTAATCATCGAAAAAAATGGCCAGTGCATCACGCCGACCGTCGCGCTTTCCCTCGATGCGCTCTTTCATGCGACCGACCCCGTCGCCGTGGTCGCGGCCGCCTTCGCCAGTGGCCGGGCCACCGCTGCTCCCGTGGCCGCTGCCTTGCTCGCCCCGCTGCAATCTCAAGAAGTCTGGGCCGCCGGGGTCACCTACTTTCGGAGCCGCACCGCGCGCATGGAGGAATCCAAGGTCGCCGGCGGCGGTAGCTTCTACGACCGGGTCTATGAGGCGGATCGCCCAGAGATTTTTTTTAAAGCCACCCCGCACCGCGTCGCCGCTCCGGGTACCGGCGTCGGTATTCGCTCCGACTCCCGCTGGAATGTCCCCGAACCGGAGCTCACGCTCGCCATCAACTCTTCCGGAAAAATCTTCGGGTACACTCTTGGCAACGATATGAGTTCGCGGGATATCGAGGGCGAAAACCCCCTCTACCTGCCGCAGGCCAAGGTCTACCATCGCAGCGCCGCCCTCGGCCCGTGCCTAATCGTCACGACCACCCTGCCCGCCGCCGACGCGATCATCGCGATCGAGATTTGCCGCGCCGGCGCGACCGTTTTTTCCGGCCAAACGACCGTCGGCCAGATCAAGCGCCCTCTCGCATCGCTCGCCGACTGGCTCTTTCGCGATAACACGTTCCCCGATGGCGCCTACTTAATGACCGGTACCGGCGTGGTCCCGCCCGACGCCTTCACGCTCCAGCCGGCGGACGAGATCCGCATCAGCCTTGAGCCCGTCGGTATTCTCGTTAACCACGTCCTCTAAATTCCACTCCCGCGCGTTCTTTTACCCGCTTCCGACCACCGCCCGCTCACCCCGGCCGCGCGCTCCCGCCGCCCCGCTTTTAACGAACGACGGCGCTCTTTTTTTTCGCCAGCCTGGCGCACGTCTGCCACCATCGCCCTCCGCTCGCGGTTCTCCTTTAATCACTCCTCTCCTTCGCTCCCATGTCTCTCCACGGTCTTAGCCTCCTCGCTGGTCATCCCGGAAAAATCGGCGGAAAATCATTTCAGGCCATCAATCCTACGACGAATACGCCCCTCAATCCCTCCTTTCATGAGGCGTCTCCCGCTGAAGTGAATGCCGCGCTCGACGACGCCGCCGCCGCCTTCGCCGCCGACCGAGCCCGCTCTGGCGCCGATCGCGCGAAATTTCTCGAAACCATTGCCAGCGAGATTGAGGCCCTCGGCGATTCACTTCTGCAGCGCGCCCACCAAGAATCCGGCCTGCCACTCGCCCGCCTCACCGGCGAACGCGGCCGCACCTGTGGACAGCTCCGCCTCTTCGCCCAACTCGCCCGCGAGGGCTCGTGGGTCGACGCGCGCATCGATCCCGCTCTACCCGACCGCCAACCGCTCCCGCGGGTCGATATCCGCCGCCTGCTCGTCCCGCTCGGCCCCGTCGTTGTCTTCGGTTCGTCCAACTTCCCACTCGCGTTCTCCGTGGCTGGGGGCGACACCGCTTCCGCGCTCGCCGCCGGTTGCACCGTCGTCGTTAAAGCTCACCGTGCCCACCCCGGTACCTCCGAGCTCGTCGCCACCGCGATCAATCGCGCCATCGTCATTTGCGGCCTGCCTCCGGCGACCTTCTCCCTCATCCACGGCGGCGGTGCGACCATCGGTATCGCCATGGTGAAACATCCTGCCACGACCGCGGTAGGGTTCACGGGTTCCTCCGCCGCTGGCCGCGCGCTCTGCGATGCCGCCGCCGCGCGCCCTCACCCGATTCCGGTCTTCGCCGAGATGAGCAGCCTCAACCCACTCTTCATTCTGCCGGGCGCTCTCGCGGAACGGGCCACGGCCATCGCGGCCGGCCTCGTCACTTCCTTCACGCTCGGCGTCGGCCAATTTTGCACCAAGCCCGGCCTCGTCTTCCTCGTGCGCGGCCCGGACACGGACGCTTTTCTCCAGAAGCTCGCCACCACGGTCTGCGCCGCTCCTACTGGCACGATGCTCACAAGCGGTATCCGCGATGCCTTCCTTGAACATCGCGCTAAAGTCACCGGTCTCGCCGGGGTCCATCTCCTTGCCGCCGCCACCACGGTTATCCAAGAGGCCCGCACCGAAACATCGCCGAGCGTCGCCACCACCTCCGCTCAAAATTTCCTCGCCCAGCCGACCCTCGCCACCGAGGCCTTCGGGCCCTTCACGGTGGTCGTCAGTTGTGAAAACGCCTCCGAACTCGTCGCATGCGCGCGCTCCCTCGAAGGTCAACTCACCGCCACCGTGCACGGTAACGCCGCTGACCTGGCGGGAGCGCATCCGCTCCTCGCTGCCCTCGAACGAATCGCCGGCCGCGTCGTCCTGAATGGCTTTCCCACCGGCGTCGAGGTCTGCTCCGCGATGAACCACGGCGGTCCTTACCCCGCCACCTCCGATCCTCGTTTCACCTCCGTCGGAACCGCCGCGATCCTCCGCTTCGCCCGCCCCGTCTGCTACCAAAATTTCCCCGACGCCTTGCTTCCCGACGCCTTGAAAAATGCAAACCCACTCGGGTTGTTGCGGCTCGTGGAAGGTCAGCCGACACGGGAGACCCGAGCCTGAAGTCACCGACGAATTCTCGAATCACCCATCTTCATGTCCTTCGCTTCGATTGGCAGCAGCGACGCGATTCCCGGTTACCCCAGCGCGGTTCCGAGCCGACCGAGCGGCCTCGGCCGTCAGCTCTTTAACCTTCAAAGCGGAGTGATCCATCATCGTGCTACTCGCCGGAAATTTCGCATTCTTCCCTCCTTGGCCAGGACGATGGACGGATCGATCGCTTGGTTTAATCCTACGAAATCCCCGCGCGCGCGCACGAGATGCCACCGGTTTCGCTCCGACCAAGAAAAAAGCAGGCCGATTATTTTCGGGCTCCTCGAAAAACTTTGGAAAGGGCCACGGCCGATGACGACCTCTGGGCCATCCCTCCGCTCATTGAGCAGTCGAGCCAACACCGCGGACCGCGCCGAGCATTCTCGCTCACAGTCCTCCTTTTAAACACAGTCACACCCTGACCCATGCCCTCACCCATCTTCGATTCACCCGAGGCCATTTATACCCTGCGCACAACCGCGGTGGGTCCGGCGGGCAAACTCCCGCTCGAACCCGCGCAGCTTCGTAGCATGGCCAGCGGCGATCTCTTCGGTTGGACCCAAAACGCCGGAATGGGCTGGTCACCCGCCGCCATGCTCGGAAAACAATTCCTCATCCTGAGCACGCAAGGTGGCATCCGTGCGCCGGACGGCTCGCCCATCGCGCTTGGTTATCACACCGGTCACTGGGAAGTCGGCCTGCTCATGGAAGAGGCCGCCCGCACCTTCACCGCGCACGGCGCGATTCCTTTTGCCGCCTACGTCAGCGACCCCTGCGATGGTCGCACCAACGGCACCGCAGGAATGCTCGACTCGCTCGCCTACCGCAACGATGCCGCCATCGTCTTCCGACGCCTCATCCGCTCACTCCCGACCCGCCGCGGCGTCCTCGGCGTGGCCACGTGTGACAAAGGCCTGCCAGCGATGCTGCTCGCCCTCGCGGGCTCGCCCGATCTGCCGACCATCCTCGTCCCGGGGGGCGTGACGCTCCTCTCCGAAGACGCCGAAGATACCGGCAAGGTCCAAACCCTCCCGACGCGTTTCGCCCGAGACGAAGTTACCCTCGAGCACGCGGCGGAGATGGGTTGCAAGGCCTGCGGATCTCCGGGCGGCGGTTGCCAGTTTATGGGCACGGCCGCGACCAGCCAAGTCGTCGCCGAGGCGCTCGGGCTTACGCTCCCCCACGGCGCCCTCGCCCCCTCCGGAGCAGAAATCTGGCGTGACCTCGCCCGCCGCTCGGCCCTCGCGCTCCTCTCACTGGAAAAAGCTGGCGTCACTACCCGCGACCTGCTTTCCGACGACTCAATTCACAACGCCCTCGTCACTCACGCGGCGTTCGGCGGCTCCACCAATCTGACGCTCCACATTCCCGCTTTCGCCCACGCGGCCGGACTGCGCCGGCCGACGGTCGACGACTGGGCCCGCATCAACCGCTCGGTCCCTCGCCTTGTCGACGTCCTCCCCAATGGCCCAAAACACTTTGCAACTGTGCAGGTCTTTCTCGCTGGCGGCGTCCCTGAGGTCATGCTCCATCTCCGCGCGGCCGGTCTGCTCAAGCTCGACGCTCGCACCGTCACTGGTCGCACCCTCGGCGAAAACCTCGCCTGGTGGGAGTCCTCCGAGCGCCGCCATTGCCTCCGCGAAAAACTCACGGCCCTGGATGGCATCAACCCGGACGACGTCATCATGTCGCCAACGCGCGCTCGCGAACGCGGGCTCACCAGTACGATCACGTTTCTCCGCGGAAATCTGGCCCCCGAAGGTGCTCTCGTAAAAAGCACCGCGATCGACCCCGAGGTGATCGGTGCCGACGGCGTTTACCTTCACGAAGGTCCCGCCCGGGTATTCACGACGGAGGCGCGAGCCATTGCCGCGCTCAAAGCTGGCAGCGTTAAAGCCGGCGATACCATGGTCCTCATCGGCCTCGGACCAGGCATCGGCATGCCAGAGACCTACCAAATTACCTCCGCCCTAAAATACGTGAAAGAGGGTAAACGGATCGCCCTTGTGACGGACGGACGTTTCTCCGGCGTCTCCACGGGAGCGTGCCTCGGGCACGTCAGTCCCGAAGCCTGGGCGGGCGGACCCATCGGCAAAGTCCGCAATGGGGATCTGATTCGTCTTCGCATCGATACGCGCACCCTGGAGGGCAGCGTGGACATTCTGGGCGTCCCCGCCGCCGAGTTCGCGGCGCGGACGCTGCACCCCGACCTCACGATGGATCCGCGAGTGCCCGCCGACACCCGCCTGTGGGCTGCTCTCCAAAATGCCAGCGGCGGGCCCTGGGGCGGCTGCATCTACGACGTTGATGCCATCGTCAAACGCCTCGGCTAAATTCCCGCCTTGGCACTCGGCTGATGCGAGTTCGCTTGAAGCAACCCGCGCGATTAAACCGCGCGGTACCTAAGCGGGAGATCGTAGGCTGAGGGCTGGCTCAAGTTCCCCTCCGTTTCGATGCGTCGCTGGAAACTCGAGATGCGCAGCACTGAAATAAAGATAACTGCTCAGGTTGATTCCCGGCCCTCACGAGCACCGATCACCTCTGGCGCGGTGACCAAAGTGGTCCGCACAGTCCACTGTGCGGCTCTCAGTCAGGAGACGCCCCTTCCGCACAGCGGACTGGGCGGACCCTTTCGCCGACATCCCCGGCGTTCTTGCGCGCGGTGGAAATATAAGCGGCGGATGCGGCAGAGCACCTTGGCGCCGTCTTCGCTGCGGAACAGACCCGCTATTTTCTGCTGGACCTGCAAGCATCCTGATAGCGCGCTGGGCTTAGTTGTTATCGAATGGGACCCTGGAGTCCGGAGGAAGGCCAGGACTTGGGATCGGTGCTTGTCGAGACGCTCGATTAGATTCCTGGGCTTGGATTTTTTCTGTGGGCCGCGTTTCTTCGCCCGGGCTGACGGGGCCAGAGGATTTTGGCGGTGGGCGTCCTCGATGATGGCCTCGTAGCGCCGCTTGAAAGTTCGCACTTGGACGTGGGAGAGAGCGGTCGCGTCCGGCCCCACTCGCTAGGCTCGGTCTGCAAAGTCCCGATCAACGCGAGGCCCCCCACCCAACTTCCCGGCCTTAAATCACCATGCTTTCCTCCTTGGGCGCCTGCCACCACCACGCGCCACAAGGATTTCGCCAGCACCGGCACCTGGCGCCCGCTTGCGCCCACGCTGTTTTCAGGACGTCCTCAGGAATGCCTTTCGTCTCATGTACCATGAAGGAAGTCGCCGACCGGGCGGGTGTGCACCCGGCCACGGTTTCGCGCGCGCTCCGCCACGATGCCCGCATTACACCCGGCCAGCGCAAAAAAATCCTCCAACTCGCAAAAGAGATGGGTTACCGCAAAAACCCCCTGATCGCGGCTCTGATGAGCGCACGCCGCACCGGGCGGCCCAGCACCCACCACGCGACGCTTGCCTTCATCACCCATTATCCCGCGGAGCGCCGCGCATTTTTTCAGAACGAATTCGGCCACTTGCTGGCCGGCGCGCGCGATCGTGCCCAGGCCCAGAGTTATCGCATCGAGGAGATTAACATCCACCCGCCCAGTCTGACTACCGCACGGATCACCGACATCTTGCACAGCCGCGGGATCCATGGCGCCGTCGTGGCGCCCCTTCACTCCATCCACGAAACCTTTCGTTTCGATTGGACGCAATTCTCCGCGGTTGCCATCGGATTTTCCTTTCAGCGCCTGCCGGTGAACCGAGTCGCGCACAACCACTACAACGGCCTCAGCAGCGCCGTCCATGCCTGCCGCGCCGCTGGGCGCACCCGACTGGGTCTGGTTGTACCGCAACGGGTCCACGAGAAAGTCGAAAAGCGCTGGCTCGCGGCGATGTTGGTCGATCAAGCGGAAACCCCCGGTGAGCACGTGCCGCCGCTCGTGCTCGCCGAGGGGGCGGAGGAAGCTTTTTTCGACTGGTTCCATCGGCACCGCCCGGAGGCGCTCCTCGGCCCTCACCCGGTTCGGCTCAAAGAGTGGCTGCAGCAAATCGGCGGCGGCGCGCGCACCACTGCCATCGTAAGTCTGGATCGGCGACCCCGCGACCGCGGGGTCGCGGGGATCAATCAAAATTATCCGCAGATCGGCGCGACGGCGGTCGACACCGTCATCGGCATGCTCAATCGCAACGAGCAAGGGCTGCCGGCAAATCCTGCCACGTTGCTGATCGACGGCACGTGGGTACCCGCGGGCTCGCTGCGGCCGCTTACTTGACGGTTGGCTCGGCGTTAACTTCCGCCCAAAGCCGCGTAAGGACGGGCTTGATGATCTCGGTGAACGCCAGGTAGGTCGACGGCTGAAAGTGGAGTTTATCTTTCACGTATAATTCTAATTTAGGCGCACCCGAAGCATCAACGAGCGCGGGGTTGATATCGATGAAGGTGTGATGGGGCGTCGCGGCGCAATAAGCGCGGACCAAGGCGTTGTAATGATCCACCTGCTCCCAGCGCGCCACGCGATCAGGCGAGCGGGTACTTGAAACAAAAACCAACCGCGTCCCCGGCCGCGCAGCCAGCGTCTTTCCCGAGAAGGTTCGAAACCGCGCGAAGATCGCCGCCGGATCCTCGGGAACGCTGCCCGCCTTGAGGTCGTTGCTGCCGCAATAATAAACCACGATCTTCGGTGCGTAGACGGGAATCAATTGATCAAATCGCGACACTTGATCCGCCGTGCGGGAACCGCCAAAGGCCCGGTTCAAAGCCGGCAGCGGGGCCATGTGTTCAGGCACGGCGCCCCATTGACGAAAAATACTGCTGCCCACAAAGAGAATTCCACCCTTCATCGGCGGCTTTACCCGGTCTTCCTCAGCGAACGCTTTAAAGGATGGCTCGTATTGCGCCCAACGTTTCGCCGCTTCGTCTTCCGCCCCACCAACCCGCACCACCCCCCATGCGCCCAATGCCAGCCAAAAACCCACCGATCGAATCATTTTAATCATAAAATTATTTCGGCTGAGGCTGCGATCGATCGGTTTCCGATTAACCGGGGAAGAGCCAACGCGTCGCCAGAAAGAGCACGGAGGGCGCCAGAAAGCAGCCAAGCCCCGTGTAAAAAGTGGCGGCCATCACACCATAAGGAACCAACTTGGGATCCGTCGCCGCCAGGCCGGCCGAGACGCCGCTGTTGGTCCCGAGGGTACCGCCGTAAATCATCGCCGTGTGCGGATTATCGAGTCCGATCGCCTTGGCGATGAGCGGCGTCACGATCATCACCAAAATCGCCTTCACTAATCCCGCCGCAATACTCAGCGCCATCACTTCCGAGCTCGCTCCGAGCGCAGCACCCGTAACCGGACCCACAATATAGGTGACCGCGCCGGCGCCAATGGTCGTGAGACTCACGGGATCCCGGTAGCCAAAGGCGAACGCCACGCCCACTCCGCAGATAAACGAAACCGTCACCCCTGCAAATAACGACAGCACCACCGGTAACCCGGATTTCTTCAAATCATCAAAACTCGCGCCATACGCTGTCGCCACGATGGAAAAATCCCGCAACATCGCGCCTCCCAAGAGTCCGATGCCGGCAAACGCCGGCAGATCGGCGATGCCACTTTTTCCACCTGAAAAACGCCCGCCCACGTAGGCCAATAAGAGGCCGCCAAAAATCGCGATTGCCGACCCGTGCAGCCGGCCTCGGGTGAGTCGCGCCGAGAGCACATAGGAAATCCCGATCAGCGCGCCGACCACAATAAAGCCGGTGAGCAGACCATTCCGGATGAGAGCTTGATGAATCAAGTCCATCATGAGCCACCCTCCCGCTTGCCCCGACCGATTCGCGCGATCACCGGCACGAGCGCAAAACTAAATACCACCCCAATGCTGCCCGCCAAAAAGGCCAACGGCCCACCCTTGAGCGCACCCACCACATTCTGCTGCGCCGCCATCGCCACCACGATCGGAATATACATCCCGCTCCAAAAAATCACGCCGCTCGCCGACACGGGCTTAAACCCTCCTCGCTTGGTCAGAGCATCCGTTAAAACCAGCAATAAAATCATCGAGAAACCGACGCCGCCCACGTTGGCTTTTACCCCCAAGAGGAGCCCGAGCGTATCGCCCACGACCAGCCCGAGCAATGCACAGAAGGCGAGGAGCGCGACACCGTAAATGATCATAGAGTCAACCCGGCCAGGCCGGGAGCAGCCGCTTCTGCACTTTACCCAGAGCGGTTCGGGGTAGCGCGTCGACGCGGACAAATCCTTTCGGTTGCTTGAAGGAAGCGAGTTGCGAGCGCAGGTACGCCACCGTCGCCGCTTCGTCAAATTGCGCCGCATCCACCGCGACATAGGCGACCGGGACTTCACCCCGAACCGGATCGGCGACGCCAATGACGGTCGCTTCGCGGACACCAGGTCGCTCGAGGAGCAATTCTTCAATTTCGCGCGGATAAATGTTAAAGCCGCCCGAAATGATGAGATCGCTGCGTCGTCCTTGCAGCGTGATGTATCCGTCCGGCGCGCACACGCCGATGTCTCCCGTCCGAAACCAACCGTCGCGCCACGCGGCCGCCGTCGCCTCTGGCCGGCGCCAATAACCCGCACAGACATTCGGGCCTTTCACCCAAACCTCACCCGTCGTGCCCGGGGGAACCAACGTTTCGGCCTCATCGCAAATCCGCACCGCCACGTGCGCCAGCGGCAGGCCCACCGTGCCCGGCCGACGTTCACCCGCGTACGGATTACCCACATTCATCAGCGTCTCCGTCATGCCATAACGCTCCAAAATTACCGAACCATAAAGCTGGCGGAATTTTTCGTGAATATCAGCCGGCAACGGCGCCGAACCGGACACCGCCAGGCGCAGCCGGCCGCCAATCGCCCGCGCCACCTCTGGCGGAAGTTCGAGCATGCGAATAAACATGGCCGGAACCCCAAAGAAGAGCGTGGGCCGATATTCGTCGAACCATTGCGCGGCCTTCGCGTGTTCGAAGCGCTCGAACAACCGCAAATGACATCCGCTAAAAAGCCAGCCATGCAGCCCATTCGCGAGACCGTGCACATGGAAAAGCGGCAGCGCCGCGAGATAACGATCCGCGGAGGTAATCGCCCAGGCGGTCACCAGCGTGAGCCCATTCGTGGCAAAATTCCCCTGAGTCAGCACCGCTCCCTTCGAAGCCCCCGTCGTCCCCGAGGTATAAATCAAAGCCATCGGCGTATCGGCGTCGGCCGGCACGGCCCACCGCGTGCTCGCCTGAGCGCTCGCCGCCACCGCCAGCGCGTCCACATCCCAGATGGCCACACCGGGCGGAATGAAACCGGCCAAATCACCCGAGGTCACCACCGCGGTCGGAGCCGCATCCGCGAGAATGTGCGTCAACTCCCGCTCTCGGTAGAGCACGTTGACGGGGACTATGATCAGACCGAGCTTAACTCCCGCCAACCACAGATCGATCACCTCCAGCCGATTTTGTAAAAAAAAGGCAAGGCGATCCCCGCGCTGGAGACCGCGCGCGCGCAGGGCGTGCGCGAGTTGATTGCTGCGCAGTTCAAGTTCACCAAAAGTGAAGTCGACGACCCCGCCACCCACCCGATCACACGTCACGGCCGACTGCCCGGCACGGGAAATTAACGAAACATCAAAAAGGGGCAGAAGAGACATCGATGACTAGATATAAAATTGGATTTTTAATCTCCGCCAGACGCAGGCGGTAAACTATGCCCACCGAGATTCATTACCGCCGCGCGGATGACGAGCGGGAAATTAACCATTCCCAAGCAAAAAAAGGCTTGGATCCCGTGCTCGTGTCGCCACTGGGTCCGTGCCGTGGCCCGCTGGGCGGACCGCGCCGCGGCAGAAAGGCAACCGTTCCCGTGCTCAGAAGCGGCTACCGAGCGAAAACGACGTCGTGCGCGGGGCCCCGCGCGTCTGGAACCCCTCCCAGTATTGGATATCGGTTACGTTTTGCTGCCGGACCGAGAAGCTTACTTTTTTTCTAAAAATCGTCGTGCGATAAGCAATGCTCGCATCCTGCCGCGTGAAGCCCGGCACAGTGGGCCGGCGGCTGTCGCGAAAGACAACACTATGAGTCAGCGTGAGCCCCTTCAAGATGCTGCCGGGGAGATCATATTTATGAAAAAAGCTCCACGATTCGCGTCCGGGACCTTGCGAAACCGGACCACCCACCGAGGCTGGGTTCGCCTTATTGGCGGTCACGAAGGCGTGCAGATTCGTGTAGGTCGCGGCTATTTGATAACCCTCCGCGACCTTGATCATGAGATCGGACTCCCAACCGCGCGAGCGCGCGGAGACATCTTGAATACTCCGGTTGCCAGTGACAACCAGGGGATCGAGACCAGCCGCAATGATATCAGACGCATTAGCTTGGCGCTGCCCATTGATCTGATCGATCTGAAAACCAGCGGCATTGAAGTAGATGCGATTCTGCAACCACGCCGTCTTGACGCCGACATCGTAGCCCTTGCCCTCAATCTGCTGGTCCAGAGGTTTGCCAAACATATCAATCGCACTCACGGGAACGCCGGCAAACGAACGGCTGATAGAGGAGTAGAGCGAAACCGCCTCATTGAGACGATACACACCCCCGACGGTGGGCGAGTTGGCGTTCTCAGAAACCTTTTGGTAACGGCCGAGCGCGTCGGTCGCAATCGGGTTGCGATTGATGATGGTGCCCTCGTCGTGCCGGACGCCAATCATCAGGTGGGCGCGCTCTTGCCAGGCGCCGATCACGTTCGTCAGTGAAACCCCGCGCCTTCGCGCATGGGCGTGCAGGCGCGTATTGGGAAGCGTGTACCGTGACATCTCCAACATCTGAACCCAGGCGGGTTGCTCGGTCGCACCGAAAACATAGGGGGTGAGCGCCGGCGTATTGTCGCGGATCCGAATGTCGTCGGTATCAATATACTCGGCGCCGAGGATCGCTTGGTGAGAAAGGCCGCCGTACTTGAATTTGCCGACGAGATCGGCTTGTGCGGTGTAGGTGTTGACGGTTTCGTCATCGTTGGTCGACGAGAGTGCGTCGGTACTGGGAATGGTCAGGCCGTTCAGCACGCGGGTAGTAATTTGGGTCCCACTGAGACGGCGGTCCACGCGGTGCATGCGCGTGAAATTTCCGCTGACGCGCAGGGAGACCATTGAGTTGAAGCGATGCTCAATTTGGTGACCGCCACGGAAGATATGCTCGGTCCGGCGGTTATTGGGCCCGAGCGGATTGAACTCCCACGGGATGAACGTACCATTAAGATTCAGACCATTAATGGCCCCGTTGCCATGCCAAGTGAGCGCCGCGAGCGGAGACGAACTGGCTACCGTACTCCGCGGGGAGGGTGGATTGGCCAGATAATCGAAATATTCGATATTGGCGTTATAGCGGGTCTGGTCGGAAAACTTGAAAGACACTGCTCCGTAGTAAACAGACCGGTTAGACCATGCGAATTGCTGCCAGCCGTCGCCGGCCTGGCGCACCAAGACCAAGCGCGTGGCGAGGCGACGGTTAATCGGCAGGGAAACGTCAACCTCGCCACGGCGCATGCCCCAAGAATCGCCCCGCAGATTCACGGAGGTTTCCGCGCGGGAGCGAGGCACTTTGGTAATTGCGTTGATCATACCGCCGGGTTCCGAGACACCCGCGAGCAGCGAGCTGGGGCCCTTTAATACCTCAACACGATCCACCGTAGCGGAGTCATACAGCATGCCCGCAAACGGCTCGCGCTGACCGTTGCGGTAGGGCTTATTTTGCCGGAACCCACGAACTTGGTAGGTGTTGCTATCGTTGGTCTGATCTTGGCCGCCCACGTTGGTGATGCCGCTCATGTAGTCGGTCGCATCCGTGAGCGTGAGCGCGCCAATATCACTGAGAAACTCGCTCGTCATGATCTGCATCGAGCGAGGCAAATCGCGGAGATCGAGGTTGGTTCGCGTGCCGGAAAGTGTATTGGACGCGAGCCAACCATCGGACGTACCGGCGACATTAAACTCGGCTAAGACGATGGTTTCCTCCGTCGTCGGCTTGGCCGGCAAATCCGCTCCGGGCAAGAGTGGGCTGAACCATGTCGCCGCGAACACCGCCGGCCAGAGCAATCGGGTCATTGGGATTTCCATAGGATAGACCAACCTAACAAAGCACCCGCTTTGATCAAGGCGCCCTTCATGCACACCGTTGCACCCTCTCCCACTAGACGAGAAAATTCCCCGAGGCCCTGCCACCACGCGCCGCCGGCCTGAAACGGCAGATTAGCGCTCCAGCGCGCGTGGGCGGTTGGCAGGACCCGGCTTAGGCGTGACCGCCGCGCGCAGGAATTCCTGCCCAGAACGGACGAAAGGAGCCAGCGCAGGATCTGCGATTCGATTGGCATATTCGCCCCGATCATCAGCGCGCCAATAAAACTCACGACCGGCCTGGCCGCCGGCCCACTCCGTGTAACGCCATTGCTCGGAGATCACCGTGCGCCCCATCACATCGACCTTCCCCGCCACGTCATAGTGAAACACCATACTCGCGGCCGGCGCCCGCGACTCGACGCGTCCCTGCATCAAAGGAACCAGGGAACGCCCCTCCAGCCCCACCGGCGCGGGGAAGGCGCTGAGCTCGACGAGAGTCGGGTAAAGATCGAGCAGTTCCACGGGCGCCGTGACGACGCGGCCGCTGGGGACACCGGCACCAGCGATCAGCATCGGCACGCGCGTGGAGGCATCAAAGGCACTGAGTTTCGCCCAAAGCCCGCCGTGATCTCCCAAGTGAAAGCCATTATCGCCCACCAGTACCACGATCGTTTTTTTCCACAAATCCAAGCGATCGAGCTGATCGAGCAAGCGCCCCACGAGCGAATCGGTGAAAGAGATACACGCGTAATAACCACGGATCGCCTCCGCACGATTATCGGGCTGCGGAAAGCCGGACAACTCGGTCTGCAGCGCGATGGCCGGCACGTCGCGGAGCTCCGGCTCGGGCGTTGGTGTGATTCCAGCCGACGGGTATAAGTCAAAAAACTGCTTCGGCGCCGTCCAAGGCAGATGAGGTTTGTGGAAGCCAGCTGCTAAAAAAAACGGCGTGGAGCCCACGGCTTTTTCCGCCAATAGACGTCCGATCGTGCGCACGTTAAGTCCGTCGCGGGTCTGGTCACCGTCCGTGGAAAGCACGTGCCAACGGGGTCGGCCATCGCCGCCGCCATAGCGCGATTCGATGGCCGCTTTCTCTTCGGGATCATTGCCCGGCCCATCTTCGTAGGAATCCCACGAGGCGGCATCATTCATCTTCACGCTGTGGAAAATTTTCCCTGCACCCGCGCTGAAGTAACCGTGTTTACGGAAAAATTCCGGCAGCATCACCGCCTCAGGAAAAGCCGTGCGCGCCGAAGTCGTCAGAACATAGACACCGCTCGTTTCTGGGCGCCGACCGCTCAAAAATGACACGCGACTCGGGTTGCATAACGGGTACTGGCAATACGCGCGGTCAAAGCGCGTTCCCCGGGCCGCGAGCCGGTCAATGTTGGGCGACTTAACCACGGTATTCCCGTAACAACCCAGAGCCGTGTTGAGATCATCCACCACGATAAACAAAATATGGGGATGGGCGGAGGCGGAGGGTACCGCGGCGAAGGCGTGATCTCCCGCCCACGAAAAAACGAGCGCGAGCGCGGCCACCGCGAGGCGAAATGGGGAGAGCGCGAAAGAGTGGACGTTCATGCAAAGACAGGCGGTGCAGTAAATGTAATCAGAAGCTTGATCGAAAAATGGAGCCTAATGGCGGGATGGCCCCCATCCGCTCAACGCGGAGCCAGCACCGGTCCGGCGCCGCGCCAACCTTGGCGCCATTGCAGCATCAAACGTTCGACGAGAGCGGCGTTGCCCGGCACTTGGGCGACGTTGGTATTCTCCTGCGAATCCGTTTGGTGATCGTACAACTCGATGGCATCGACCTTGGTGTGATCGTTGCGACCTACCCAGACCACGAACCGGTACCGCTCGGTGCGCATCGCGTAGCCCATCAATGGACCGCTCCCCGATTTACCGCTGGGCCGCGGATATTGGCTAAACGCCGCGGTCTTCCATGCCCGCGTCGGATTTTCGAGCAAAGGCTTGAAGCTGGTTCCCTCCAAATGCGCCGGTAGCGGCAGCCCGGCGAGGTCGGCCAGAGTCGGATAAATATCGACGAATTCGACCAAGCCATTCGTCTTTGCGCCCGCCGTCTTCAGCCCGGGAACCGACAACAGCAGGGCCGTATTCGTGTCATTTTCACAGTTGCTATGCTTGCACCACGCATCGTGCTCGCCGAGTTTCCAACCGTGGTCACCCCACAGTATAATGATCGTGTTTTTTCGCAGATCAAGGCGGTCCAATTCATCAAGTAACTTGCCGACCTGCGCATCCATATAGCTGATCGCAGCATAATAACCGTGCTTCAGTTGACGCGCGAGATCATCGGGTATGGAGCCGTCCGGAATATCCTTATAATTACGCAGCTCACCCCCCGGCTGGATGGCGTAATCAGGCGCGCCTTTCGGCCGGAATTTATTCGGCGCAAGTTCAATTTTTTTCGGGTCATAGAGATCCCAATATTTTTTCGGCGCGATGAACGGCAAGTGCGGCTTAACGAAACCGACCGCGAGGAAAAAGGGCGCTTTTTTCTGGCTGACCTCGCGCAAAGTCGCGACCGCGAGATCAGCGACCTTGCCATCCTGATAGTAATTATCAGGCACATCGGCACCCTCAAAAGCCGGGCCGCGCGAATTCTTGGGAGTCGGCTCCTTGGCTTTTTTCGCGTTCCCTTTTTTCGGGTCGGGGCCATCGGGGTCAACTCCGGCCTGCCCCCGGTTGTAAGCCAAATTCGCCTTTGATCCATAGGTGGCCGCCTTCGGCGTCTGCCACGGCACCGACCAGGAAGGCGCATCGTCGAAGCCGCCATGATAAATCTTGCCCATCCCCTGCACGAAGTACCCCTGGTTTTTAAAATGCTGGGGAAGGGTGACCACGTTGGGCAGTGCCGTGCGAAAGTGGGTGACCAGATCCCAGACCTTAGTGGTGTCAGGCCGCGTACCGGTCAGCAGGCTGGAACGAGTTGGTGAACACACCGCCTGCTGGCAGTAAGACCGGTTGAACGTGATGCCCGCGCGCGCCAGACGATCGAGGTGGGGGCTTTTGACGTAAGCAGCCCCATACGCCCCAAACTCAGGGCGAAGATCATCAACCGCAATAAAGAGCACGTTGGGCTGCCCCGGAGTCGCGGCGTGCAGCCCTCCCCCGCCCGCCGACCAAACCAGCAAGCCAACGAAAGCAGGACGTAATCGGGTGGTTTTCATATAAATAAAAGGCTTAAAAAAGGGTGAAGCTTGGGTCTTCGCAGCGGCCTCATAACCGCTGCCGAAAGCGTACCGATAAGTCGCGCGGGCTGCCGGGCCGGATCGCCAAACGGCCCGAGGTCGTGCGCACATACTCCGTGTCGGCAAGATTCTGCGCGTTGAGCGAGATATCCCATTGCTTCGCGCGATAGCTCAGAGCGGCATCAAAACGCACATAGGCAGGAATGTAGAAGGTGTTGGCCACGTCACCAAAACGACCGCCCACCGCCACCACCCCGAAACCCGCCCCGAGGCCTCGCCCAACCCCGCCTGAAAACTGATAGCGATTCCAAACGCTGATGGTGCGCGCCGGCGTATTGGCGAGGCGGTTACCGGCCGGTGTCACAAGATCCTTGGTCACGACGCCCTTCGTAAAATTGAGCGAACCGATCGTTTGCCACCCCGTCAAAACACTACCCACAAAATCAAATTCAAAGCCCCGCGTGCGCTGCTCACCCGTCTCGATCCGATACCCAGGCCGCAGGGGATCGGTGTTCAACGTATTGGCATTGGTCAGTTCGTAATACCCACCGGTGAGCGTCACGCGGCGCTGAAATAATTCCACGCGCGATCCCAATTCGAGAATCGCTGATTCAACCGGCTTCAGCGTCGAGCCGTCCGGATTCACGTTGGAGGCATTCGCGACGATATCGGAATAATTGGCAAAAATGGAAACGGCGTCGGAGGGCAACCAGACCGCGCCGAAGCGGGGGTTGGGTTTCCGGCCCGCCGTATCGGTCTTCACGTTCGTCCGCTTATTCGTCGAGAAGGACGCGAAGTGGGCCAACCGCGCCCCCGCAACCAGGGTAAGCTTGTCGTTAAAACAAAAAAACTGATCCTGCACGAAATACTCGTCGTACCAAATCGTGGTGTCGGTCCAGCTGTTGTTAACAAATATCCCCGTCGTGCCGCGCACCGGATTGAGCACGTTGGTCGGGGTGAGTGGAGCGAAATTCGTGATACCGCCGTCAAAATTCCGGCCGACCTCCAATCCACCGAGCAACTTATGACGACCGCCGCCGCCCCGCAATTCATAGCTGAACTCGGTCTGCGTGTAAGCGTTATCCACCTGCTCAGCGTTGAGCCAGCGCCGCGTGCGGGTCAGCACGAGCGTCGTCGCGTTGACCGCATTGAACTGCGTGTCGAAGCCTTTCTCATTCGTCTCGTTGATCCGGAACGCGTGGCGCAGCGCGAGGCCGGAGGCAAAGGTGTGGAGCAATTCGTACCTGCCCGCGTACTGCCACGTGCTGTTAACATCATCAGGATCGCCGTAAAAGGTGTTCGCCGGCATCTTCACCACGCGATTGCCCACCGCCACCAGACCGGCGTCGTTTACCCGACGATCCCGCAAATACTCGAACTCCACGTTAAGCCGCGTGCGCGGTCCCAGAATGACGCTCATCACCGGGGTAAAGAAAAGCCGATGAATGAAGCCGTCGTCACGAAAACTCCCCGAATCCTGCCAGGCAACATTCACCCGGTAGAGTAACTGGTCGCTGCTCAGCGGGCCCGTCGTGTCGATCGTCCCACGATAATAATCATTCCCGCCCACCGTGAGGGCGACTTCCGTGGCTCGGCGGCGCTGCGGCAGCTTGGTTAGAATATTCACCGCCCCACCAGCGGAAGTCCGGCTAAAGATCACGGATGCCGGGCCTTTCGCTACTTCTATGCGATCGAAATTGGCCGTGTCGCGGGGAGCTCGGCCGGAGTCCCGGAAACCATTTTTAAACGGAATGCCAGTTGTAAATCCGCGAATCTCAAACCGATCTCCACGCGAGTTTTGTCCTTCCGTCAAACCACTGGTGTAGACCAGCGCATCGGCCACGGATCGCGCCTGCAGATCATCCATGAAACTCTGATTCACGATTTGGATCGATTGCGGCGTCTCGCGAATCGCGGTACCCGTTTTATTGCCGGAGGCGGAATTATTGGAGCGATAACCTTCGTCCTGCTTGGTGGAAACTTCAAACGCGGAGAGTTGCACCGTCTCCTCTTTGGGAATGAGGGGCGGAGCCTCAGCCGCCGCCGCCGAGGATAGGGTCCAAAGGGCAAGCATGAGCCGTGGGGATGATTTCATAAACGTCGGGTTAGGATTCTGAAGACCGGGAGATTCTGGAGATTTTCACCCGGCGACCCAGACTCAGCGAGCCGCTTTTTTCTTCTTTTTAATCGGCGCGGTCGCCGCGTCGGCCGGAGCCGAAGCGAGGTCTTCAACGCTCAGTTTCCCCTCCGCCCGCAGCGCGCTAATCCAAACGGGCCCCACCTCGGCCGCCGTCAGCGGAACCAAAGCCGCGCGCTCTTTCGCCTCCGACCAGTCCGGTGCCATTTCCCCAAATGTAAATCCCAACGGGACCGGCCCAACTGGCGGATGCCTCGCCACGAGGATATTGCCTTCATAATGATTCGGCTTGAACGCGAACCGATCAAGCGGCGGCCGCTTATCGGGCACCGTCACCACCAAAGAAAGACTATCCGCGGTCCGGACGAAGCGGTTGTTTTTTATCAAGCATTCTTCGGGCAGGAGGATTTGCTGGGATTCCGGCCAATGATTTTTATACGAGGAGCCGATTTCCAAATCGGGCCCATCGATCGCGACGATCACGTTATCGGCCAGCGTCAGCTTGCGCACCTGCGGGTAAGTCGGGATCCGCACCTGCGCGGTGCGTTGCGCGTTGGGTTTTATATCCGGCACGTAACTCGAAGTGAGGGCGCTCGCGATAAATTCACCGCACGCCACTCGAATCCCGTAATCACAACCGGAAACAAAATTCCCCTGCACGAGGTTACCGCGGCCCGACATCCTCAGGCCATGCGCACCCTCAACGCCTTGCCCCAGTACAATATTGTCCTTCACCACATTGAAATTTCCCCGGCGGATATTGATACCACCGCGCGTCGCGATAACCGTATTGTTGCGCACCACGTTGTGATTCGATTTTAGCGAGATGGTTTCAGTCCCCTCTCCATCCGCATGATCAAAAAGATTTCCCTCGATTGTGAAATAAGCCCCATCATCGTCGCGCTCCTCGGTTTTCCCTGACCCCCAAACGCGGATGATTTCCCGGCCATTCATATTGGCGACATAAGGGATATTTTTGAAATACGATTGTCGCACCGTGTTGCGACGACTGCCAGCGATGGCGTTGCCGATGAGCGGGTGGAGATTGTTTTTCCCCTTGAAATAACTTCGCTCCAGCAAGTTGTCATCTCCCGCAAAAAAGACCCAGTAGCACTCCGTGGAAAATGACGGCGGATTGTAGTCGATGATCGCGGTGTTTCGCACGATCCCGTGGTGGGAGTTGAACTGGATGACCGCACTCTGAGTCGTCGCGCCCCCTTGAAAGAGAAGGCCGTCAATCGTCACGTAAGGCGCATTAATCTCCAGCGCGGATGAACCGCTGAGCTTCACGCCGCCCGGCGTCTCAACGCGAATTTCGAGCACCTTTCCAGCGCTACCGCCTTGGTTGACGACGAACTTGGTGTTCGGCCAATCGCCGTTCTTCAGCGTCACCCTGTCGCCCCCGCGAGCTGCCTTCAGCGAACCCGCCAGCTGCGCCGGCCCCTCCACGAAAATCTCGCGCGCGGCCAGTCGCTCGGCGCCGGTACCCACGGCGGCCAACGAGACGAACCCGCGGATAACCGCGGCAAATAGTCGAAAAGATTCCATGGAGAGAAAGTAGTGCCGGCTAACCCCGATGACGCCACCAGAATGAATGGCTGATGGTCGACATCGTGCATCAAGCCCCGGGTTGCCTCAGAACTTCGCGCCTTTGTGACTTAACGTGTAGGTTAAATAGAAGGCGCGGTGGTCGCCGATATAGCGGGAATTGGCGCCACCGGAACCGGCGCGGAAAAATTTCTCGTCGGTCACGTTGTTAATATTAACCGCCAAGGTATGCGCGTAATTCGACCCGCTCGCCAGGCGGTAGCGCACCCCGAGATTCCACAGTCCGTAGGCGGGGGCTTTGAGCGCCCACTGGCCGGTCGAGCTCGCGACGACCCGTTTGCCACCCGCTTGGGTGGCGTAGGTGTCGCCGGCGTTGGGCGCCTCGGTCGGCGTGGCACCAACAAACGTGTAGCCAAGGTTGGTCGAGAAGCCCTTCAGCAGGCCGGTCAGCGGCGCGTATTTCAGGCTGACACTTCCATTATACGGAGCGACGAACTGGACCTTGCGGCCGATGGCGGCGGGGGCCGCCGCGCCGAAGTCGGTGTAAATCGAATCCACCGTCCCATAGCTGGCGATGGCGGAGAGTTCCTTGGAAATCATCCAGCTCACATCTGCTTCGACACCGCGGACGCGCTGATCGCCGTTGCGCTCGGTGACCGTAATGAACGTGCCAGAACCGGCTGGTTGCTCCTTGAGGCCGGTGACGCTGACATTTTGCCGCGTAGCATAAAAACCGCACACGGTGTAGTTGAGGCGATCGCCGAGGAGGGATCCCTTGAACCCGTAGTCGTATCCACCAGCAGTCTCGGTCTGGTAGGTCGGATCCGCGACGTCGATGGGATTGTCGCCTTGATTGACGAACCAGCTCTGCGAATAATTTACGAAGGTCCGAAAAGTCGGGGTCACCTTGTAATTTACACCGACGTTGGGCTTGAATTGGTTCAGGCTCCTGCGAATCAGCTGGCCGACCGCATAGCCGGGAATGAAGGGCGTGCCTGTCGCGCTGACGAACGAGGCCGCGGGGGTGAGAAAATCACGATGCCGGTAGAGGATGGAATCATAGCGCGCGCCAGCATAGGCGAGGAGGCGTCCATCAAACATCGCCGCTTGCTCGCGCAGGCTGGCGCCCACGACCGAAGTCCGGCGCTTGGTATTCCGAGTAGCGATCTCCCCCGGAGTTTCTTTATTCGTCTTTGGGAAATAGCCGATGGCGCTGATCGGGCGGAAATCCGCATCCAACCGGACCGTACGCAACGCACTCCACGCGACGATGGTCGGATCGGTGGCTGCGGACCACTGGCGCGTCGGATCATAGCGGTAGTAATCGTTGATATCGACCGTGAACAAAGTGCGGTGCTCGACCTTGCCGCCGCTGGTCTTATAGGTCGCGAGCAGATCGCCCTGGAAGCCGCCGGTATCCTCGTAGATTCGGCCGCGCGTCGGCACGGCGCCGCGCGCTGTGGTGTAGCTGTTGGCGGCATTCGGCGCATTCACAAGGACAGCGCCCCAACCTTGGTTAAAATTAAAGTCCCAGCGGCGGGCCGCGGAGATATTACCCGACACCCGGGCGCTGAAAATTGCGCTGAGCTTCCGATCGTAGACGACGGTGACTCCGTTGTTACCGCGGTTGAGTTCCGAGTTCGGGCCGGCGCTGTTGTACTTGCCGAGATTGTCGGCGTAACCGATGACGGTATCGTCCGCGGTGGCTGCGGTGCCCTTTTGGTCCGTGATCATTGGGATAGCGGAACTGGGCGAGTGCCGCGTCTGATGAAAAAGTTCCGCCGATACCAAGAGGCCTGCGCCGTCGTTGAACACGTGTTTCGCGGCGACATAAAACTCCTGGTTGCGATTGCGGGCGTACGCCATGTCGAACTCCTTTTGATAAAGGCTGCCCGAAAAGACGTAACTGGTCTTGCCCAGCGTGCTCGCGACGAGCGGCCCACCGACCTCCAGCGTGACGCGCTGCGTACCGTAGTCACCGTAGTTGAAAGCGATTTCCTCGGATGCCATCGGCTTGGGTTGCTTCGAAATCATGTTAATCATGCCGCCCGCGGAGGTGCGTCCGTAGATGGCGGCGTTGGATCCTTTAATGATCTCGATGCGGTCGATGTTACTCGAGCCGTAGCGCCCGAGCCGGAAGAAACCGTCACGCAGCTGATTCGATGAATTAAAACCGCGGAGCATGAAATTGCCGCCAATGTCCAAGCCGGTGAAATTGCCGACGTGCGTGATGTTGTCCGACAATTCAAACATGCCGAAATCTTTCGTAAAGTCGTTGGTGAGGACATTCACCGAGTAGGGCAAGTCGATGATCGGCGTCTTGACGCGGCTGCCGCTCATCGTTTCGGAGGCCGCGTAGCCCGTGACAGATTCGGCGCTCACCTGAAAAGGCGATAGCTGAACCGTCTCAGAATCGACGGGGCGAGGTGCGGCGGTCTGCCCACTCGACGTGGTCGCAGTAAGCAGCAGCGTGAGAAACGCGGTGAAGTTTGAGTAGTTAGGCCGTTTTGGTTTCATGGTCGGTTAGCTTAGGGGAAATGGGTCAGGTCGGAGCGCTCAGCGCTTCGCATCGTCGAAAACGCGGTCGTCCCAACGGTTGATATCGCCCGCCTTCTCGGCGTCGGAAGCGAAGGCCACTTCGGGCGCCTCTATCGGCGGAAGAGATTTTCGCAGCATCACCAGGGCCCCAGCGAAGGCGGGGTCGGCCGCGACGTTGCGAAATTCGTGCGGATCGCTGGAGTGATCATAGAGTTCCTCGGCACCGTCGCGATAGCGGTTATAGCGGTAGCGATCGCTCCGCAACGACTGACAGCCAAGGCCAAAAGTCGACAAGACGGGTTTTCCCCGTTGCACGGTGGAACCGCGAACCACGCTCGCAAGGTCCACGCCATCCAGCGTGTGGCTCGTGGGTACGGGTAGGTGGCAGAGGCTCAGCAGCGTGGGGAAAATGTCGATCAGGCCGACGGGGGTGGCGACGACCCGCGGTTCATTTCCAGGAACCGAAATCGCGAACACCACACGGCAAGCCAGCTCCGAAAGGTAAAATTTGGTCCAGTGCTGTTTTTCCCCGGTGTGCCAGCCATTGTCCGCCGCGAAGACGACGATGGTATCGTCACGGTTGGGCCCGGCGGCGAGCGCGTCGAGCACGCGGCCAACCTGTTCATCGACGTAGCTGATCGCCGCATAATATCCTTGAAGGCATTTTTTCCAAAGATCGTGCTGCACAATCCAGTCGTGTTCGCCGCGGTGGGTGGCGAGCCAGCGAGCGACGAACGGGACATCTTCAAGGTCATTGGGCCGGAATCCCTCAGGAAGTTCAATCGTGTCGAGCGGGTAGCGCTCAAAGAAACGCGAGGGAACATTCCACGTGAGATGGGGACGCCAAAAGCCGCAGGCCAAAAAGAACGGCTGGGCGTGGCGTTGCTGCACCATCTCGGCCGCGCGCGCGGCTTGCTGGGTGTCTTGTTGGAATTTTTCTGGGTCGACGCGATCCCAGTCATCGGGCAGGACGCCCCAGGTCCAGGCGGGACTCCACATTTTAGTGACGCTACCCGGCAACGCGAATTTGATCAGCTCGTTTTCCGTGTGCCGGACGTGCTTGGGATGGTCGAACCACCGATAGTGCCCCGGGGTGTAGTCGTTGATGTCATCCTCCAGATACTTGTTATGACCGATCTTCCCAAAACCGGCTGTCAGGTAGCCGGCATGAAGGAAGGTGGCGGGCAGGGTCTGAACTTCGGAAATCCATCCGGCCGTTCTCCGGTAGGCCTGACTATTGTAGTAAACACCGCTGCGAGTGGTATTGACGCCGGTGAGCAACGCGGTGCGCGACGGGCAGCATGCCGGCGAATCCGCGTAGGCATGCGTGAACCACGTGCTCCGGGCTGCGAGACGCTCAAGGTTTGGCGTCTTCACGCGGCCATTGCCACCAAACGCGCTATGAAGTTGCGCGGCGTGATCATCGATCAGAATCAGCAGCACATTGGGGCGCGTCGGCACGGTGGCGGCCGGTTGAGCGCGCGCGACCGCCGCCGGCAACGCCGCCAGCAAGGCCAATGTGGACCACAGGGTAACCTCGCGCTTCACGTCAAAGAGGAAACGGACCAGACTCAAAATCCTGCGCCACTGCGGCGACCGAGCGTGTAGGTGAAATAGACCGAGCGCTTCTCGCCCGGATAACGGGCATTGGCACCGGCGGAACCTCCCCTGAAATAATTTTCATCCGTGAGGTTGCTCACGTTGATTGCGAACGTCTGGGCGAACTTCGCTCCACTCGGCAGCCGATAGCGGACGCCGAAATTCCACAGCCGATAAGACGGCGCCTTGAGGGCCCATTGCCCCGTAGATTGCGTGACCACCCGCTTGCCGCCGGGCAACGTGGCGTAGACGTCGCCGGCCGTCGGCAACTCGGTCGGCGTGGCCCCAACAAAAGTCACCCCAAGATTTGTCGAGAATCCCTTAAACCGGCCCGTGTCCGGCGCGTATTTTAAGCTGACGCTCCCGTTGTATGGCGCGGCGAATTGAACATTCCGGCCGACGGCCGCGGGCGCGGCCGAACCAAAGTCACTGTAGATCGAATTCACGCGACCATAGCTTGCGACGAGGTAGACGTCCTTATTGACCGTCCAACTGGCATCGACCTCATAACCGCGCACCAATTGGTCTCCAGTCCGCTGGGTTAGTTGCACAAAGTTGCCCGAGCCTTGAGGCGACTCCACGAAATCAATCACACTGACGTTGTGCCGCGTCGCGTAAAAACCGCTCAGCGTGTAGTTGAAACGATCATGGAGGAACGAGCCCTTGAAACCGTAGTCGTAGCCGCCCGAAGCCTCGGACTTGTAGGTCGGATCGGCGACGATCAATGCGCCGTCACCCTGCGTGATGAACCAGCTTTCGCTGTAATTCGCAAACACGCGAAACGTCGGCGTCAGCTTGTAGTTAAGACCGACCGTCGGCTTGAACTCATGGCCACTCTTTTTGATCGATTGACCCGGCGCATAACCCGGCACGAAAGGCGCAAAAGTGGCCGCGGGCGTCACGAAGTCGCGATGCCGATAGCGGATGGAGTCGTAGCGGGCGCCGGCATAGGCGAGCAACCGGCCGTTCAGCAGCGCGGACTGTTGGCGCAGGCCGAGGCCGAGCGTGGAAATCCGCAGCTTCTGCAGGCGCGTCCTAATTTCTCCAGGCGAATCGTAGCTCCGCTTTGGGAAGTAGGCTATTGGGGCGACGGGATTGTAGGTGGCATCGAGCTTGACCACGCGCACCGCATTCCATGCGACGATGTCAGGATTGTTCGCGGCACCCCAGCTGAGCGTCGGATCCCATCGGTACCAATCATTGAGATCGATCGTGAACAAACTACGATGGTCGATCGCGTCGCCGTTTGTGCGGTAGTGGGCGAGCAGATCATTTTGAAAACTGCCGCCATCGACGAAGATTCGCCCGCGATTGGGGACGGCGCCGCGCGTGGATGTGAGCGCATTGGCGGCAACCGGCGTGTTAATGGTGATGGTGCCCCAACCCGTGTTGCTATCAAAATCCCAGCGGCGCTCGGCGAACCAGTGCGCGGAGGTGCGCGTACTGAACACGGGGTTGTACGTTTTCTCGTAGACCGCCGTCATTCCTCGGAACCCCCGATTGAGTTCGGCGACCGGCCCGAGGGCATTGTAGTTGCTGAGGTTGCTGGCATAGCCCACCGCCGCATCATCTGCGGTGGCAGAAGTTCCTTTCTGATCGATAACCAGCGGGAGCGAGACGGTCGGGGAGTGGCGCACCTGCAGAAAAAACTCATTTGTCACCGTGAGCTTGGAACCGTCGCCGAAAACGTGATTGAGCGAGAGGTAGTATTCCTGATTACGATTGCGGGCGAAGGCTTGGTCGAAATCGCGCTGATAATTGCTCGCCGTAAAGACATAGTTGGTTTTACCCAACGTGCCTTGGAAAAACGGTCCCGTCATCTCAAGCGTCGCGCGCTGCGTTCCGAAGGCGCCGTAATTGAGCGTCAGTTCCTGGGCAGCGACCGATTTAGGCTGCTTCGAGATCATGTTAATCATGCCACCTGGCGAGGTACGGCCGTAGATCGCGGCGTTGGAGCCTTTGATGACTTCGATGCGATCGATGTTGCTCGCACCGTAACGTCCCGCGCGGAGAAACCCATCGCGTAATTGCTGAGAGGAATTGAAACCACGCAGCATGAAGTTTCCACCAATGTCCAAACCAGTGAAATTGCTAATCTGCGTGATGTTGTCCGCCAATTCAAACATCGCGAAGTCCTTGGTGAACTCGCTCGTGAGGACGTTGACCGAGTAAGGCAGATCGATGATCTGCATGGCGACCCGGCTACCGGTCATTGATTCAGAGGAACCATAACCTTTGCTGGAACCTGCACTCACCTCAAAGGGAGTCAGCTTCACGGGTTCGGAGTCGGCCGGCCTCGTCGGCGTTTGAGCCGAAAGCTGCACGCCACCGAACAGCAGTCCAAGTGCACCTAGGCGTATCGATCGATGAGTACATTTTGTTGTCATGGTCGTTAGGGTTTTTCCGTAAAAATACGCGGCTCAATCGCCAACAGCTTGAGTTCCTCCATCACGGCCAGCGCGGCAAAACCTGTCGTGTAGGCGCAAGTCACTTTGAACCAGGCGCGGTGACCGGCGCCGACCGCCGAGTGCTCGGTCATGCCCACGATCCCACCCAGAGCTTGCCGGTCCGGCCCGCGGTATTGATTGGAGATGCACCAAGCGAGCGCCCGTCGCGCCACCGCCAGATGCCTCGCGTCTCCCGTCGCCCGATACAGACGGTAAAAATGCAACGACCACAGCGCCGTCCCTTTTTCGCTGATACCGTGGCGCTCAATCGGCTGGTCCGCGATGAAAACCCAGCACCCATCGGGACGTTGCCACTGGGCCATCTGCTCGGCCAAGCGCTGCGCCTGAGCTAAATAACCACCCATCGGCACCGCCTCATGGGCCGCCAGCAATCCTTCCATCGACCAACCCAAGCCTCGCGTCATCCGGATCGTCGGCATGACCCCGGTCCGGCGATTCCAGCCGCGTTCCCAAAGACCATCGGCCCGCGCCAACTTGGCGAGATGCTGCTTCATATAATCGTCGGCCTGCCTTTGATAGCGCGGATCGTGCGTGCACTCGAACAGAGCACGCAGCCCCTCCACGCCAAAACCGGACTCATCAATCGTGTGCTCGGACCACTCCCGACGGTCCACGTAGTAATCCTGTGGCACCAGCTCGTAAGCCTTCATCAGGCGGGCCGTCGAGGCCGCCAGCAGTTCCGTGGCTCGAAGATATTCGATATTGCCCGTCGCGCGATACAACGGAATCCAAGCCCAGCCGGAAAGGAACAGCGCATCGGAGACGGCGGCGCATTGCTCGTAGCCAAACGGCAAATCAATCGCCCGACGCCAACGCGACAGGGATATTCCGTAGGCGGGGTGCGCCGGATCCATGATCCGCAGCGCGAGGCCGCTGCGACCAATTTCATCCGCACGATCGGTCAGCTGCCGGTCCGGAAAGTCTTTGGCCACGGCCGGAATCTTCTCCGCCTCCAGCAACGCCGAGACGGCCGGACCCGCTCCCCAAATCCAATGCGACGAGCGATAGGTCTGCGCATCCAGATCATAAAAAAGGTGCAGCCCACCCGCCGTCGGGCTGGCGAGATTACGGTTCTGTGAACGCAGGAGATAGTTCACGGAGTCGCGGAGCGATTGTTCGAGATTACCACGAGTCAGGGGCCGCGTCGCCCCGCCGCCCACCTGCGCGGAAACGAATGGTCGCGGATCCCGCCGGAGGATTTCAATTTCTTTACCAGTGGACGCTTCCACCCGCGCCACCGTGCCCGCCCACTCCTCGCCCAGCCCTTGCACAGAATATTTCAACCCTCCGTTAATCACCGGTACGAGCGCCCTTAAGTAAAAATCCTCGAGCGCGACCGCGGGTTCACAATAGACGCTGTTTTCCCACGACTCCAACTGCTGCGCGGCTACACTCATTTCAAGCTGTCCAGCTTCGGTCTTACCGTGGAAATGATGGTTCACCGCAATCAGTCGCGGCGCCGTCTGCCACCGCAACACGCCCGTCACCCCCGCATTCAACTGCAAATCAACCACCGGGTACCACACCTCCTTGTCCGGCTTGGGCGAGGGCAGCACCGTCGCTGGCGCCGGGTGCGTGGGCGAGATGTCCGTGATCTTGCTCATCGGGCGATTGCGCGCACTGCGGAAACGAAGCTCCACTTCCTTTACGTCCACAGGCAGAGTCAATGTCACTTCGATCGCGCGGGTCGCGGGCAGCGGCGTTGCCCCACCCACCACCGCCACCCACCCAATGCCCACGAGCGCGACCAAACCTCGGCGAAGGAGGCGCGTAGCAAAAACTGAAACGGAGAGGTCTCTCTGAACGTTAGCCATAAGCTTTTAAAAAAATGAAGTCCTCGGTCACCCTGAAATAAAACTCGGTTGCACCGCTCCTGCCCAATGGCCAAACAACCCGCGCCGCCCGCCCAGCCCGAAATGCCGAGCGCCCTTTGCGCTTCGCCCCAGACCGCCAGATAACTTACGTCGTTCTGAACCCTCGTCCGTCCTCGCACGAAGGTTGCCCCAGCTTGACAGCAACCTCTCCCCGAGGACCGATCGAAGAAATCTCCGCGTGGGCTCGGCCCCTCTCTCAGCAACCGTCCCCCACCCCGCGAGGCCAGCCAGATGGCCGGCCTTGGCATCGATTTTCCCGCTCGAGTACCCCGGGCCGCGACCATTAGCGACCATCGCGGCAGGCCAGACGCGGTCGATGGCAGGCGCCGCCGCCACCCGTTCATTATCGGCCGCGCGAACGACCACCCCGGCGGCACCATCAGCCCTCCCGGCTGAGAAACTGAAGAGACGGTTGCTCCTGCCGGGATGGCCTCCCACCAACTTCACTGCTAATTTCAGGGATAAATTCATCAAGGGTTGAGCGGGCGCAACGGTCGGACTATTTCTTGATCGATTGTTTCTCCACGTTCTTGGCGTGCCGGCCGGAGGCGTCGCCCGTATCCGGAATGCCGCCGGCCGGATCGAGCTTTGTCAACGCGGCCTGCAGGCGTTTTCTCGCCGCACTCGCGGCAGGATTATCGGCCCCCCTCAGGACGAGCTTCTCCCCAAAAGGCGCGTCACTCATATCGAAAAGCTCGCCCGCTTGATTTAATTTCCAACCCTCTTCCCGCACGTACCAGCTCCGCGCCAATTGGTTAAAAATCCACGGCCGTGGCTGACTTTTTTCGCCTCGGAGCCGCGCCGCCAAGCTGTGCCCGTCGAGCACCGTCCTCTCGGGTAACGCCGCGCCGGCCAACTCCGCAAACGTCGGAAAAAAATCACTCGCATCCACAAAGTCGCTACAAACCACGCCCGCGGGTGTCACCTTGGGCCAATGAGCGATCATCGGCACCAAACCGCCGCCTTCCAGCATCGAGCCTTTCGCACCCGCCAGAGGACGGCCCCCAATGGTCGCACGTTCCGCGCGCGCTACGGCGGTGCCGTTATCGCCGATAAAAATGACGAGCGTCTTTTCACGAAGTTTCAAACGATCGAGCTCGGCCATCAACCGGCCAACGAGCTTGTCCATGTAAGCGACATTGTCGGCGTAAACATCCTTGCTGTCGGCCGCGCTGTCCGGCGTGGGCAGAATATCCGTGTGCACATGCGCCAGCGAGTAGTAGACGTAAAAGGGTCGGTCGCGGTGCTTCGTCATAAACGCCGTGAGGTGCTGGTGCATCAGGTCCGGCAGATAGTCCCGGTCACGAAGCGTCTTCGTCTCGCCATTCAGCAGGTAGGTTTTTCCCCTCTCCTGCGTGTTCCAGTAAGTTCCACTCCCTTGAAATTTAAGGTAATCATCGAAACCAAACTCGGCCGGCCCGAGCGGGAGTTGCCCCCATTTGCCAATCGCCGAGGTCACGTATCCCGCCGGTTTCAGGACCTTGGGCATCATCGTCTCCATCCCCGGCGTAAATCGGCCGGTCGCATCCTGATTCGAGGCACCCGTCCGAAAACCATAACGGCCAGTCAGAATCAGCGCCCGCGAGGGACCGCAGAGCGGCACGGTATACGCGTGGGTGAAACGGGTGCCACCGCGCGCGAGCGCATCAATATTCGGCGTCTGGTAATGGTCGGCGCCGTAGCAACCGACCTCGCCCACACCATAGTCATCCGCCAGGATGAAGATAATGTTGGGCTTGGTCGGGCTGGAGGCGGCAAGGGCCGTCATCGTTAGGCTAAGCAGGCTGGCCAGACCAAGGCTGATCGCGAAAGCTTTCATTAAAATAGAGGGCGGGCTGAGGTCCTCATCGGCTCCGCCGTGTTGCTGGTTCTAAGATCAGCCCATACCCAACCGACTCGCCGCCGAATGCGACCCACTCGGGTGAACGGCTTGCAACAAATCGCCAGTAAAAATACGGAGCTGAGGGGACCTGCATGCATTGGTGAAATGGGGGAAGGAAATAGCTAAACTTTAGAGTTAAAGTCTTGGCTCGTGGCGGAAGCAATCGTCGCGTCACTGGCATTGTTGAGTAATTTCTCACCTCTGCCCAAACGCGCGCCTCCACCGGTGCATTTTTCCACTGCTGCGCCCTCGCCCATCCACCCCGCCAGACCCGCCGAGGACACCCCCTTATTTTTTTGCGCGTATCGTTAAGCAATCTCCCTTACGAATTGCCAACACCGCTCGCCGGCCCAGTTAAAACTGTGCCATGCTGGATCAACCTGCGGGAACTCGCCCCTCGACAAAAAAGCATGGCCGCGGTCTCGAGAGCGTCTCCATGCGTGAGGTCGCCGCACGCGCGGGTTACTCCCGCTCCGCTGTCTCGTTGGCCTTGCAAGGCCATCCCAGCATACCAGCGACCACCCGCCAGATGATCTTGGACGCCGCCCAGAAACTCGGCTATCGGAAGAACCCACTCGTCGCCGCTCTGATGCGTTCCCGCCGATCTCGGAAAAGCCAAGATGCCCCACGCGCTCCTCTCGCTTTTCTTACTTCCCATCCGCCGAATGACTCTTGGCGGCAAGCCGCAACCCACCACCGCTTTCATGCCGCCGCCGTCACCCGCGCTTCGGAGCTCGGCTTTCAGCTTGACGAGTTTTCGATCGCCAATCCCGCCCTCCGGCCAGACCGCGTGCGCGCTCTCCTCAAGGCACGCGGAATCCATGGTTTATTAATCGCGCCCCTCCCCGGCGGAAACACTCAGCTCGATTTCGATCTCACCGATTTCGCCGCCGTCGGTCTCGGCTTGAGTGTCCGCGTTCCTGAGATCGATCGCATCGCGGACGATCATTTCTTCAGCACCCAACTCGCTTTCGAGCGCGGCCTCGCCCTCGGCTACCGACGAATCGGTCTGGCGCTGGCGGCGGGCGTCAGCCGACGACTGGAAGACCGCTGGTGGTCGGGCTACCTTCTCGCCCAACAACAAGTCGCCCCCCGCGCCCGCATCCCTGCGCTCATGCCGGAGACCCGGGAAGAAATCCCCGCCAAACTCACGGATTGGATTACACGTCACCGAGTGGACGCCGTCATTTTTTCGCTCCGTGCACCAGAACTCATGAAGCGCGCCTCACCCTCGGTCGGACTGATCTCGCTATCCGTCCTTGATGCCTCCGGTAAAATTGCCGGAATCCGCCAAGATACGTACCGCATCGGGGCCGGCGGCATCGATCTCCTCGTCGGAAAATTGCAACACTGGTCAACCGAGGCGAACCAGCCACCCCGCCTTCTGCTCGTGCGCGGCGCGTGGTGCGACGGCGCCAGCGCACCGGGCCCTGGTAAAAACCGCCGCACCTTGGTTTAAATGTAAGCGACCGGTTGGGATCCACCTGAAGGGGGTTTACGATGGATCGTGGGTCGGGTCGTAATGGTCACCACTATGAGAGATGCACTCTGACCGTAGTGACCAATCTGATCGTGGGCTACGCCGACGATGGGAAGGCAGTCAGACTCGTCGTCGGCGTCCAGTTGCACGGCAGCAGCGGAGCGAGGTCGTCGCGATTG
>CAMDOF010000010.1 GCA_945903465.1 Opitutus sp. GAS368
ATTTCATCAACCGCTGCAAATCACGCCCGACCACGCGGCCCCTCCGCGGCGACGCTCTGGATTAGCATCACGGTCCTATTGATTGCGCTAAGTCTGAGCGAATCATTTGCCTACAAAACCGCGGAAGGGGAAATAAAACGCGGCACGGCCTACTACGCTTTCATCAGTATCGGCCTCGCGTCCTTTATCACTCTCATCATCGAAACATACCGCGAGTCCAAGCATCAGCAGGGCATCTTCCGCCTGGAGCTGCAGCTCTTGGTCATCAACACCGCCGTCGGCGGCTTAGTTATTACCATCCTCAATGCCTTGGGAAATTACCTTGGAAACCGCACCTTCAACCGAGCGAGTGTGATCGGTGTTTTCTTAATTACCGTGATGACCACTTGGGCCCTCGTCAGCCCGCGCGTCTTCAACTCGCGCCAAATTTTCCTCATCATCGGCCAGAAAATCTTCATCGGGTCCGTCCTCGCCGGCACCTCTTGGGCTTTAGCCCGAGTCTTTGCCTATTCGTTTTCCGAGACGGTCGCTTGGTTCATCAGCATCGCCTTGTGCTCCACCAGCTTTTTTTGGGTAGAAAAAAACACCCGAAGAGCCTTCGGCGTCAGTGACGATTACGCTGCTCAATTACTCCGAAAAAGCATCCTCGAGCTCTCGCCCTCCGGCGCCCAATCGCTGCGATTAAAAACCAGCTTCTCCGACCTTTTTAAAAACGAATTCAATGTAAAATTCGCGATCATCCTTTCCGACCACGATTTTATTTGGGGCGATGCCGTCATCGGCATAAAAAAAGACCGAATCGGACTGGCTTCTCTATACGAAAGGAGCTGGCTAACCCCCGAGACTATTCAACGCCAGAGTCCTTCGCCCAGCCGGGCCGACCTGCTCCGCTTCCTCCAAGTACACGAAATCGCCCTCCTCCTCGCCGTTCCCGCGGGTGCGCCGAACCCCTCTTTCTTAGTCGCACTTGGCGCCAAGGCTAGTGGAGCCCCGTTTACCTATCCCGAAGTCAACCGGCTCCAAAATGCCTGTGAGCTCATCGATAATATCCTCGCCCGTTCAAGCCTCCAAAGCCAATCCGACCTTCAGGATAAAATGGACTATCTTGCCCTGCTTTCCCGCGGATTGGCCCATGATCTTAAAAATCTGCTCACGCCCATCTCGGCCTTTCTCATCCACACGGAAAAACGGCCGGTAACTCAGACGATCGAAACCGAGGTCCACGCGGCGTCCTCACGCTCAATTCGCGTCATTAACGACTACGTTCGCGAGGCCTTGTTTTTTTCGGAACACCTGACCTTGAAAATCGATCAGGTGAACCTTGCCGAAACGTTCACGCTCACCCATCAACTCACCGCCGACAAAGCGCGGGCCCAAGGCGTTCAACTCGCCTTCACCAACTCTTTCAATCGCCCGCTTCCCGCCGACC
Source organism: Opitutus sp. GAS368 (assembly GCA_945903465.1). Classification (GTDB taxonomy): domain Bacteria; phylum Verrucomicrobiota; class Verrucomicrobiia; order Opitutales; family Opitutaceae; genus ER46. The sequence goes on from CAMDOF010000010.1 coordinate 1,430, forward strand.
GCGTGCTCCTGCAGCGCGTTCTCGTCAACCTGGTCAACAATGCGATCGATGCCTCAGGCGAGGGCCAGACCATCGCCATCTCCGCGGCCGAAAATCAAAGCGGCTGGCTGACCCTCTTGGTCGTCGACCCAGGCGAAGGTATTTCCCCCGAAAACTGCGAGCGTATTTTTGAACCCTATTTTACCACTAAAACCCTTGGCGATGAGTCCCACGGCTTTGGGCTCGGCCTTACGATCTGCCAAAAAATTGTCCACCTCCACGGCGGGAAAATTAACGTAGAAAGCAACCTTGGAAAGGGCGCACGTTTCCGCGTCGATCTTCCCACCACCGCCCGCATGACCGAGCCCTGTTCGACGCCCCTCGACGACCGCGCCTGAAAATCCCGCCCCCCCCGAGCTCTTTACCTCTCGCTGCGCTCTTCAACTCAACCGTCCCCTTAACCCCTTACCCTTGGTGAACCCCGCAGCCAGCGATCTCTTTCCTCCCCGCATCCTCATCGTCGATGATGATCGCGGCGTCCATGCAGCGATCAAGCTAAGACTGAGCAAGATGTACGTGGTGGCTAGTTGCGCGGAAGCTCGCAGTGCGCTCGTCGCTATCCGCGAGACCCGTTTCGACCTCTGCCTGGTCGATATTCGTATGCCCCAGATGAACGGGCTGACCTTCATCGCGGCGGCCCGCGAAATCGATCCCGCGCTGGGCTACGTCGTCATCAGCGCGCTCGATACCGAAGATAATCTCCACCGCGCCATTCCCCTCAATATTTACCAATTCATCTCGAAGCCACTCCCCGAAAAATCTGCGTTCGAAGAATGTGTTCCAGACTGGATCACGCAGACGCGTCGACGCCGCCGCGAACTCTCGATCGCGGCGCAAGCCAGCACCCTCTTCCACGATCGTGAAACCGCGCGCCTGGACCTTGAAGTCGAACTCGTCGCGTCGGAAAGCGCGCGCGACACCTTGTTACAAACCGCCGGACTCCTTTCCACGATCCAAGCCCATTTGGCCGCCATCACCACCCAGCTCACCGCGCGCGCCAAAATCGATTCATCGCTCGCCCCTCTCATGCGAAATCTGGAGGAGGCCAAAAAAACCAGCGATGCGGCCACGACTGTGGCGAGCAAGTTTTTCGACTCAGCTTACGCGAACCGTGACTCATCACCTGCACTGGTAAACGAAGGTATCCGCCACGCGATCGATCTCGCCGGCCGTATTTACCACACGGACGCTGCCCGCCAGAAGATCGACTTCACTCCGATCGACGGTTGCCTCACCATCCGCGGAATTTCCGGGGTCAGTTTCCTCTTGATCATGGTTCCAGCCATCGGCTTGGCCTTAACTCTCGCGCCTCCCGGAAGCACCGTGCGCCTCACGGCGGAGCCCCTCACCCGTCTCGAAAACGCCACTCGCGATCCGCGGTGGCGCGACCATTTTTGGCTTAATCGCAAGCACGCCTTTTCAAGCTCACCCGGCGTGTTCCTGACGCTGAGCGCGAGCACCGACCCGCTCCCTGCAAGCGTACTCGATGATTGGATACATGGTAAACCATCACCACTGGAAAAGGTCGCCTCCACCGGCCTGATCAGCGGAATCAAAAAATGCCAAGGCCTGATCAGCTTGGCCCAATCTCCCAGCGCCACCCGCTTCCAACTGGGCCTCGCGCTCCCCACGTAACGTGATCCGCTCCTCGGGAGTCGATGCCTTGTTATGATTGCGCTTGTGACGAGCAGCGCACGCGAGCGGACCGCCTTCGGTGCGCTCTGTGCCTGCCAAGGATGGCCAGCGATCGAGTGCGCATCGGTCCGCGCTTTGCAGCGAGTGGTAGCGCAGATCCGGCTGAAGGCCGTCCTCGTCCGCTCCAAATTAAGCGACGGCTATTCAGACGACGTCATCACCGCTCTGAACGAGGCCCAAGCCTTGCCCGGCACCAAAATCATCGTGCTTCTCGAAGCCGGAGCGTCCTCCAGCGAGGAAGCGCGGCAGATTAACCTGGGGGCCGACTGCGTTTTGCGAGATCCCGTCCGCTCAGATGCTCTGGTATCCTATCTCGATAAATATCACCGCGCGCCCCACGGTCGCATGCCGTCTCTAAAACAAAAAGTCCCCACGGGTATTCCCTTCGCTGGTGGCGCCCTCCTGCCGAAGGATCGTCAACTCCAGCGCGGTCGACGCACCGCCGCGATCACACCGCGGGAAGTGCAATTGGCTGAGGTCTTTATTCACTTCTCCGGCGAGGTCGTCACCTACGAGACGCTCTACGATGAAATTCTCAACCGCCGCTTCCGGGGCGATACCAGCATTATGCGCGTGCTCCTGGGAAAACTGAAAGCCTCCGCTCAAAGCGTGGGCATCCCATTCAAAAAATGGGTCCAGGTTATTCCCAAACTCGGTTACCGGTACCACCCTAAATAGCTCCGCAGCATCCCGGCATCAGACCGAACCCAAACTGGTTCATCACAAATTACGTTACAGTAAAATTACAGCACGCGGTTTGAGCCGCCCGCTGCGCGCCCCGATTCTTAGGCGTGACCACCCCGCACAACGCCGTTCCGCAGATCATCGTCATTTTAAAAGCCGATCAGCTCTACGCGGAAATCCTCCGGCAAATCGTCCAAAACGAATTTTCTGGCGCACGCGTGATTGTCACCGCCTCCACGACCGAGGCGGAGTTGGCCCTCCGCACCAGCCGTTGCGACTTATTTATCACCGGTCTAAGCGCGACCTCCGATGGAGATGTCTTGGATCTCCTTTACCGCCACAACCACCTGCAAAAGCTCGCGCGACGCATCATGGTCGTCACGTCTCGCCGGGAATTTCGTCTCCTCACCGCTTTGAAAAATCTCGGAGTCGATGGCGTTTTTGATGCCCTGGCGGAATCTCCCGATCGCCTCATCGCGGCTCTCCGCGCGGTCACCGGTAATACTGTTTATTGGAGCCCCTCCATTATCGAGCATCTGCGCCGCATCGGTTCAGCCACCACCACGCTCTTTCGCATGCTCACAAACTTCGAACAAATGGTCCTCTCAGTCATCGGCGACGGCAGCGATGACCAATCGGCCGCTTTGGAACTTGGTCTGAGCACGGCCACCATTTGCAGTGTCCGGCGCGAACTTCACCGCAAGCTGGGAGTGCAACATCGGGGAGCCTTGGTGCGACTCGCCGCGCAACACGGGTTCGTCCGCTTTACGCCCAGCGGGGTCGTTCGCCCGGGCTTCGCCCTCCTCGCCGCCGCCCATCAGGCGAAACGAGCCAAGCGCGCTACCGTTGTCGCCAAGTTTAAAACCGCCCTCCCCGGCGGCCTTCCACTGGTCCCGCCCGTCTTGCAAGACCGAGCAAGTTCATGCCATCAAGCCAAAAACTTCCCCGCGGTGCGCAACTAGTCCCGCTCGCCCGCCCAGCCCCACGTTTTGAAAGTACCCATCGCCAAGGCAGCGTTGACGTGCGCAACTCGTCCCGCTCGCCCGGCCAGCCCCACCCCTCGCCACCGCGACGAATGGCCGTTTTCGCATTGCGCTCGCCGGTTTCCCGCCCGCCCACTAGCGCCCGCTTGTCGCCAATCATGCGTCTTTCCCAAATTTTTATCTACCCCGTCAAGTCACTCCGCGGCGTGGTCGTCACCACCTCTCCCGTGGATGCCTTGGGCCTGCTGGGCGATCGGCGATTCATGATCGTTGATGCCAACGGTCAGTTTCTCACCCAACGCGCCCTACCCAAAATGGCCCTTGTCACCACCAGCCTGCTTGGTCGCCAACTCACCTTGTCAGCTGAGCATTTTGGCGCCATTAACGTCGCGCTCACACCCGACCCCGCGGCACCGCGCCTCCCCGTCACCATCTGGAAAAGCACCCGCCTCCTCGCGGAAGACTGCGGCCCCGATGCCGCCGACTGGATCGGGGAATTTCTCCAACAACGCTGCCGCCTTGTCCGCATCGGCGCCGACTTCAACCGCCCTATCCTCAAGGCCACCTATCCAAGCGCCGGTAACGTGGTCAATTTCGCCGACGCATTTCCATTTTTGATCATCAGCAACGCCTCCCTTGATCACCTCAATAACCGCCTCCGCGCCCAAGGCGAAGAACCGGTTCCCATGGACCGTTTTCGTCCAAATCTCGTGGTGTCCGACTGCCCCCCCTTCGCGGAGGATACTCGACCGCGTTTCCGCATCGGCGAGATCACTTTTATTTCCGCGGGCCCCTGCGCTCGCTGTCGCGTCACCACGATCGACCAAAGGACTGCCGAAACCAGCTCCGAACCCCTGCGTACCCTCGCCGCCTTTCGACGTGATCTCACGGATTCCAGCGCCGTTAATTTCGGGCAGAATCTGCTTCATGAAACCAAAACCGGCGCACTCAGCGTCGGTGACGCCGTGGAGTCCGCCGAGTAAGCAAGCTTTCGCCGCGCGCCCTCCCGCGCGCCCGCCGCGCGCCCGCCGCGCGCCCCTCCCGCGCACCCTCCCGCGAGGCTGTGACGAGCCCCTGTGACCCACGCAAGCGCAGCACCGTCATCGCCCGTCCACCGAGCGCGCAAATATCACGCTAAGGATCAGGCCCAGTCCACCTCGGTTGCCGCCATTTTCATTAACAAGGTCGCTCACTTAAATTGCCCCACTTCTGCTCACTTAAATTGACCCACCTCCAAAAAACCTGCTCGGATAATTGCCCCTCGTTCATGCGCATGAACGCTCTTTTTTCCTCTGAACACGCGTAAAAAACCAGAACGCCTTGGAGAAGGAATAAAATCACAGATGAATCAGTTTAACTGAGTAGCGGTGGGTCAAAATAGTTGAGCGCCATCGCATTAACGACCTCGCGCCATCGCTTGCGCCGTTTACCCCACTATTGCCCGATTTCGGAAATCGACCGGTTGCACCAGAGCGCCTCTTCCGCACGTTGGTAATCTCTATGCCGACACCGCCCGCCTTGATTTCAGCTTGTGCCCTCTTGGCGACCACGGTGGCTCATGCCGATGAGCTCTCACGGTGGCGGGATCAAGCCAACCGCGTTACCATTATCCGTGACACCTGGGGCATCCCCCATATCTACGGCAAGAGCGACGCCGACGCGGTCTTCGGGCTTCTCTACGCCCAAGCCGAAGACGATTTCCCTCGCATCGAGCTCAACTACATTAACGCGCTCGGGCGCCTCGCGGAAGTCGAGGGCGAGGCGCAGCTTTATCGCGACCTGCGCATGAAGCTCTTTATCGATCCCGACGAGCTCCGCGCGACCTACGCCGCTTCACCTCTTTGGTTGCAACGGCTGATGAACGCCTTTGCCGATGGCCTCAATTTTTACCTCCACAACCATCCCGCCAAACCGCCCCGCCTCATTGCCCGTTTCGAGCCGTGGATGGCACTCGCCTTCACCGAGGGGAGCATCGGGGGCGATATCGAATCCATCTCGTTGCGCGAGCTCGACAAGTTCTATGGCCAGCAACTCTCGCCACCTCCCGCTGTGCCCGCCGAACCACCAGTCCCACGCGAAGGCCAGGGTTCGAACGGCTTTGCCATCGGCCCCGCGCTCACAGCTTCCGGACACGCCCTTCTCCTTATCAATCCGCACACCTCGTTTTACTTCCGCCCAGAAGTTCACGTCGTCAGCGAGGAGGGTCTCAACGCTTATGGCGCCGTCACGTGGGGGCAATTCTTCGTCTATCAGGGCTTCAACGATCGCAGCGGCTGGATGCATACATCAGACGGGGGCGACGCCATCGATGAATACGCGGAGTCCATCAACGCACGCGGCTCCGCTCTGCACTACCGCTACGGCCAGGGCGAACGTCCGGTCGTCACCAAGCGCATCTCCCTTCCCTACCAAGACGGCACGAAACTCCGCGAGACTTCGCTCACCGCTTACTTCACGCACCACGGCCCAATCATTCGCGAGGCCAACGGCAAATGGATTGCGGTTAAGTTAATGCACGATCCCGTGAAGGCGCTCACCCAGTCCTTCCTCCGGACGAAGGCGCGCCACTATGCGGATTTCTACCGCATCATGGAACTGCGCACCAATACCTCAAACAACACCGTCTATGCTGATGCCGACGGTACGATCGCTTATTTTCACGGTAATTTTATCCCGATCCGCCCACCCGGCTTTGATTGGCGCCAGCCGCTGGACGGAAGTAACCCCGCAACCGAGTGGCGCGGCTTGCATCCGGTCGACGAAATTATCCAGCTTAGAAATCCGCCCACTGGCTGGATTCAAAACACCAACAATTGGCCTTTCTCCGCGGCGGGAGTCGCGAGCCCGCGGCGAGAGGATTATCCAGACTACATGTGGACAAATCCGGAGAACGCCCGCGGCCTCAACGCGGTCCGCGTGCTGTCAGAAAAAAGCGGCTTTACCCTTGATAGCCTGATCACCGCGGCCTACGACCCCACGCTGGTGGCTTTTGAGCAGTTACTGCCACCTTTGCTCGCGGCGTTCGACGCACTCGCGACCACCACCCCACGACGCGCTCGCCTGGCCGAACCGGTCACCGCCCTGCGTACTTGGGATCATCGCGCCACGATCGATTCCATTCCCGCCGCTCTGGCGATTCTGTGGGCGCATGAACTCGGAGGGCCGCTGCTCGCCATCGCGAAGGCGGGGAAATTTGTCGTTGTCGATTACCTCGTCCGGACCACGACCGCTGCGCAGAAAATCGAGGCCCTCGAACAGGTCCTGAGCCGGCTCACGCGAGACTTCGGCACGTGGACAATCCCCTGGGGTGAGATCAATCGTTTCCAACGCCTACGCGGTGAAACCAACGCCCCATTTGACGATGAGCAACCGAGCCTACCCGTCGCCTTCGCTTCCGGAGACTGGGGATCCTTGGCCGCGTTCGGCGTGGCTGGTCCCCCTCAAAAAACGAAACGGATCTACGGTAACCGCGGGAATAGCTTCGTGGCCGTCGTGGAATTTGGGCCCAAGCTCAGGGCCAAGAGCATCCTCGCGGGTGGCATGAGCGGCGACCCTTCCTCCCCTCATTTCAACGACCAAGCTAAACTCTACGCACAAGGAAAACTCAAAGACGTCTGGTTCTATCGCGAAGATCTCGACCAAAACATCGAGCGAACCTATCGCCCAGGAGATTAAACGCCGCCGACAGCGCAGGTCGCGCCATCACCGCCAAGCGAAAGCTGCCAGAATTCAACTATCAGCGAGCGACGACGACGATGAGCGCCAGCGAAGATGAGCGGTGGGGTCCGATCCCTCCAAGAACAAGGCGGCCCTAGCGAGCAGGACTCTCCCGGAATGCCGCCAGATGCCCCGCCGTCCTGACGAAGAGCGTGTCACCTAGGGGCACGGGCGTGGCCTGCACGATTTCAGCGAGGTCATTGCGCGCCAGTATTTCCAGTCTATCGCCACTTTGAATGACCGTCACGACGCCGCGCCGCGCCGTGGCGTAAATCCGGCCGGCCGCTCCCACCAGACTGGCGTAATAGGGTCCGAGGGCGCCGAGTCGTTCTTCTTGATAGATCGGGCTGCCCGTCTTTGGATCGAGGCAGGTGAGGAGCCCACCGTCCTTTACAAGGTAGAACCGACCGAGGTAAAAGAGCGGTGAGCCGACGTAGGGCAGGCCCTTCTTGAATCGCCACAGGACTCCGTCATCGGAAACGCGTCCTTGCGCGTCCGGCTTGACCGCGAATGCCTGATTTTCCACCCGCGCAAAAACCTCCGCCATCGTCTCCCATTCCTCGCGCTCAACAAAGCCGTTACGATTACCATCCAGATGCTTGAAGCGATCCTTCGCCGGACCCGGCGGAAGTTCACCGAAGGTGAGTTGGCCGTCCTTGTCCGCGTCGTTCGATGCAAGAATATCGTCGAATTTTCCCAACAATAAATGTTGCGGACCTTGGTCACCACCCGTGGTCCAACTCGCGGCAAACAGTACGCCATCGCCCACCACCGGCGAAGTGCACGTAACGCGGGCGAGTCCGCTGACGCGCCACCGCTCTTCGCCGGAAAAAGGATTAAGGCCTTCAAGCCAGAGCGTGCCAGGCACCACCAGATCAGTGAGACCGTCGTGCGCCCAAACGATCGGCGTACCGAAGCCTCGCCGCATCTCCGAGCGCTCAACGCGCCAGACAACTTCACCCGTGTGTTTGTTCAGGGCGAGCAGGTGAGAATCGCCGTCCTGATCCAATAATTGGATAACGGTTTCGCCGAAGATTAGAGGGGAAGAACTCGCGCCGTATTCGGTCTGCGTTAACTTCATCGGCCGGCGCCATAATTCATTACCCGAAAAATCGTAGGCGAGGGCGCCGAATGAACCGAAATGAACATAGATTTTTTCCCCATCAGTGGCCGGTGTCGCCGTGGCCGGATTACCGAGGGACGGATGCACCTCCTCGAGCTTCGCCGGGGCAACTTCCCGGCGCCAGATTTCACGGCCCGAATCGCGGTCGTAGGCCAGAGTCAGTAATTTACCGCCCACGCTGCCAGTGAGAAACAGATATCGGCCCCAAATTATCGGCGACGAATTGCCCGGCGGCGAGTCGACGCGCCAGACAACATTCGTTTGCGGACCAAAATGAACGGGCGGCCGGGCATCCGCGGCCGCTACACCGAGTCCGCCGGGGCCGCGGAATTGCGGCCAGTGGAGCTCGCCGGCAAGGGCGGGGCCGATGGGCGCGCTCGCGAGCAACAAAATGACGCCGGCGCAGCAGGGGTAACGCATCCCCCCAAACAGAGACGGGCCACCCTCTGCTACGCAAGCCTGCTGGCAGGCTCAACCGATGCTTGGTTCAGACTAGACCTGCCGTTTTTTACACCCACATAAGCCCGCCCGCTTCCCCGCCACTTTCCGGCCCGGCGTCAGCGGGCAACCAGCGCCCATCCGGGCATCTGCGAATTCCTTCGCGCGCCGAATCCACCATCGGAGCAGACGACCGCCAAAACCCCACAATACCATTGGATTCAAGGACCGGGCACTAGCGTATCCATAAAATAATGCCACTTACCCCCGCAGCCGCACCGGATTCCGCGTACCAAGTCCGGCTTTCGATGCAAATGGCTTGAAGTGCCTGACCGCGACCACCGCCCTCCAAGAGGCCCGTCGCGAGACCGGTGGTCATTCCAACTAGGCTCCGCTCCCCGCGCCATCCCTGAAAAAATCCTGATCGAACCAGAGGAGCAAGCCGCACCGCGGTTTCAATTGCCAGAGCCGGGGGAGCCGGTTGCCGTCTGTTTCCGGTGAGAGCGTGCCTCGAAGCGCAGGACGCCTCTGGGCACGTTTTCACTTCATGATCGAATAGAGGCTCGCGAAATCATCCGTCCACAAAGGAGCCGTCAGATTCGCGCTCTCCGCTTTCTCGCCAACCTCCTTGATTTTCGGAGTATTCAAAAATTCTTTATTTTTAGTCACCAACATCCAGGTGGTCGCATAAATCCACCACTCAGGTTCGTTGTCGTCGGAAATCGTCACTACATTGAGATCAAAATGCGCGGCGAGCCGCTCGACCACGGGCCGAAGATTAAGATAACGGTTGGAGATATGGATCGCCATCACCCCATCCGGCTTGATCTGGCGCAGGTAAATCGCGAAGGCCTCCTTGGTCAAAAGGTGCACGGGGATCGCATCGCTGCTGAACGCATCAAGCGCGAGCAGATCAAATTGCGGCGACGTGACGCCACGCATTTCCTTTTCCATCATCAGGCGGGCATCGCCCATAATGACATCAATGGTGGCTTGGGAGTATTCCAGATATTTAAACTCAGAGCGCGCGAGTTTTTCCACCGTCGGGTTAATTTCGTAGATCCGGAGGTAATCGCCCTTGCGTCCGTAGGTCGCCAGACTGCCCGTACCCAGACCGACCAACCCGATTCGCCGCGGACCTTCCGGGAGTTGCGCCATCGCCAAGCCAACTCCACTGGACTCGGCATAATAGGTCGTCGCCAACACCGATTTCTCCGGTTTCGTAAATTGCAGGCCATGCGTGGTCGCGCCATGAAGCAGCAAACGATAATGATCTTCCTCATCGTTGGGGTTGTAATCGAAGACCTTCAGCGTGCCGTAGAAATTACGCGAGGCACTCAACACCTTCACTGCCTCGCGCGTATTCCACTGGACGATAAAAACCGCGCCAACCGCTACACACAAAGCCATGACAAAAACACCCATCCGCCCGTTGAACTCCGCCGACAATCGCCGAGTTTTTAGATCGAACAATAACCCTCCCACCAAAATCAAACTCGCCACGATATAAAGCACCCGATCTCGAAAAAACTCCAGCAACTCCCCGCCGTAACCGGGGCTATCGTCGAGGAGGGAACGGAGCGCTGGCAGCGCAAAAATTACCAGCAGGACACCGACCGCGGCGGCCACCACGAGTTCGCGGCTCCGGTGCCGGAAAGCGAGCACCCCCAAGGCGTAAGTCAGCAGCCAAAAGCCAAGCTGTAATTCTCGATAGTCGTTTAAAACCGCCGGCGCCACAATCGCGACCAGAAATCCACCGATGGCACCACCTGCAGAAATGAACAAAAAATAAGCCGTAAGCCGCTCGGGAGCCGGCTTGAGCCGGTAAAGTTCGCCATGGCAAACCATGCACGCGACAAAAAGCGTGGCCGTGTAACCAATAATCTGCAACCGCATCGGCGCGTCACTCCCCGCCTGCAACAACTGGCAGACCACCGCGATGCCCACCACCAACAAGCCCGTGAATAGCCCGCGATGATACCAGCGCGCATGATCAAAACAGATAATGAACGTCAGCAAATAGAGACTTAGCGGCAGCACCCAAAGAAACGGAATGACCGCGACCTCCTGAGAAAGTTTATTGGTCGTCGCGAGTAACAAGATCGACGCGATCGCTGGCAACCCAACCCAAAGAAGTTTATCTATTACCGAGGTTGGCTCGGCGCCGGCGGTAGTCTCCGCGGCGATTGGCGCCACACTCTTCACCGCCGCGCCACTCAGTGGCTGGCGCCATACCCGCATCGCGCTATAACCGCAAAAGATCACAAAAACCACCAGGCCGCCGGACCATAGATTGGCCTGCTCATTCCGCGCGAAACGCACCTCAAAGTAGCTCGGATAGCTCAAAAGCGCGAGGAGCGACCCCACATTGGAAAGCGCGTACAAACGGTACGGCGACACCCCAGGGTTAGTCTGGCTAAACCATTGCTGCATGAGCGGACCCGTCGATGAGAGTACAAAATAGGGCAGCCCAATCGTTACCATTAACAATATGAGAATTCGCCCGTTCGGTTCTCCCGATAAATCTAGTTTCCAGCTCTCCGAAGGGGTGATCGGCAGGAGCGCCAGCGATAGCCCGAGCAGCACAAAGTGCAAGACCACCTGCTGACGGGGCTTCAGGCGAGTGGACGAAAAGTGTGCATAAGCATAGCCGCCGAGCAGTACGGTTTGAAAAAACAGCAGGCACGTGGTCCAGACGCCGGGTCCCCCACCGAACCACGGAAGAATGTATTTTCCGATGAGCGGTTGAACTTGGAAAAGGAGAAAGGCGCCCGTGAAAATCGTGAGCGCAAAGGGAAGCATGGTTAGAAAAACGCGTTTGGCGGGTTGATGAGGAGTGAGCAGGCGGAAGATCGACCTAGGAATGACGCACGACATCCACTTACGATGCAATGCCGAGCATTAATCAGCTCTCGGATCGCCACCGGCATTTCCCCGGGTAGCCGGATATTCGCGGCGCCCCCTGCTGACCTTGGCTGGCGAAGGGGGCTAAACGAGGGCCACCAGCTTCGATCTTGCGCCGCCCGGAAGGGGCCCTCAACCTTTCAACGTCGTCGCACTTTCCGGTCGCGTCGCCCTCTGCGCATGAAGTTCTCTCTCCTCCTCGCGATCAGCTTGCTCGGTCTGCGTCTCGTTGCACAGACGGCGGAGGCTTTGCGCTTCTCCGTCAGCCTCAAGAGTGATGAACGCTCCGCCAGCGGCTTTAACCGCCTCACCTCCGACCAGATCGCGGTGATCGATGCGTTGGTCCGCCGTGATACCGGCGCTCGTACCAGCGCCCCCTCCGAGCCGAACGCCGGCTCGGCCAATTCCAACCGCACGTTCTCCCAGCGCCTGACCACCCAAGAGCGCGGCACCGCCGGGCTCATCTCCCTGTCTCCGTCGGAAGTCGCCCAACTCGATGCCTACGTCGATCGCCAACAAAACGCGACGCTGGCGCGTACCTTGCTCGCTCCTCCAGTCTTTCTCGCCCGCCGCACCAACCTTACCCCCACCGAGAGAAAAACCGAACGGGAAATCCACGGAGCCTTTTCCCTTAGTTACGGCCTCGGCAGCGGCGGCTATAGTGAAAAAACCGGATCGATGCTGCTCACCATGGAGGATCCCGCCCGCCGTTTTTCCATTTCTTTCGGCTACACTGAATCCCACGTCAAGGGCGGCCACGGCTACTACCGCGAGCCCTTCTACGAGCCGAGCCGCCCGCTTTACCCCGACGATCCACTTCGTCCGTGACCAGACCGGCACCTCCTCGCCGTTGGCTCTAGCCGAAGCGCCCAGCGGCCGTTCGTTGCCCGCCCGCCCACGGACCACTTTTTTCAAATAAAGAGCAAGCTACGCCACCCCAAATGGGGGGATGGGCGGGAGGAACGTCGCGGGCCATCGCATATCCTTGGGGACCAACCCGAAGCCACGCAAGAACCGGCGTCCCGGCGCCGTGGCTCTCCGTCGAAACGGCCACGCGGCCTGGCCGGCCCAATCTACCGAGGCACACGCTCGCGCCACACGTCGTTGGCCCTGCTTTGCATCCTACCCGGCAATCGTATTCCGGGGGACAACGTGAACGCTTCAGACCAGAAGATTACAGTGTAAGCCGGACCCGGCGCGAGCGGCCAAAAGGCCGCTGTCGCCCCACTCTCGCCAGCCTCACCGGCTCCTGCCCGTCTGGCGGTATTCCCGGCATCGCTCGAAATTATTTGTGCAGTCGAGGAACCCTCGTACCCTCCGCCGGATGTCGCCACACGTAATAACGAAACCCAATTGATGATTTCATCATTGGAAGCATTTCTCGAAATTGCCCTCGTGCTCGCCCTCGTTGCGGCCAACGGGCTCTTCGTTGCAGCTGAATTCGCGTTGGTCAAAGTTCGTGCCAGCCAGCTCCGACCGATGACGAAAGCCGGCGGCTGGAGAGTGAAATTCGCCCTCAAGGCCATCGATAACCTCGATTCCGCGCTCTCCGCCAGCCAACTCGGCATCACCCTCGCCAGTCTCGGTCTCGGCTGGGTCGGGGAACCCTTCGTGGCTCGCCGCCTGACCCCTTGGCTAATCGACGCCGGCGTCACGGACCCAACCGTCATCCACTCTATCTCGTTCACGGTCGCCTTTGTTCTCATTACATTTCTTCACATCGTTTTCGGCGAACAGGCGCCCAAAATGCTCGCCATCCAACACGCTAAACCAGTGACGCTCTGGCTCGCCGCGCCACTGATCGTCTTTCACTTCATCTTCTTTCCATTCATCTGGCTACTGAACGAGTCCGCTAATCGTCTGCTTAAATGGATCGGGTTAAAGGCGACCTCCGAGTCTGAACACGCCTTCAGCCCCGAGGAACTTGAATACGTCTTCAGTGGAGCGCGCCATTCCCACCCAGGCGATGCCCTCATCAACCGATTAATGGTCCGGGCGGTTCGCCTCCGCACCGTCACGGCCCAGCAAGTCATGCGGCCGCGCGATCAAATCGTCGCTCTCTGGCTGGATCGCCCACTCGACGAGAGCCTCCGGCAGGCGCAGACAGCCGGCTTCAGCCGTTTTCCGGTCTGCCAGGGCTCTCTCGACAACATCCGCGGTATCGTCCTCGTCCGCGAGTGGCTCTGGCAGACGATCGCACTCGGCCCCGAGGCCGCGTTTGAACCACTCATCAGACCACCCTTAACGTTCACCCTGAAGACTCCGATCCACACCATGATCGAGCTCTTCCGCACCTCCCGCGTCCACCTCGCCATCGTCCTCGATGACGATCTTAAAACCGCGGGGATCGTCAGCTTTGAGGACGTTCTCGAGGAAATCGTTGGTGATATTCGCGACGAATTTGATCTCGGCCGAGGCCCCGTCTTCGAACAGTCGGCTACGGCCATTGACGTGAGCGGACTTTTTAGTATGCGCGAACTCCAGGCGGAAACTGGCTGGGCGTTCGAGTGGCTACCGCGAGAAACCGTCGCGAACTGGGCCGAGCGCCAACAGGGCAAACCACTCAAACGCGGCGAGAGTTTCACTTTCGGCGATTTTAGCGTCACCGCTATTGATGTTAGCTCCGAACGCGTGCGACGCATGCGCGTCGAGCGGCTGCCCGCCGAAACCAAATAATTACCACGGCGACCTCGAAAGTTCTTTAAAGCAGCCAACCGAAATTTTTAAAAAAACGCCCCTCCACGCTTCACGGCCCTTCGAGAAAATCCATCACCCGCCCTTCCGCCGCTTGATTTTTTCCCCAGCCTGCTAAATTAAACCAGCCTGCGCGGGCCTCGCCTCGCGCCCCTTCTTCAAACGCAACCTCACTCTATGTCCACCACCACTCCGCAAAAATTCGAGTTCCAAGCCGAAATCAAGCAGCTGCTCGATATCGTCATCCACTCTCTTTACACAGAGAAGGAAATCTTCGTGCGTGAGCTCGTCTCGAATGCCGCCGACGCTTTAGAGAAATTCCGCCACCTCCAACTGACCGAAAAAAATATCTTCGAGGACTCCCGCGAACTCGAAATCAACGTCACCACCGACGACAAAGCGAAGACGATCACGATCCAAGACGCTGGCGTCGGCATGACGCGCGGCGAGCTCGTCGAGAATCTCGGTACCATCGCACACTCGGGCTCCAAGTCATTTCTAAAAGCCCTCGGCGAAGGCGGCGCGAAAAACTCCAACCTGATCGGGCAATTCGGCGTCGGCTTTTACTCGGCCTTCATGGTCGCAAAATCCGTCAAGGTCTACACGCACTCATGGAAGCAAGACGAGCCCGGTCACGTGTGGTCGAGCGATGGTTCCGGCAGTTATGAGATCGAGCCCGCCGCCGACCAAAACCGCGGCGCGAAAATCGTCATTGAGCTCAAAGATGACTGCGCTGAATTTTCTCAAGACTGGAAGATCAAGGAGATCGTGGAGCGTTACAGCGCGTTCGTGTCTTTTCCGATTAATCTCAACGGCAAGCGGGTTAACACCATCCAAGCCCTTTGGCTACGCTCGAAGAATGAGATTAAAGAGGAGGAGTACACGGAGTTCTACAAGTTTCAGTCTCACGCTTACGACGAACCCCGTCTGCGCCTCCACTTCAGTGCCGACGCGCCGCTCACCATTAACGCGCTCCTGTTCGTCCCCAAAGAAAATACCGAAAAGCTGGGGATGTCGCGCCTCGAACCCGCTGTCTCGCTCTACTGCCGGAAAGTGCTGATCGACGCCAAGCCCAAAGACATCCTCCCCGAGTGGCTGCGTTTCCTCAAGGGCGTGGTCGATAGCGAGGATCTTCCCCTAAATATCTCTCGCGAGACGATGCAGGACAAATCGCTCATCGAGAAATTAAACAAAGTAATCACCAAGCGGTTTCTCAAGTTCCTCGACGAGGAGTCCAAGAATCGTCCCGAGGCCTATGCTGAATTTTATGCGGAGTTCGGCCATTTCCTTAAAGAGGGCGCCGCCCTCGATTTCACGCACAAGGAGTCTCTCACCAAGCTGCTCCGTTTCGAATCGTCGCTCACCGAAAAAGGCAAGACCACCTCGCTGACCGATTACGTCACTCGCCTCGGTTCCGAACAAAAAGAGATTTACTATCTCAACGGGCCGAACCGCGCCTCCATCGAGTCCGGCCCGTACCTCGAAGGGCTCAAGGCCCGCAACCTCGAGGTGCTCTTCTGCTACGAGCCGGTCGATGAGTACGTGATGAACAACGTCCGCGAATTCGATGGTAAGAAATTGACCGCGGCCGATCACGCCGATCTCAAATTATCCGACCTACCGAAGCCGGACGGCGCACTCGGCGAAGACGCCGTCAAGAGCCTGACCACTTGGCTGAAAGCTACCTTGGGCGAACGCGTCGCTGAAGTTAAAACGAGCGATCGCTTGGTCGACTCACCCGTGCTGGCCCTCAATGCCGACAAATTCACGTCCCCCCACATGCGCCGCATGATGAAGGCCATGAACAAGGAGGGCGCCGACAGTCCCGTGCGCGTTAACTTGGAAATCAATCCACGCCACGCCGTAATCAAACGCCTTTTCGAGACCCACACCGCCAACCCCGAGCGGGCTACGCTGGTCGCTGAGCAGTTGCTCGATAACGCTTTGATCGGTGCCGGTCTGCTGGATGACACGACGGCCATGGTCGCACGTCTCAACAAGCTGCTGGAAAGCGTCTGAGTCAGACGACGCCGGAGCATGGCCTCTCGCCATGCTCCCAAGCGCGAGTCGATGCGGATATCAACCGCTCCCTTCTTCACCCCTCAGCCCAAGTTCAGGCCGGAGGGACGGAGAGAAAACTTATCATGCGGGGAGGCCCGACCCGACCGCGCACGCTTCGGTTCAACCTCGCCCTCCGCCACGCCACAACGGACTCAAGCGGGCCAGCGCTCGCCCCAAGTTCCGCGCCAGCCGTGCAAGCCCCGCTCCGCAATTGAAGGTCACGCACCTCCGCGACCTTTGCCCCATCATCCCCTGCGCCACCGCAACGAATCAAGGCACCTCGTAAATCTCCACCAGCGCCTCACCCGTGCCCCCATCGGCGCCGCTCACCTGCACCGTGTAACTCCCCGGCGCCAACGTCGTCAGCAACGCCGCGTCACGACTCCCCGGCGTAAGCGCAAACGCTCCCACCAATTGGAAGGTCGCCGCCAGCGCTCCTGCCCAGTTGTCGTTTTCCGCCAACTTGGTTTTTTCCAGATAAAGTTCGAGCTTTGGATCGACCAAAAAACCCGGCACGGAAAAAAGGCCCAGAGCCGGACCGACCGCTCGGATCAAAAGCTGCTTCGTGCCAGTGCCATCAACTACAAAACCAGCGATGAGAATGTTCTCCCCCGTCCCCACTCGATTGCGAGCCGAGACATTGACCATGCGGGGAGAGTTCCCCGCACCGACATCGTAAGCCTCGACCAACACGACCCCGGCGCCCGTACCCTGCGCTTGGATCGTGCGCAGGCCATCCACGCTCTGCACAAAGGCCGCGTCCTTGCTTCCGGCCTGAAAGGCAAACGCACCCACACTCCCAAACGTTTCCACCAAGTTGGCGGGCCAGTCGTCGTTCGCAAAGATCATCGTCGAATCCTTAAAAAACTCGAGCCGAGGGTCGACCATCGCCGTCGGGATGCCAAATCCTGCTAAGGCGGGCCCCGCCGCCCGCACGAGAATATTCCGCGCTCCCCCGCCGTCCACGACCATCCCAACGGTCAGAATCTGCCCAGGCGCCATCGCCGTGCGCACGGACAAATTTGATAATCGGGCGGTGGGCCCGGATGGCCGCACGGGGACGACCGGCACGACGGTCAAGCTGGCGTCGGCGCTCACGATGTTCTGCCCACCGCCACTCACCCGCACCGCGTAGAGGGCGGCGTCACCACTCTGCGCCGAGGCAATCGTGTAATTCGCGTTCGTCGCACCGGCAATCGGCGATTGATTTTTTAACCACTGGTAAGAGAGGCTCGCCGCGCCCGACGCACTCACGCTAAAAGTCACCGACTGGCCAGCGACAACGCTTTGATTAATCGGTGGAGTGGTGATCGCGACGCCCGCACCCGCCACTCCACCCACCGTGAGCTTCGCGGTCGCCGTTTCGCTCGCGCTGCCCGAAGTCACGCGCACGCTGTAGGTGGCGGCATCGCCCGGCTGAACCGCCATCAGAGTATACACCGAATTTGTCGCCGCGCCGAGCGTCCCGCCATTCTTGCTCCATTGGTAGGTGAGCGCCGTACCCGTCGCATTAATGCTGAACGTGGCACTCTGTCCGGCCACGACGTTTTGGCTCAGCGGTCGCGCGGCGATCACCAGGGGACCCGTGCCGAGCGGAGCGACGGAAAGGGTGGCCGTCGTGCTATCGACCGCCCCCCCCGCGCCCGAAATTCGACATGAAAAAGCCGTCACATCACTCAACTGAGCGGCAGTAATCGCGTACGTTGCGGCCGTGGCACCCGTCATCGCGACGCCGTTGCGCAACCATTGATAGGTGAGATTGCTCCCCGCCACCGACACGCTAAACGTGACCGCCTGACCAACGCTCACCGCTTGATCGAAAGGCTGCACGCTAATCACCGGCAGCGCCGCGGTACTCGCCAGTTGACCACGGCGAATCTGATTATTCGACGAATCGGCAACGTAGAAAGTGGTGCCGTCCAGCGCAATTCCGACCGGTTCGTAAAAGCGCGCGGCCGCACCCACGCTATTCGCCTCACCCGCAATCCCCGCGGAACCCGCGAGCGTCGAAACCAGGCCCGACGCCGTCACCAAACGGATCACGTTGTTGCCGTAATCCGCGACATACACGTTTCCGGTCGTATCGACGGCGAGCCCGCGAGGCTGGTTAAACTTAGAGCCCAAAGCCGCACCGTCGTTCGAACCGCTCACCCCGGCATTTCCCGCCACCGTCGACACCAGACCGGCCGGAGTAATTCTACGAATCACCTGGTTACCAGTATCGGCCACGAAAAGATTCCCCCCCGCATCGACGGCGATACCCATCGGTGTGGAGAAGCGCGCCGCACTGCCAGCACCATCGATAAAACCGGATTGCGCCGCGCCTCCCGCCAGAGTCGAAACGACACCCTCCGGCGTAATCTTACGAATGAGGTGATTTCCAGAATCGGCGACGTAGATTCTACCGGCGGCATCAACCGCGACCCCAAAAGGCAGGAAAAATCTCGCGGCGCTACCCGCGCCATCCGTCGCTCCAACTGAGAAGGGGGCACCCGCCAACGTGGTGACGAGGCCAGCCGGAGTCACCTTGCGGATCGTGAAGCTTTTGACGTCCGCCACATAAATATTACCAGAGGGATCGAGGGCAATCCCCACGGGAAAATTGAAACGAGCCGCCGCCCCGAGCCCGTCGTTGGCAGCTCCAAATTGCACGGCGGTGCCCGCGAGCGTCGAGACCACTCGACTCGGGGAAATTTTTCGAATCGTGTTATTTAGCGTGTCCGCCACGTAGATATTTTTAGCCGCGTCAATCGCCACGCCGTAAGGATTATTAAACGAGCCCGGCGAGCCATCGGCACCGGTCGTGACATTGGCGGCACCCGCGTAGGCTGTGATCGCGTAGTCCTCCGCACCCAAACGACCGAGGGCAATAAATCCCAATGAGCAGCAAGCAATGACGACGGAAGTAAACCGGTGAGAATGCATAGGAGAGGAGATGAAAGACAAAGAGCACGCCGCGCACCCCTTGGCGAATTCTGAAAATGCGTTAAGCATAATTTTTAACTCGCGACAGCTCAGGCAGCGAACGCCCACCAACTCCTCGCGGCCAACGCGGGCGCGATCGGGATCGACGGAACCGCAAGTTCTGGGGCTGCCATCAGGTGTGCAGCCCAGACCGAGCAGCCGAGAGGGCGCGGCGTAAAATATGATTTCCGCCAGCCAATTCCTGATGATATCCAACTAATTCATCGAACGAACGCGAGACCGTGGACGCATCTCCACCTGCTTACCGCCGGGTCCGCAACCACGCTTGCACCCGCGCCAACGGCCACGTCGTCATCACCTGCTCGGCCACGAGTTCCCCTTTCCGAGCCGCGTTAATACCCGCACGGACGTAGCCCAAGCCCCCGATATCATGCGCGTCGGGATTAATCGCGCAGAGCAACCCGCGCTCGGCCGCCTTGCGCCAATGGCGCCAATCCATATCGAGTCGCCATGGGTTCGCGTTGAGCTCGATGATCACACGGTGGGCAATCGCCGCGTCAATCACCTTGGCCACGTCCACGCGATACCCCTCGCGGCGCAGCAACAACCGACCGGAAAGATGCCCGAGCATATGCGTGCAGGGGTGCTCAATCGCTTTCACCAAACGCGCCGTCATCGTCGCCTCATCTTGGGAAAAGGCGCTGTGCACCGAGACGACCACGTAATCGAGTTGGCGAAGCAACGCTTCCTCAAAATCCAGAGTGCCATCCGGCAGAATGTCACATTCTGTCCCGCTGAAAACGTGGGTCTTAAAGCGATTGGAAGCATTCAAAACCCGAATATCCTCAAGCTGTTGGCCGAGCCGGTGCTCGCTCAAACCCCTCGCCTGAACACTCGACTTGGAATGATCCGCGATCCCCAGATATTCCCAACCCAGCGCCTCGGCGGCGGCCGTCATCTCCGCGAGCGTATGGCCACCGTCCGAGGCGGTGGTATGATTATGAAAGGCACCACGCAGATCGCCGATCTCGATCAGGCGGGGAAACTCGGCGCAACCGGCTCGCTCGATTTCGTCCAGGCCCTCCCGCAGTTCTGGGGCAATGAAACTTAACCCCAGCGCGGCAAACAGCTCCGGCTCACTTTGAATCGATCCAGCTGCCGAAGGCCCAAGCTTCATCGTCGCGATTTTCTCCTTCGCCGTGCCTTCCCCTTCCGCCGCGACCAAACCCCACTCGCTCAAACTGAGCCCGCGGGCGAGGGCGCGCTGGCGCATCTGCACGTTGTGATCTTTTGAGCCCGTGAAATGGTGGAGCGCGAAGGCGAATTGCTCCTCCGGCACAATCCGTAAATCAGCCTGCAAGCCGCTCAGAAAGCGCACGCTCGCCTTCGTCTCGCCTTGGGCCGTGATTTCCTTGACCCCCGCCTGCGCGACGAACCAAGCCACCACTGGCGCGATCTCTATCGCCGCCACGATAAAATCAAGATCGCCCACCGTCTCCAAACCACGCCGCAAACTTCCTGCCGACTCGGCTTTTTTTACCTGGGGCAATGCCCGTAAACCAGCCAAAATCGGCGCCGCAATTTCCGCCGCGTCCCACCATAAATGCCGCTTGCCATAGGCTTCGCGATTTTTAATTCCCGCAAGAATTTTCTCCTGCGTTTTCTCCCCGAAGCCATCGAGCTGAGCCACCCGCCCTTCCTCGCAGGCTCGCGTCAGTGCCGGAAGATCAACGACGCCGAGCTTCTCCTGCAGGGCGCGGATTTTCTTGGGACCCAACCCGGGAATTTGCAGCATCTCGACCAGCCCGGGTTCGACGGATGCTTTGAGCTTTTCTAAAAAAATCAGCGCACCCGTGGCGTGCAGTTCACCGATCTTCTGCGCGAGCGCCTCCCCAATTCCTTTGACGCTTTGTAAAGTACCCTCCGCCAGCAAAAGATTGAGGGCGGTCTGTTCGATCGCCTCAAGTGCCCGCGCCCCCGCTTGGTAGGCGCGCACCTTGAATACATTCTCCCCTTTTAATTCAAGGAGCGTGGCAATCTCAGTGAGAACATCGGCGATTTCATTTTTAGTCACGAGGATAAGCAGACCAAGAAACCGTCGAAAGACACTAAAAAATCAACCGTGAGCCGGCGGCGGGAACGCAGGCTCACCACCAGGCTCAGCCATGATAAGGAAGCGGATAACGCGCCGACAACGTGCGCACCCGCTCTTTGACGGCGCCCAACACGACGGCCTCGTCCGCGGTGCCGCACGCCACAAGTACCCGATCGATACACTCGGCGATTTCTTCCATGTCCGCCTCGATCAATCCGCGAGAGGTCACCGCCGGTGTACCCAGGCGAATGCCTGAGGCCTGAAACGGGCTGCGGGTCTCGAAGGGAACCGTGTTTTTATTACACGTGATATGGGCCAGATCGAGGGTCTCCTGCGCTTTTTTGGCCGTAAGTTCAGGAAACTTCGGACGCAGATCGACCAACATCAGATGATTATCGGTGCCCCCGGAAACAATTTTATAGCCACGCGCTGTCATCGCTGCCGCCAGCGCCCGCGAGTTCGTGACGACTTGCCGGGAGTATTCCGCAAACTCGCTTTTCAGGCACTCGCCAAAACACACCGCTTTCGCCGCAATCACGTGCATCAACGGTCCACCTTGCCCGCCTGGGAACATCGCGGAGTCAATCGCCTTGGCATGGGCCGCTTTGCAAAGAATGAGACCGCCGCGGGGCCCTCGTAGCGTTTTGTGCGTGGTGGTCGTCACGAAGTCGGCATGGGGCACCGGCGAAGGATGAATCCCCGCCGCGACCAAGCCGGCGATGTGCGCGATATCGGCAAAAAGAAACGCCCCCACGCTCCGCGCAATCTCACCCATTCGCTCAAAATCGATGACGCGGGAATAGGCACTTGCACCCACCGTGATCATTTTGGGCCTCTCGCGAGTGGCCACCGCCGCAAGTTCATCGTAATCAATCAAGCCATTGTCTTCGCGCACACCGTATTGGACAAATTGATACAATTTTCCTGAAAAATTCGCCGGATTCCCGTGCGTGAGATGCCCACCGTGGCTCAAATTCATACCCAGAACCTTGTCGCCGGGCTGGAGCACCGCCGTGTAGACCGCAAAATTCGCCTGCGAGCCCGAGTGCGGCTGAACGTTGGCATGCTCCGCCCCGAAGAGGCGCTTCGCGCGCTCGATGGCTAAAATCTCAACTTTATCAACATGCTCGCAGCCACCATACCAGCGCTTCGCAGGATAACCCTCGGCATACTTATTGGTCAAAACGCTGCCCTGCGCCTCCATCACGGCGGGGTAGGTGAAATTTTCCGAGGCGATCAGCTCAATGTGCCCCTGTTGGCGGGCAAACTCCGCCGAAATCGCGGAGTAAATTTCTGGATCGAGTAAACGGAGTGGTGTGGCGTTAAGCATCGCGTGGGTCAAATTGCAGGATTCAGGTTGAAATGAAGGACTCTAAGCGATTCGGAGAATTCGCAATCCGCAATCCGAAATCCTCCCCCCGATGAAATCCTGCGGGATGATCCCCATTGGTAATACTGAGCGGACCACCCACCAACCCGGCGGGTCGCGAGTCCTGACTCGCGACGAGGCCAGCCCGACGCCGGTCACGCTCAAAGCTTGGGCCCGCAAAATCCTTGGCTATTGGCGTCGCCGAGGGAGCACCCGGCTTTTTATATGGGCGATGAGCGCAGGGATCGCTTCAACCATTTCATCGCGAGCCGCCTCGTAAGCCCGCAGCGAACCCCCAAACGGATCGCCAATCGTGCGGGCCACCTCTCCACTCATGAATTCACGAAACAGATGTAGATTGACCGGCACGGGCTCGCCTTGCGAGCGAACCATTGCGAGGTGCGAATCGGTCATGCAGAGCACGATCAGCGCCTCGTCGAGAAGCTCCTGGGTCAGCTCCTGGCTGCGATAACCAGAAATATCGAGGCCCACTTTTTTCAAAGCGTGCACGGAATTTGCCGAGACCGGATCGCCGCTTATCGCCGCGACCCCCGCCGAGATCACCTTGAGAGATCGCCACGGTTCGGGTTGCGCCGCCAGTGCATGCTGTAACAGGGCCGCAGCCATTGGGCTGCGGCATGTGTTCCCTGTACACACTGCGAGGATGGTGCCGGAAGCAGACACGAGCAGTGAGGGGAAACGTTTTTTCCAGAAACGCCAAGCTCGATTCGCGAGCGGAATTGCCGAAAGCAAAAACTCCCATTTGGAAATGACCGCGAATCCGTTCGCGCGCTCGGCTAGAGCACCTCTTTCCTCAAAAAAGGTCAGACCCGTCGCCACGCACGCAGCGCGCGGTGAAGATGAACGGCGCGTTGCAAGGCCGCATCAATGGGCGGGCTCGGACGGGGAGTCGGGCGGCTGGGTAGGCCAACTTCCGCCGGCGATTCCCGGAGCGCTTCCTTCACCAAACTGGCCTCGTCATTGCGGACCTTATCAGGCTGGTCGGCGATCAGTTTCACCAAAGGGGTGCCCTGCTCGAGCGCGTTAAACGCCTTGCGCTCGTCCTCCTCGGAAATCGTCACTCCACTATCGGGCTGAAACGGGCCCCGCGCCGCCCCGATCACGATGACACCTTGCCCCGTTTCGAACTCAGCAAGTGCCTGCAGCAACGCTGCCGACGTCGCCGCATTGGCGAGCACAAAGACGGGGGTTCGCACCGTCGCGCGAAACTTGATCCATGCGGAAAAAGCGCTCGCGGCGGCTGGCTCGGCGGCCACGTAACGAATATCCACAACGCAGGGCTTCGTCCGCCCCGGCCGCGCGGACGGCAGGTCCGCGGGTAGTTCATGCAGCCGAAAAAAAACGAGATCCTGACCGAGATCATGCTCCATGGGCGCGGCGCTTGCCGCGATCTGAGCGACGTAAAAGAGCAGGCCTCGCCAGAGTTTTGGGCGGCTGATCATGATCGGTCGCGTTGAAATTGCCGTGCACCGATATCCCGCCGAAAATATTTGCCCGACCAGCCAATCCGCTCGCAGACCGCATAAGCTTTTTCCGCCGCACTCCTCAGCGTCGGCCCGAGCGCCGTGACCCCCAGCACGCGCCCCCCATTCGCGACAAGCGCACCTTCGGCGTTCAGGACGGTACCCGCATGCAAAATCGCCACGCCCTCGGGTAACCCTTCCGGTAGAGTGATCAATTCACCCCTCCGATAAGTCTCGGGGTAACCCTGCGCGGCCAGCACCACACACATCGCATGCTCTGGGCGAATACTCAGCCGCCAACCCGCAAGCTCGCCCTTCGCTGCCGCCCAAAGTATCGCCAAAATATCCTCGCGGATCCGGGGCAACACCACCTGCGTCTCCGGATCTCCAAACCGCGCATTGTACTCGATCACGCTCGGCCCCTCTGCGGTCAGCATAATCCCAATAAAAAGCGTACCCCGGAAAACCATCCCCTCCGCCGCCACCGCCGCCACCGATGGCCGCACAATCTCCCGCTCAATGCGTTCATACAATTCCGGCGTCACGACCTCGGCCGGCGAGTAAGTCCCCATGCCACCCGTATTCGGTCCGGTATCGCCATCGCCAATCCGCTTGTGGTCTTGGGACGTGGGCAGAATCAAATAATCATGGCCCGAAACGACCACGAGGAGCGACGTCTCCTCTCCGAAAAGACACTCTTCGATCAATAACTGCCGGCCGCTCTCCCCGAACTGGCCACCCTCCAGCATCGCGCGCACCGCCCCCTCCGCCTCCGCCAGACTCTGCGCCACCACTACGCCTTTGCCCGCCGCCAACCCGTCCGCCTTTATCACAATCGGAACTTTCCGCGTGCTCAGGTACGCGAGCGCCGGCGCTACCGCCGTAAACACCGCCGCCGGAGCCGTGGGAATCCCATATTTCAACAACAATTGCTTCGTGAAAATCTTGGAGGCCTCGAGCCGCGCACCATCCGCCGTCGGGCCGTACACAGGAATACCCGCCTCGATCAGGCGGTCCGCCAGCCCCAGCGCCAAGGGCACCTCCGGCCCCACCACCACAAATTCCACGCGCTCACGCTGAGCCAACGCCACCAGTCCGGCCACGTCGTCCGCCGCCACCGGCCGACACCCAACCTCGGCGGCGATACCCGCATTACCAGGAGCACAAATAATCAGCGGATTGTCCGGCGAGGCCAGCAAGGCACGGACCAGCGCGTGCTCACGACCACCGGAACCGACTACGAGTACAGAACGAGGAAGAGGCGAATTACTCACGTGCAAAAGGATCCATTAAAGCACTTGCAGTTTCTTACGATAAAACGCGACGACCTCATCCGGATCATCGGTAAAAAGAATGTAGTCGGACATCCATGCCGGGGCCCGCTTCGTCGCAATCATCGTGCGCAGCTGGCGACGCAAATCCGTCCAAAACTTCGCATTGAAAAATACATAGGGCACTCGCGGACGAATCCCTAGCTTCAAATTGCACAGCTCTATGCCAACCTCCTCCAGCGTCCCGACGCCGCCCACGTTGAAAATGCAGAAATCCGCCGCCTCAAACCATTTTTGCCGAAAGTGCCGGGACGACTCTTGAAACGTGTTGAAAAAATCAACCCCGAGCTCAGGGGGCTGGGCCTCCAGTTCAAGAAAACACGCTCCCGTCAAAGCCCCCTTCGCCCGCGCCTGATCCGTGGCCAGACGCATCACCCCACCACCACCACCGGTGAGCACGCCCAGATTGTGGCCGATAAAGGAAGTGAGCTTGTCGACCAAGGCGGAGATACGTGCGGTATCCGCCGGTTCGAGCCCGATCGCCGAGCCGTAAAAGGCCAGAATCGTGGCCTCTTGAAAACGCCGCGCCATCTCCTCCCTCACAAAAAAACCGTGGTCTTTTCGGTAGGTGTGAAAATAGATTTCCTTGGTCAGTTCGTCGTACCAGTAAACTTGGACGCCGATGGATTCAAACGTGTCGAGTCGCCCATGGGCGTGGCTCGAGAAAAAATACCCGTGGGTGCGCGATGGCTTTCTAAAAACAACGCGCTTGAGCTTGATTTCCCCTAGGCGGGTAAGCAGTTCGATCTGCTCAAGCAGATTGGGGAAATAATCGAGAATCAACGTATCCGCATTCTCCGGCGAGGCATCGAGCGCCTGGATCAGGGTCCGGCTGCCGATCGGCCCGACCTTCTCCTCTAAAATCTTCTTCAATTCATCGTTCGCGCGGACAAACACCGCCCGGTTCTCAATCGAACCCGTCTGACCGCGCACGGAAATTTTCGTGTGTGGCTTCGCCTCGGGCGAGACCTGAGGCGGATTTCCGTCGAGAGATTTATAGAGCTCGCGCGAGGTCGCCAGCAGTCGCGTCCGGCGCTGGCTGAGGGGCTTGAAACTGGGGTCACTCGCCTCGGGGGCGCGAAATACCTCCACCGAAACCACCGGATTCACCACGGGCTGATCACCCGTGTTATAAATCTCGAGCATGATATTGGTGCCAAAGGTCTTGATCGGGTCGAGCAGCACGGCGCTCGTATGAATCCCGAAATTACCCGCACCTTGGTTCAACACGACAAAATGCTCCTTCAGATACATCGAGCAACTCGTGAGAATACCGGCATGCGGAGGAATGGTGAGTGGGCTCGCCTCATGGCGCACTTGGACGCGATCGAGGTAAGCTCGGCCGGCATCCCCACGCACCACCCGCTCGAAATCGGCGCGGACAAGCCGCGGATTGAGCGTGTAGCTCACCTGGTGCGGGGTCAGAAAAACCCGCCCCAACGAGTCGATGCTAATCGTGTTCGGAAGCTTCAAGCGATTCTCCTGGAGCGCCGCCCAGATCTCAACCGTCGAGATTTTTGCCGCCAACGGCGCGAAGAACAAACGACCGACCGGCGCGCCCACCCGCAGCAATTTTTTCCAATACGACACATTGGGAAAACTCGCGTCATAAATGAAAGCCTCCGCTTCGAGTTCAAAGCGGTTCCCTTCCAAGCGCAAAGGCCCGGGCGTACGCATCTCAATACCGATTCTCGCCAGCGAACTCCGCTCGGTAAACTTAATCGCCGCAAGGTTAGCTTTGATAAATTCAAACTCGGCGGGGTGCCGCGGCCAAAACCCTAGCATCAACTTGACGATGCCCTCATCCTCGCTCCGCACAGAGAGAATTTGGCCATCCTGGCCGGTCCAAAATTGTTCAAGGTGCATACGTTGATTGTCCTGATGGCCGAATGACCCGCACGATACAAGCGGGGAGATCGAGATTGCATTTGGTTCGGCGAAATGGCACTCGTGAGCCTTTTGCTGATCAACCAACGATACCTAAGCCCCACCACTCTCTTCCCATCATACGAATGAAACTGAAGCATACTGCCACGATCTGCCTCCTCGCGACCGGTCTCACCGTCGCGCGTGCCCAAGAGGTAAAAGTCAATATTCCCGGCCCAGCCGCCGCGCCAGCCGCCGCGCCCGCCGCCGCGCCCGCCAAGCCTGTCTTCACCGAGGCGCAAATCCTCGAGGTCTTCGGCTGGTTCATTGGCAAACGCGTCGGACTCACCGAACTTGAGTTTTCCCAAGCCGAGCTCGATACGCTGGTAAAGGGCTTTCTCCAGGCCGCCCAAGGCAAAGAATCCCCCTACGAGCTCGAAAAAATCGGCCCGATGATGGACGAGCTCATGCAGAAAAAGCAGGCGGTCTACCTCGGCAAAATGAAGAACAAAAACCTCGCGACCACTTCCGACTTTTTCAATAAATTGAAAGAGAACAAGGCCATCGTGGAACTGCCCAGCGGTCTGCGCTATGAGATCCTCAAAGCCGGCGAGGGCGCCTTCCCCAAGGCCAACGACTCCGTCCAAGTCC
This sequence comes from Opitutus sp. GAS368, assembly GCA_945903465.1. Classification (GTDB taxonomy): domain Bacteria; phylum Verrucomicrobiota; class Verrucomicrobiia; order Opitutales; family Opitutaceae; genus ER46. The sequence goes on from CAMDOF010000010.1 coordinate 29,489, forward strand.
ACTACACCGGAAAATTGCTCGATGGCACTGTCTTCGATAGCTCGGTCCAGCGCGGCAAGCCGGCCGATTTCCAACTCGATCAGGTTATCCCCGGCTGGACAGAAGGCATCCAGAAGGTGAACAAGGGCGGCAAAATCAAGCTCTACGTTCCGCCGCAGCTCGCCTACGGCGACGAGGGCAACCAAGGGATTCCGCCGAGCTCAACGTTGATCTTTGAAGTGGAGTTGCTCGAGATCAAGGGAGGCGCGCCCGCCGCTCCCGCAATGCCAGCGAAAAAGTAATCGTTTCCGCCTCTCCCGAATTCATTTCCACCCGAGCCCTCGGCCGACCCCGAGGGCTTTTTTGCGCCCGCCCAGGATCCCGTTCATACCGTCCGCGCGGCCCGCGCGTCCGCGAGAAACGCGCTGACCTCTTCGTTCCGCGTGTCCCATGAACACATCAGACGATAACCATGCTCTCCGAAAAATCTATAAAATCGCCAGCCCAGCGCCTCAAGGGCCGCCACCACGGGCGGTAAAAATTCCACAAAGACGCCATTGGCTTCCGTGGGCGCGACCAACGCGAAACCGAGCGCCTGCAAACCCTCGGACAAAATGCGCGCTTGCTCGTTGGCGTGCGCACCATGACGCAGCCAGGCCCCTTCGCGCAATACTGCCGCCCATTGGGCGGTCGCGAAGCGCATCTTGGAGGCGAGCTGCCCGCCTTGCTTGACTCGATAAGCAAACTCCCGAGCCAACTCGCGGTTAAAAAAAACCACCGCCTCCGTGCTCAAAAGCCCGTTCTTAGTCCCACCAAAGCACAACACGTCCACCCCCGCCCGCCACGTCAAATCCGCCGGCGAAAAACCACGGGCAACACCCGCCGCCGCCGCATTCGCGAAACGAGCCCCATCAACGTGCACCGCCCAGCCGCGGGCGTGCGCAAAATCAGTCAACGCGCGGAGTTGCCCCGGAGTGTAGACCGTGCCTAACTCCGTGGACTGCGTGAGCGAAAGCGCCCGAATCTTCGGAAAATGCACCCCGTGCCCGCGCTGCAACGCAGGTTCCAAATCAGCCGGACGCAACTTCGCTGCTTGGCCGCGGACCGGCAGTAATTTACTGCCACCAGTAAAAAATTCTGGCGCGCCGCACTCATCGGTCTCGATGTGCGCGCTCTCATGACAGAGCACCGCGTGGTGCCGCTGGCAAAGCGCGCCCAACACCAGCGCGTTGGCGGCCGTGCCATTAAAAACGAAGAAGACCTCGCACGTACACTCGAAGAGCGCATTAAAATACGCTCGGGCTTCGGCGGTCGACGCGTCATCGCCATAGCTCGGCACCCGACCGCCATTGATCGTGTGGATCGCCGCCATCGCCTCTGCGCAGACGCCCGCGGTATTATCGCTGGCAAAAGCATCCTTGGGAATCACACCTGCAATATTCATTTTCGTGTCTGGCAATGTTTGAGGAGCCCGTTTGAGTAGAGAACGCACGCGATGAATCCTGCAGACGTCAATCTCTACATTGTTGGTTTCATGGGCACCGGGAAAACGACGGTCGGCCGCGCCGTCTCCCAAAAGCTGGGTTTTACTGCGCTCGATAGCGATCATGAGATCGAGCGGCTCCAGGGAAAGGGGATCCCCGATATTTTCGCCCAAGACGGAGAGCCCGCGTTCCGCCAAATGGAGCGAACCTTCATTGAAAGTGGCCACGCCGCGAGCCGCACCCTCGTCGCCTGCGGCGGCGGCCTCGTCGTGCAACCAGGCATCCTCGAACTGCTAAAATCTAAAGGGGTGATCATCTGCCTGCACGCCTCGATCGAAACGATTCTCGCTCGCACGGGTCGAAATCGCCAAAGACCGCTCCTCGACGTCGAAAACCCCGAGGAGCGCGTCCGCACCCTGTACGCCGCTCGCGAACCCATCTACAAGCGATCCGGCACGATCATTCTTACGGACGGGCGAACGCTCCAAGACATCGCTGCGCACGTGTTGCGGGCGTGGCGACGCGATGCCCCCGACTTTGCGCGGGGTCCACGGTGACATCACAGAGCGAAGCGAGCGCTGGCCCGACCATCGAAAGCACCGCGACCAGCCGCGCCGAAGCCCCGCAAATGCTCGCACCGTTGTCACCCCAACCCGCCCTGCGCGCCCAGTTGGGATCTTTGGGGTTTGACGACGTCCGCTTCACCAGCGTGACCGCGGGGCCCCAACCGCCTTTGCGGGAATGGCTCGCCGCGGGCATGCAGGCCGAGATGCATTGGATGGAGCGCACCGCCGACCAGAGACTCGATCCTCGGCTCGTTCTCCCCGGCGCCCGCTCACTCATCATGCTCGGCGTCAGCTATTGGTCCGATCAGTTGCCCCTCAAAAAACCGGCCGCAACCACTCCGCACTGGGCCCGCTACGCTTTGCACGAAGATTACCATGACACGATTAAGCCCGCGCTCGTCGCCGCAGGCCGCGCGCTCGAAACCCTCTACGGTGTCGGCGCCAAAGATTATCGCTACTACGTCGACACCGGCCCCGTCCTGGAACGAAGTTGGGCGGCGCGAGCTGGACTCGGTTTTACCGGAAAGAACGCGATGCTCATTTCCCGTCGACACGGCAACTGGCTGTTCCTCGCTTCGATCCTAACCACCCTTGAGTTCGTACCCGACGCGCCGGTCCGCAACCGCTTCGAAACCCGCGCGGTCGGTCTGCTTTGCGGCAAATGTACCCGCTGCCTCGATGCCTGCCCTACCCAGGCCTTTGCGGCTCCGGGCGTACTCGATGCGCGCCGTTGCGTTTCTTACCAAACTATTGAGAATAAAGGAGTCATTCCGCGGGAACTGCGCGCCGGAATCGGCCACCGCATCTACGGCTGTGATGTTTGCCTCGAGGTGTGCCCGTGGAACCGATTTGCCCAGGAGGGCCGCCACCTGCTGCTCGCGGCCCGGTACGACGTCGCGGCTTTATCGCTTGCCGAAATTCTCGCGATCAATCCCACCCGCTTCGCCGAGGTCTTTCGGCGCACTCCCATCAAACGACTCAAATGGGCCGGCCTTTTGCGCAATGCCTGCGTCGTGGCCGGAAACGTCGGCGACCGCACCCTCCTGCCGTTGCTGCTCAACCTCGCCACCACCCACGCGTTGCCGCTGGTCCGCGCCCACGCCGTTTGGGCAGTTTTTCGGCTCGGCGGCCACGAAGCACTCACGGCGGCCTCCACCACAGAAACTGATCCCGTCGTCCAAGCCGAATACGCCGCCGAAACGGCCGAGCGCTCGGGCGTCAGCTGAAAAAAGGCCCTCAGCCACCCGCAAAAGCCGCCCCAAACAAAGCCATCGCGGCTGGCGGCGGCCGGACCGGTCTCCCCTCTCGGTCGATAAAAGCGTGCACGGTAAATCCCGTCGCGAGCAAGTCTTCCCCACGCCGCACTTCATACTCGAGCCTTATCCTGAGCAAGGGCTTCTCCCGCAGCGTCGTCACAATCGTCAGCGTGTCATCATAGACCGCCGGCCGAGAAAATTTTGCGGACACCTCCAGTACGGGGAGCCGGTAACCATCGGTCTCAAGCTGCCGGTAAGACAGGCCCATCTCCTTCAGCAGCGTGGTCCGGCCCACCTCAAACCAGGGTAGGTAATTTGCATGGTAAACAACCCCCATCATATCGGTTTCTGCATAACGAACGACCACTTGCGCGCGCGATATTATCATAAATTCAAAGGCGTTATCGCTCAGCCGACGCGGACTGAAATAAAATCCGCGCCGACTCTTTCCAACAATTACGCATCGCCCAGTCCCGCCCCGCCGTTCCTAATTTTCGCCGCAACGAATCATCGAAAATCAACTTCGCAAACGCCCCCGTCAGCTCTTCCGGCCGATCCGGCCGCACGAGGAGGCCCGTGACGCCATCCACCATCGCCTCGGAGACGCCACCCACATCGTGCGCCACCACGGGCAGGCCATGCGCAGCCGCCTCCAAATAGACCAAGCCAAACCCTTCCACACTCCTGCCAAAATTCACACTCGTCAGCGCAAAGATGTCCGCTCCTTCGTAAATCGCCGCGAGCTGCTCATCCGGAATATTCCCCAAAAACCGCACAGCCAGATCAGGTTGCGCCGACGCCTGCGCTCGCAGCAATTGCTCGTAGTTTCCTTTGCTCTGGCCACCCACGATCCAATACTCGACTTGGGCTTGAGTCGCCATCGGCAGTCCCTGCAACGCCAGCAGCGTCAACAACTGCCCCTTGCGCGGGTGCAAACGCCCCACCGTCAGAATGATGATCTTGCCCCGCGGCGCCACCCGCTGCGACGGACCTCCCGCAAAGTCCGAACGCAGGGCCCCCGGCGTGAGAAAAATCTTATCAGCCGCCTCTGGAAAATGACTGAGGAGCAACTCCTGCGTATAGGCACTCAGCGTGCTCACCCCCGCGGCCCGCTTGATCAACTGGCCAGCCAGCCAACGGCGCAGGCCACTTCCCGCAAATTTCAGAATCTCTGACCCGTGAAAGGTCAGCAACAACCGACGCGGCCGAAAGGCGTGGAAAAACTGCAGCAACATCATGGTCATCATCGGGCCAGGCTCAGGCAGGTAGACCGTCGCATACCGCAATTCCCGCCGATGCCGGATAAGCTCGATCGCGAGCTGAATCTGGCACCTCAGATCGTGCGTCCCCTTCAACGGCATCCGCCGCAAACGAAAAGGCCAGTCATTCTTTTCCGTAACCGCGGGCGTGGCCGGCGCCCACACCTCAACGCGATAACCCAGCACCACAGACGCCCGCGCGATCTCCTCCGTGAACGTGGCAATCCCCCCCCGCTTGGGGAAAAATTCGTGCGTGATCAGGAAGATGGGCCGCGAAACGTCGGCAGGTGCAAGGGCGCTCATGCGCAGAAGTGGTCGGTCTGGTTAACCGCACCTCCCAAGAGAAGCCACGGCAACCATGTCCATAAGCCACGGAAACGTCACTGGCAAGCGCCGACCCGACTGCCCGACCCAGTCAGACCCGACCGCGACCCGACCGCGACCCGACAAGCGACCCGACAAGCGACCCGACAAGCGACCCTTCACGCCTCTACCAAAAGCCCCCGAAGCCCACCTGCCCCCCCAAAAAACCTCGGCGCTTCCACTCACTTCCCCCTATCCACCGGTGAGTAAATTAACGCTAACTCTTCGCCCATAAACCCGTCTAACCCTGCGACTGGCCCCCTCTCTTTAAAATAAGGAGTTTACTTTCCCTAGCTCCGTAACATAGGAATAACGAACGATGCCAGATGTAGTTTCCCTCAATTCGGCGCCAACCAAGCCGGTGCTACCCAAGCCATTCGCGCCAGAGGACGAGTCAGCCCTGCGGGAAGCGCTTAAGCGCTGTTCGCCCTCAACCTTTGAAGCGGCTGTTCAATTCCGCAAAACCTCTAATCCCGATCATGTTCCAGCAGTCGTCATCGGCGTGATCGAGCGATTCGTCGAACCCGATCTTAGGATAAAGCTGAAGGAAGCGGACGACGATCTGCGGCTCATTGAGGACCTCGGGATCGACTCACTAACGATGATGGAGATCGTCATCTTGGTCGAAGACGTGCTCCAGATGACGATTAACAATGATGAACTGCGGCACTTGCGCACCGTCGGTGACGTTAAAACCTTCATCGACTGCAAAATTCGTGGGCTCACCCTGCCCAAGCCAACTAAGTTTATTCCCATTGAACATATTGGCGCGGTCATGCCAACCCAGCCCCCGTTCCTTTTCCTGAACGAGGCGTCCGTCAGTTCCACTTCGGCAAGCGGTAAATATAAAATCTCCGGTCAGGAGTTCTTCTTGCAGGGTCACTTCAAGGATAACCCAGTCATGCCAGCCTCCATTATGTTGGAGGCCCTCGGTCAACTGGCGGTACTTTATCTGCTTGAGGGTGCGCCCACCGAACCCGGTAAAGCCGTCAGTCCGCAGATGATTTTTTTCACTGGCTGCGAGGGCGTTCGTGCCCACCGAATCTGCAAGCCCGGTGATGTCCTGTCTCTTTCGATCAAGCCAAAGCGAATGAAAATGCCGCTGGCGACTTTTGAAGGATCCATTCGCGTCGGTAAGGAAAAAGCCATCATTGCAGAAGAAATTACGCTCACCTTCGGATTCGTTGATGCCGTCAATGCGCCCGTCGCGATCGAAAGCAACGTAGAAACTGCCGCCAAACTCCCCGCCGCCGGCGAGACCGCGGCGGACTCATTACCTTTGCGCGTCGCCATTAACGCCTAGTTTTTCACTCACTATTCCGCTGAGTTTTCGGACTAAGGCGGAAACGTATGCCTAGAGTCTTCATCACCGGCCTCGGCTTTGTCACTAGTATTGGCAATGATCGGCCGGCGGTCACGCAGAGCTTGCGAGAACTTCGGCACGGATTTGAATTATATCCGCCGTTCCTGAAACCAGAGATTCCCGTCAAGGTGGTCGGCACTATCAAAGAGTTCTCCACCAACTCACCGGATCCGGAGGATTGGACTTTTCCGAATCGCTATAAAATTAAACGTGAGTTGCTGCGATCGATGGCGCCCAACGGACTTTTCGCGCACTGCGCGATGCTGCAAGCCGTGGCCGATGCGAACCTGAGTGAGGCCGATGTTTCTAACCCCGGTACGGGACTTTACGCGGCATCCGGCGGTTCCCCTTACCTGACCCACCACCATCACGAGCGCTTGCAGAAAATGGGGGTGATGCGCTGCTCGCCGCTTGGGATCGTCGCCTCGATTGTGGGCACGCTGAACTTTAACTTGGTGGCGGCCTTCAAGATTCGCGGAGCCTCTTGCGGATTTTCCTCCGCCTGCGCTTCATCGGCCCACGCGATCGGGTTTGCTCTTGATGATTTGATGCTCGGCCGACAAAACCGAATGTTTATTGTCGGGGCGGAAGACGGAAATGCGGACGCCATCCTCCCCTTCGCCGGTATGCGCACGCTTTCCCTGCAAACCGATCCGAACATCGCGTCGCGTCCCTTCGACGCCGCCCGCGACGGGTTTGTGGGCACCGGCGGTGCCAGCGTGCTCGTGCTCGAAACCGAAGCCGAAGTCCTCCGTCGTGGCGTCAGACCCTACGCTGAGTTAATTGGCTGGGGCCAAGCCTCTGACGGCTACAACGTCGCCATCTCGCACCCTGACGGCGGCGGGTCCGCTGCGGCTATGAATCTTGCCCTGCACGCCGCGCGCGTTAACCCCAGCGAAGTCGATTACGTCAACGCCCACGCGACCTCAACCCTGATTGGCGACATCTCCGAGGCGCGCGCACTCCGCAGTGTTTTTAAAGAGTCGCTCAACCAAGTCGCCGTCAGCAGCACCAAGGCGCTCACCGGTCACGGGCTGTCCCTCGCCGGCGCGATGGAGAGCGCTTTCTGCGCCTTGGCGCTCCGCGACGGATTTTTACCCGGCAACGCCCACCTGACCAAGGTTGATCCAGAGTGCGCGGGGCTCAACCTACCAACCAGCACCGTCAGCCAACCGATAAACATCGTCGTTAAGAACAGCAGCGGTTTCGGCGGTGCTAACGTCGCCCTAGTCTTCAAGCGAGCCCTCTGACGTCGTGGCTACCGCCGCTGAGGTCTCCTCGTCAATCTCGTCTGCCCGCGGCGGGGCGGATGGGCCCGCCGCCACGACTCTGACCGAGGCAACCCTCGGCCCCGCGGCTCGGTCCGCCTTTAAATTTTCACCGCATGTCTAAGCTTCGAATCCTCGTTCTCACCTCGAGCACAGGCGGCGGTCATGACGCCCGCGCCGAGGCCTTCGCGGAGTGGTGTTTTCAACTTTATCGGCACGAAATTGACGTCCGCATTGAGCAGATGCTGGAGAAATCCTCGTTGGTCAATCGGAGCGGGGTTGCTTTTTACAACCGGATCCAACGCGGCGCCCCTTGGCTCCATACTATTTTCTACACCTTCGTGGAATTATTAAGCTACCTCAACCGAAACCGCGTAAGTTTCGGGGCGGCTTATTATCTGGAGGTGCTGCGCAGCTACCAACCTCATCTGATTCTCAGTGTCCACGACTGCCTCAATCGCGGCTATTTTCAGCTCGCCCGCCAGACGCTCGGCGCAGATCGCGTCCGCTGCGCAACCTACTGCGGCGAGTTTTCCGGAGGCTGGGGCTATTCGCGCAACTGGATCGAGCCTTCGGTCGATCTCTATATTTCGCGCACGCCGACCGCGCGCGACTACGCCATCAAATGCGGCATCCCGACCGAACGCACCCGCGTGCGCGGCTACCTCATGCTCCCGCGGGCCCACTGGGAGGTTTTCAGCCCAGAGGACCGCCGAAGATTCCGAAGCGAACAACTTGGCCTGGATCCCGATCGGTTCACTGTTTTTCTGGCCACGGGTGGCAACGGCGCCAACAATCACTTCGACCTGCTGCCCGCGCTCCTCGTTCACGCTGACCGCGTTCAAGCCATTGTGATCTGCGGCAAGAATAAAGAAACCTACAACGCTCTCGTGCATTGGCGGGCGACCCACCCCGAGTTTACCTGCTACCTCGAAGGCTATTCGGAAACCGTCCACCTTCTGATGCAGGCCAGTGACACGATCGTAACCCGCGGCGGCACCACCACCTGCGCGAAGGCCCTCAATTTTCGCTGCCCCATTATATTTAACGCCTTCGGCGGCATCATGCCCCAAGAAGAACTCACGTGGAAATTTTTCCGCAACGGTGCGGCCTCTGAAAAAATTGAACAAGCCGGTGATTTTAACCGCATCATCGACCGCTGGATGACAACCCCCGCCGCCTATCAAAGCGTGAGGGAAAATTTTCTAAAACTCCGCTATGAGGAGGACCCCACCGTTTTGATCGAAGAGTTGGTCAGCCTCGGCAACGAAGTTGTCGGGGCTAAATTAAAGCGGCGGCATTTCCGCCCCTGAATCCGCCGCGCGCTTGATTTGCGCCAGCTCGGTGGCGGTGAACCCCGGGCGCAATTTCCCCCGAGACCGACCGCGAATTGGTCTCGTGCCGGTAACCTAACCTCCGGCCCCAGCCGCCGCGATCAGCAGCGAGTGGCCGCCTTTTTTGCGTATCCAGCCGGCCCATACCGCCGTCCTCTCAGGATCGCGAGGGAACCGGAAGTTCGGCGGCAGCTTTCCGCCCAGCTCGCATCTCGACAGACCCGAGCGTTTACTGACAACTTCGGTCTGGGCTCGGTCTGGGCTGGAGTTGCTACCCTTTACCCATCCCATACGCTTCCGCCTCTTGATGAAAATACTACCCCTGATAGCCGCTGTTCTCCTCTTGAACTATCCAGCACCAAGCCAAGGCGCTGAATCATCACTCCCCATCGTTACCGGAGTAGAGTGGCAGCCGCTCTCTGCACAAATTAAACGAGTGCTCGAGGCGCTGGATTACCAAGGCAGCCCCCTGCCAGCGGCCGACCAGCGGGCGCTCGCGCAAATTGCGCCGAACACTGCGGACGCCACCCTTCGGGCGCAGGAAATTTTAGATCGGCACTGCCTGTTTTTTGTAAATATCAATCCGGAGTTGCGGGTGAAAGTCACCCCCGGGCTGGCGAGACCCGAGCTCCTCGAACAGGGCTGGCGCGCTTTTCTCGTAAAAGTCCACAACGAAGCCGGCTCCACCAGCGTGCTCCACGGCCAGAGCCCGAATGCCCAACGCCTTTTCAATTCGCCCGCCAACGAGGTGCCCACGCGCTGGCTGGACCTGCAGATGTTCAACGCCCAACCCCTCCAAGCCACCCTGAGTGGACTCGAAATCGAATATCGCATCGTGCAGCTCTACAGCCGCGATCCCGGTCAACGGGAGGCAAAATTCGCTTTCGACGTCGGCCAAGGCACCCAAGACCTCGGTTTCCGTAACGAGACCGATCTGCTGTTTAAATGCGTACCCGCGCACGCGGTCACACTCCAGGTCCGCGATGAAAATAACCTGCCGACCACGGCCGCATTTACCATTCGGGATCAACAAGGCCGCGTCTACCCCTCGCAAGCCAAACGGCTCGCACCTGACTTCGCGTTTCAGCCGCAAATCTATCGCGCGGATGGCGAAAACCTTCGGCTCCCCGCCGGCAATTATCAGGTCACATTTCAGCGCGGCCCCGAGTCGATCATCAAAACCATGGCTCTCAGCGTCACAGCGGCCGAACGCCAGCAGTGGGCTTTTCAAGTGGAGCGCTGGATCGACGCGGCCCGCTTCGGCTGGATTTCCGGCGACCATCACATCCACGCCGCCGGTTGCGCTCACTATACGAACCCGACGGAGGGCGTCCACGCACCCGACATGATGCGCCATTGCCTGGGCGAAGATTTAAAGGTCGGGGCAAACCTCACCTGGGGTCCGTGCTTCGATTATCAAAAACAGTTTTTTACCGGCACCGATGACCGAGTATCCACTTTTCCATATATCCTGCGCTACGATGTCGAAGTGAGCGGGTTTGGATCGCATAAGAGCGGCCATCTTTGCCTATTGCAGCTCAAGGATCAGATGTATCCCGGCGGCGACTCCAGCACCCACTGGCCAACGCTCGGCCTGAACACCCTGCGCTGGGCCAAAAAACAAGGAGCGCTCGTCGGGCCGGCCCATTCCGGCTGGGGCTTGCAGCCGGTGGGAACGGGCCCAGCGGAAAAGGTCAGCGACAAAAAAATCGGCGATAGCCTGAGCGTCACCAACTCGTTGCCGAATTACGTGATCCCAGCTTTTAACGGGATCGGCGCCAACGAGTACATCGTCGATGTCACCCACCTCGTCCCTGGTCCGGATGGTCGGCTCGTGCCCGCGGTCGATTTCATATCAATGGTCGACACCCCTTATCAATGGGAGCTCAACATCTGGTACCATACCCTCAACGTCGGCTTTCGCACGCGCATCAGCGGGGAAACCGATTTTCCATGCATCTACGGCGAGCGGGTCGGCCTCGGCCGCAGCTATGTTAAACTGCCGGCGAAGTGGACCTACGAGGATTGGTGCGAGGGCATCCGAGCCGGCCGCAATTACGTTGGCGATGGCAAGAGCCACCTCATGGAATTTCAAGCCACCGCCGAGTCCCGTCACGTCGTGATGGGCGAGGCTGCCAGCGAGTTGCACCTCACCTCCGCGGGGAAAATTCGCGCGAGCGCACGCGTCGCCGCTTGGCTCAATTTAGAACCCTCCGCCGAAGCCCAAGCGCGCCCCATTAACGCGAAACCGTATTGGGATATCGAGCGCGCCCGGGTCGGCCAATCCCGCGAGGTCGCCGTCGAACTGATCGTCAACGGCTATCCCGTCGCCAAAAAAAACATCTCTGCCGATGGTAAAATCCAGGATGTGAACTTTGAGGTTTCCCTAGAACAAAGCAGCTGGGTCGCCCTGCGCATTCTCCCGTCGTCTCATACCAACCCGATTTTCGTCGTCGTCGGCAACCAGCCCATCCGCGCTTCCCGTCGCAGCGCCACGTGGTGCCTCGAGAGCGTGGATCGTTGCTGGTCCCAAAAAGAGAGGTTCATCGCCTCGGCAGAAATGACCGACGCCAAGGAGGCCTACGGCCACGCCCGTGCCGTCTATCGTCAACGCCTCGCCGAATCCACCGTGGAATGAACGCGCTCCGCCACTTCCTCTTCGCCTTTACTTTCCTCGCCGCCGCCAACGCCCAGCCCGCGTCCACCGAAAGGGCCTTCCCCAGCGCTGAGGGCTGGGCGGCCACAACACCGGGTGGCCGCAATGGAAAAATCCTGCGCGTCACAACGCTCGCCCCCGATGGCCCGGGCTCATTTCTGGCCGCGCTCAACACCCCAGGCCCGCGTACCATCGTCTTCGAGGTCGGCGGCGTCATCGATCTCGGGAAGGTGACCGGACCGCGCCGCACGTCAGTGGCAATCACGGAACCGTTTCTAACCATCGCTGGCCAAACCGCACCCACCCCGGGGATCACGTTCACTCGCGGCGGTCTCGCCATCGACACGCACGACGTCGTCATCCGTCACATCCGCGTGCGCCCCGGCGCCGCTGGCTACGCGAAAAAAATCGGCTGGGAACCCGATGGGATCGATACCGCCAGCGCGGCCCACGATATCATCGTTGATCACTGCTCGCTGACGTGGGCGGTCGACGAAAATCTCAGTGCGTCGGGTAAACCGTTTACCGGCGCCAACCCAGATGAATGGCGTAAAAACACCTCTCACCGCATCACGTTTAGCCATAATATTATCGCCGAGGGACTCAGCCGCTCAACCCATGCCAGCGGAGAACATTCCAAGGGTTCACTCATTATGGATAACGTCACCGACGTCCTGATTCTCGGGAACCTCTACGCCCATTGCTCGCAACGCCATCCCCTCGCGAAGGGCGGCGTCTGGGTCGCGATCGTCAATAACCTCATGGTGAATCCTGGCGTTCAGGCCGTCGGCTACCGCCTGCCTGATGTCCTCTGGCACGACCGCAGCTACGAGCTCGGGAAAATGGAACTTGTCGGCAACGTTATGCTGAGCGGCGCCGATACTCGACCCGGGCTCGCCCTCCTCACCCTCGAAGGCATCGGGGACCTCGAACTTCACGCCAGTGACAATATCATCAAAAATCGCGATGGCCAACCTGCGCCCCTCACCGCTCTCGCCAAAGGCGCCACCGGAAAGATTCGCTCCCAGCCCGATCATGTGCGGTGGCCAGTCGGCCTGGCCCCGATCGCCGCCGCCCAGGTCGAGGCCGCCGTCCTCCTCAACGCTGGGGCCCGACCATGGGATCGCGATGCCATCGATCGCCGGATCGTCGAACAAGCTCGCACCGGGACCGGTCGAATCATCGATAGCGAAGATCAGGTTGGCGGCTACCCCGCCACACCCGCTACCCACCAAGCCTTTGCTCCCGAGGACTGGAATCTTCGCACGATGGAACGGAAGAACTCATCAGCCCAATAAAATCATGCCCGATCCCGATCGCGTTGCCCCCAGCCCCCTCACCCGCCGCGAGCTCCTCAAAAGCGCCGCGAAGCTCGGGCTCACCGGCGCCCTCGCCCCCCTCACCGCCACGGCCGCCAGCCCTGCGCCCGCCACTCGCAGCGTGATCATCGACGAGAACCGCCGCCCCGGCACCACCGACTGGCAACTCACCTTCGTCCGGACCGAGCACTTCCGCTCCGCCATGATCGAGGGCTATTGCGCGGAAACCAGCGTCCGCCCGGGCGGCAGCCTCGACTTGTTTATCAGCGCGCAACCCGCCACGGATGTGACCGTCGATCTGTATCGGCTGGGGTATTACAACGGTAAGGGCGGACGGCACGTCGCGCGCCTCGGCCCGTTCCCGGTCACGCCGCAGCCCACGCCTGCCGTCGAGGAGCATCGCCTACGCGAGTGTGCGTGGGCGCGTACCACCACTCTAAAAATTCCCACCGACTGGGTCAGCGGCGTGTATCTCGGTAAGCTCTCCTGCTCGGGCCACCGCTATCAGAGTTATATCATCTTTGTCCTCCGTGATGACCGGCCAGCGGACGTTTTATTCCAGACCAGCGATACGACTTGGCAGGCCTACAACAAATGGCCGGAGAATCATTCACTCTATGATACCGACGCACCCAACCGACCTTGGAACGCGACCACATGGGTCAGCTACGACCGTCCCTACGGTTTTTACCCGCAGGTCGTGAGCCAGCCACTCTCGCAAGGCTCGGGCGAATTTCTCCTCTGGGAATTTCCGCTCTGCTTCTGGCTCGAGCAGCAGGGCTACGATGTCACCTACTCTTCCAATATCGACACCCACGTGGACGGCGGTGGCCTCGACCGCGTAAAAGGTTTTCTCTCAGTCGCGCATGACGAGTACTGGAGCCTAGAGATGTACGACCGTTTACAGGCCGCTATCCAGCGGGGCCTGAGCGTGGCATTTCTTTGCGGCAACAGCGTCTCGGGCGTCGTGCCTTTAAACCTCAAAAACCGCGCCGGCCGGCCTCACCGATTACTCTACCGGCAGGGGGTTTTCGGCGGTCCGGCCTCACCCCAAAATCCCGAACACTGGGAGCGCCATGGCCCCGATGAGAGTTTGCTCATCGGCGCGCGCACGATGACTCCGGCCAATGGCTCCGCCGACTGGATCGTCACCCAAGCCGCCCATTGGATCTTCGAGGGGACCGGGATGAAAAATGGGGATCTCATTCCTGGCCTGGTCGGCTGGGAACACCATGGTGACCCCGGAAAAATCCCCGGCCTTGAGGTCATCGCCGCCGGCGAAGCGCTTAAAGCCAACGGCGATCATTCATCCTACGCGGCGACGGTTTATCCCGGCCCAAAGGGCAACTGGGTCTTCAACGCGGCGACGATCTTTTGGTCGATGGGTCTCGCCCAGCCACCCGGATTACTCCCGCCTTCTGCTCACCTCGGCCGGCCGCACGGCGTCGATGAGCGCGTCCAGCGCATCACGGCAAATTTTCTAAGAAAATGTCGAATCACACCTGCGGCGTAAAAAACTATCTCGCAAAAACGAAACTCTTTATCTTCGGCCCTCGGAGTCTGTCGGACTTGGCCGCTTGCCGGCGTTTGTGGCTCACTATTCGACTTTTTATGAACGCAAACTCCCCAAGAATTGAGGCCAGAGGCCTTAAATTCCTAAGTCCGTGGGGCGGCTAGGCGCGGGTTTATCTTGATCACCCCGCCCGCTCCGGGGCCGCCTTCCCTCTCATTTTTCGATTCAGCCGGGCCACCGTTTAACCTACCGCTTCACCCTCAGCCGCGCGTCGATCACTTTAAATTTAATGCCCTTTCACTTTCTCCGCTGCCCCGCGCTCGCTCTTTTCGGGTGTCTTTTCTCTCCACTGTCCGCCGCGCTCGCCGCCTTCCCCACCCCCACCAATAATCAGCTGATCACCGACCAGCCCCTCACGGCCCCCACGGATGTGATCAAGCTCATGCACCTGCCGCCGGGGTTCAAGGCCACGGTCTTCGCCGCCGAGCCCGACGTGCAGAACCCCATCGCCATGTGCTGGGATGAACGCGGACGCCTCTGGATCGCCGAGAACTACACCTACTCGGACAGCAAAGAGCGTTTCGATCTCAAGCTGCGTGATCGTATCGTCATACTCGAGGACACCGATAACGACGGCCGCTTCGATCAACGCCACGTCTTTGCCGATGACCTGCAAATGCTCACGAGCATCGAACGCGGTTTCGGCGGTGTCTATGCGCTTTGCCCACCCCATCTGCTGTTCTTTCCCACCGAAGGCGATCATCCCAGCGGCCCACCGCAAGTTCTCCTCGACGGATTCAGCACCACCGCCGCCAGCCGCCACACCTTTGCCAATGGTCTCAAGTGGGGGCCCGATGGCTGGCTCTACGGCCGCATCGGCATCAGCAGCACCAGCTGGGCCGGCTGCCCTAACACGCCGCACGAGCAACGCACCCCGACCGCCGGGGGCATCTGGCGCTACCATCCCACGCAGAAAATCTACGAGCCTTACTGCCACGGCACCACGAACCCTTGGGGCACGGACTGGGATCAACACGGCGAGTTGTTTTTTATCAATACCGTCATCGGTCACCTTTGGCACGGTATTCAAGGGGCCCACTTCAAGCGCATGCATGGCGACGACCCCTACCCGCGCATTTACGATCTCATCGACCAGCACGCCGACCACACCCACTGGGACCGCGGCGAGACTTGGAGCGACGTTCGCAAAATCGGCGTGAGCAACGCGTCATCTCGGGTCGGCGGAGGCCACGCGCATGTCGGCCTGATGATTTACCAAGGCACGAATTTTCCGCCCGCGTATCGCGGCAAGGTTTTTACGACCAACCTGCATGGCCGCCGCGTCAACGTCGACCGCCTCGAACGGGCGGGCAGCGGCTACGTCGGCAAGCACGAACCCGACTTCATGACGACCGACGATCCGTGGTTCCGCGCCGTCGAGATTCAAGCCGGCCCGGATGGCGGCGTCTATATTCTGGATTGGAGCGACATTGGCGAATGCCACGAAAGTGACGGCGTCCACCGCACCTCCGGTCGCATCTACAAAATTACCTACGGCGACACCCAACGCCCCCCAGAAACCGATCTCACCAAGCTCGCCTCCACTCAGCTGGTCACCCTCCAAACCAGCGACAACGAGTGGCTCGTGCGCATGGCCCGCTGGGAATTGCGCCAACGCGCCTGGAAACAAAACGGCCTGCCCGCGCTCCATCCGCTCCTGCGCGAACAGTTCGCCCGCGCGCCCACACCCGCCAAGCAACTGGCCGCCTTTTGGACGCTCCAACAGATCTCCGCTTTTGCCCCCGACGCCGAAACGCCACTCGCGCCCATCTTTACCGCCATGCGCACGAGCCCCAGCGAGCACCTCCAGCGTTGGGCCATCGCGTCCACCCCGGCGACCCCACAAAACACCGCAAGCCCTTTCCTCCGCCTCGCCCGCGCCTCCACGCTGCCCGCCCTCGCGCCCCAGGCCCGCGCGACCCTCGCCGCACTCCTCCTCTCTCACTCCGAAGACGCCACCGACCACAACCTACCTTTGCTTTATTGGTCAGGCCTGCGCGATCTCGATCCAGCCCAACTCGTCACCCTCATCGCGACGTGCCGCGTTCCTCTCATCCGTCAGTTCATCGCCCGCCGCGTCACCGAGGATATCGAACAGAGCCCCGCACCGCTCAACGCGCTCCTCACCTTGCCCATCGATGGCCTCGCCTCTGATATTCTCCAAGGCATGCGCGATGCCCTGAAGGGCTGGAGCAAAGCGGCGCCGCCCGCCGCTTGGGAGGCCTTCGCCACTCGCGTCAGCGCACGCCATGACGAGGCTCTGGCAACATCCATCCGCGAGCTCGCGATTCTCTTCGGCAGCGGCCGCGCCCTCACCGAGGTCCGCGCTCTCGCCCTCGACCCCGCGGCCAATTCCAACCAGCGCCGCACTGCCCTGCGCACCCTCATCAATGCCAAGCCCCACGATCTCCGCAAAATATGCGAATCACTCATCGCCATTCAGGCCCTCAGCGCCACCGCCATCCAAGGCCTCGCCACCTTCGATGATCCCGCCGTCGCCGACCGCATCATCGCGCGCTACCAAGCTCTCGCACCGCACGAGCGTCCTGCCGCGCTCGCCGTCCTCGTCTCCCGGCCAACCTTTGCCCACGTCCTTCTTAATCACCTAGAAAAGCCTGCCCAAAAAATCGTAATCCCACGGGCCGACCTTACACCGGTCCTCGCTCGCCAAATCCAGAATTTCCAGGATTCAACGCTCACTAAAAAACTCGCCGCGACCTGGGGCGAAGTGCGCGAATCCAGCGCCGACAAGCAGCGGCTCATCACCACACTCAAAGCCAAACTCACCCCTGCGTTCATGCGCACCGGCGATGCGCGCCAGGGTCGCACCCTCTTCGCGAGCCTCTGCGGAGCGTGCCACCAGCTTTATGGCGAAGGCCGCGCGCTCGGCCCCGACCTCACGGGCAGCGGTCGACACAACCTCGATTATCTCATCGAAAACATCACCGATCCCAGCGCGGTCGTCCCGTCCGATTACCTACTCAACGTCGTCACCTTAAACGACGGGCGGGTCCTCAACGGCACCGTCTCCGCGAAATCCGACCGCACCCTCACCCTCAAATCCATCGACCAGGAAACCACTATCGACCGCACCGAGATCGCGAAGCAGGAGCAACTCCCCGTGAGCATGATGCCCGAGGGCCTGCTCACCGCACTGAGCAACGATCAGCTTCGCGATTTATTCACCTACCTCCAGACTACCGCCCAAGTACCGCTGCCGAAATAAACGGCGGAAGCCGCCCCGCCGTCTCGGTGGCGCACCCCTGCTCGATCGAACACCGTTCACGACGACCCTCAGGCCGCTCGCCTGTCGCATTTCCTCCGCAACGGGTAATGTTCGGCGGCGGGAGACGCTAGAGTCTCCCGCTTGATACTTACCCGGGCAAAACCCACCTCGCGGCGGAAAATTTTTACGAAATAATCGGAGTCCGCCTCCCCCATTCACCAATTTCAGCTCTTCCCATCATCGCCCCACACCCACGTGCCTTCAAATCCAGCCTTTCCGTAGCCGCGAGCGCCACCGAGTGGCGATCCGGCCCGGCCACACGCGAGTCCTCGCCGGCTACCCCGGCCACTCAAAGTCTGCATTTTTGGCCGGAGAGTATTTGCAATCGTTGCCAGCGCCATACGTCCGGCCGTGAGCTCCGGCGCTGGTCACTTCTCGACCCGCACCTCCTTTTCTCGGCTCGAACGTAGGACGAGTTTCCCACCACCGCGGCGCACTGAAACATCTCCTTTCCATCCGCGGGACCAAGCGCTCCGTCTGGACAAAACACCAGAGACGAGCAGCCTCCGCATGTAACCGCAACGCCATCTTGGCCTCGCTTTCCTGCAACCACCGTCCGCATCCGCGGGTGCGCTCCCTTAGCAATTTCCCGAACCGACCAAGCTCCTCAACCATGCTACCGCGCCGCCGACCCAAAATAACCTTCCTGCTCATCGCACTTTGCTCCCTCGCCAAGCTCCTCGGCGACACGCTGACCGGCAACATCAGCAACGGAGCCACCGGCAACTTACTCGAGGGTGCCCGGGTCGAAATTCCCTCACTCGGGGTCACCGCACTCACCGACAAAACCGGGCGCTACACCTTCTCCGCTCTTCCCTCCGGCACCCACGAACTCGTCGTTAGCTACATCGGACTCGACTCCGTCCGCACCTCCGTCGCCTTGGGCGCCGGCCAGCCGGTCACGCGCAACTTCGATCTATCCACCGGCATCTACAAACTCGATGCTTTCAAGGTCACCGGCGAACGCGAGGGCGGCGCCGCCGCCATCACCGCCGCACGTAACGCCGACAACCTGAAGAACGTCGCCTCAACCGATCAGTTCGGCAACCTGCCCAACCTCAACGCCGGCGAAATCGCCATCCGCCTGCCAGGAATCTACGGCGAACTCGACGCCGGCGGAAACCTCTCCGGATTCACCGTTCGCGGGATGACTTCCGGACTCAATACCGTCACCATGGACGGCGGCATCCTCACCGGACAGGGCGGTGCCGGCCGCTCAATTTTCGTCAATAACATCACCGGCGCGATGTTCGATCAGATTGAACTGACCAAGGGGCATACGCCGGACAAGGGCGCTGACTCCCTTGGCGGCACCATCAACTTCAAGAGCCGTTCACCGCTCTCCATGCGCGAAAAACGCCGCATCACCTACACCCTCTCCGCCCGTATCGCGCCGTCGTTTACCCAACAGATTCCCCTGCGGGAGGAGCGGCGGACCCACGGGCTCGTCACGCTCGGCTACCAGGAGGTGTTCGACGTTTTCGGCGGCAGCCGCAATCTCGGCGTCTCTATCAGCCTCTTTAATTCCGAAACTGCCCTTGGCTGGTTCACCTCCCAGCGCGACGTGCAAAATATCGCGACCGGGCCGGCTTTTCTTTGGGACTATCGCACGGGTGATGTTTACAACCACCGTCGCCAGAAAAATATTACCACGAAGGCCGACTATCGCCTCTCACCCGCCACCAAGCTCTCCTTTCTCGCAAGCTACATCGATCACTCGGAGGTCTTTCGCCGCCAATATGACACCCGGGCCTACACCAACCAGAACGTCTTCAATCCCGCCAATGCCGCGGGCACCGCCACGGCCGGCATCGAGCCCGGCTACACTGAGCGCTTGACCACAGTGCGGCCAGTCGCCGCCTCGACCATCGACATCACGATGACGGGCCCAAATAATTTCTTCAACCGCCTGCGCCGCGCCGACCTCGGCGCCGAACACAATTGGGGTCCATGGCAAATCGAATACGGCGCCAAATACACTCAAACTCACATTAATATCGGCAACGGCGAAGGCGGCGTACTCGTCAATCGCCTCACGGGCGCCGGCTGGACCATCGATCGCACTCAGTCTGATCTCTATCCTAAGTTCATCCAAAACGGTGGCCCGGATTTCACCAACCCTGCCAACTATCGCCCTGCGGCCGCCAACGCGCTCAGCAACTCCAACAATACCAACCTCCATGAGGTGACCGAGGTGCGGGCAGATGCCCGCTACTCCTTGCCCGTCGCTTTTCCCCTCATCGCCAAGACCGGGGCTATCTGGCGCGAGCAGGTCGTCGGCTCCACCAGCGCTTCGCGCCGTTGGAACTACACGGGCACCGGACCGCTCCCCACCAGCCCTAACCTACTCATGATGGATCAGGTGAAGACAGGTCGCCGACTCCCGGAATGGGAGGCCTCTGATTTCATCTGCGCCCGCGAGGTAATCGCTCAGAACCTCTGGCGCGAGGATCTCTACTTCCGCGCGACCACCAACTTCACCAGCTCCACCGACGCAAACGAGGCCGTCTCCGCCGCCTACGCTATGGCGCAGGGCAAGTTCGGTCGCAAGGGATGGCTCAGCCGCACCGGATTCCTCGGCGGCGTCCGTTTCGAACGAACCGATAACGAGGCCACCGGCTGGGTCCGCGCCCGCAATCTCAGTACCGCCGCCCAACAGACCGCTGACCCCGTCGGCTCCGCCAAGCGCGACTACGCCGACAACCTCCGAACGACCACCGGCAGCTACACCAACGCTTTCCCCAGCCTCCACCTTAATCACGACCTCAACGCCAACCTCAAGGCCCGCCTCAGTTGGTCCACGAGCTTCGGTCGTCCGGGCTTTGGCAACATGACCCCAGGCGAAACCCCGAATGCCGCTAATGCCGCCCTCGACGGAAAGTCGACGCTCACCATCAACAACCCTTCGCTGCTACCGCAGACTTCGAAGAACTGGGACACTTCCCTCGAGTATTTCTTCGAACCCGTGGGCAATCTCTCGGTCGGCTGGTTCCACAAGGAAATCCGCAACTTAATCGTCACCGGCATCGAGTCAGGTACCATCGGCACCACGCCCAATAACGGCTACAACGGCGAGTATCCCGGATGGACCATCCTTTCGTCCGCCAACGCTGGCGACGCCGTCGTGCAGGGCTGGGAAATCAGTTACCAACAGCAGTTCACCTTCCTGCCCGGCCTGCTCAAGGGCCTTAGCGGCATGATCAACTACACCCAACTCGACACCCATCGGAACGTGCCCGTCGCCGGCTCTCTCGTCACGACCACCGCCCGTTCCTCCGGTCAGATTGCGGGCTTCGTACCACGCACCGCCAACGCCAGCCTTTCTTGGCGGTACCGCAATTTTAGCACGCGCGTCCTCTCCAACTACGCGACGACCCACCTGACCTCGTTCAGCGCCGGGGCGCCCCACCGCGACCTCTATCGCGTCAAACGCAACCTCATCAACGTCGGCTTCTCGTACCAGTTGCGCCCTTCCCTTAACCTCACCCTCGATATTGATAACCTGAACAACACGCCG
Organism: Opitutus sp. GAS368; assembly: GCA_945903465.1. GTDB lineage: Bacteria > Verrucomicrobiota > Verrucomicrobiia > Opitutales > Opitutaceae > ER46. The sequence continues at coordinate 50,712 of CAMDOF010000010.1, forward strand.
CAAATGCGCTACCGAGGGACTCCCAATCAGGTCGAATACTTCAACTACCCCGGCACCACCATTACGGTCGGAATCAACGGCCGCTTCTAAACAGCCCCCACCTCGCCCAGCCCCGCGCTGCTCCCGCGGCACGTCTCCTCGCCGCGACTGCCGCGACTGCCGCGAGCTGCGAATTGATACGACTCGCCCAGCCCCGCGCTGCTCCCGCGGCACGTCTCCTCGCCGCGACCCATCCGGCTCCCTCCGCGCTTGAGCCGCGCACCGAAACCCACTCGCGGCCTTTCACGCCGCGATCATTGGGCTCGTCGCTGGAGCGTCGCCAATATCCGCAGTCCCCTCCGCCCCACCACGGGCGCCCGCCGGAAGGGTCTGTGCACCGCCTTCCCTTGCGGTTCTTACTCGATTACCGCGGCGTCCGTCCGCCACTGGAATCAGGCCGTACCAACCTGGACGCCACCAATCGCAATCATCCCGCCCCAACAAAAATTCTCGCCGGTCGTCCCGCTGCCCCCACCTTACTCAAGCCACTGCAAACCGACCCGTTCAGCTCAGCCCGCTCATCGCCTTCTCCTCATCCCCAATTCCTGCTCATCTTCGAAACCTCCCCGACTCCAATCCGCCATTCCTAAATTCAGCCACTCCCCCTGACCAACCCCATGCCACCCTTCTTCGCCTGCTTCACTTTGCTGACGGTTCTCGCTGTCCTCGCACCGCTCGCGCCCGCCGCCGCGCCGACCATGCCACTCAACATCCTCGTCCTCTACGCGGACGACTGGCGCTTCGACACACTCGGTTCCGCAGGCCACCCCGTCGTCAAAACGCCCCATCTTGATCGTCTCGCCAATGAAGGCATCCGCTTCACCCACAACTGCGTCACCACCGCCATTTGCGGCGTCAGCCGCGCCTCCCTCTTCACGGGTCAATGGATGTCCCGCCACGGTAACCCTGCCTTTGAGATGTTCAAGACGCCTTGGGCTGAGACCTACCCAGGCTTGCTCCGCCATCATGGCTACTTCGTCGGCCACATCGGAAAATGGCACAACGGAAAATTCCCCCGGGAGAACTTCGATTTCGGACGCGCCTACAGTGGCACGCATTGGATCAAGGAAGCGGACGGGACCAGAATTCACGTCACCCAAAAAAATGAAAATGACGCGCTCGAGTTTCTCCGCACCCGTCCCACCGATAAACCGTTCTGCCTCACACTCGCGTTCTTCGCCACCCACGCCGAGGACCAAAATCCGCTCCAATATCTCCCCCAGCCAGCCAGCCTGCCCCTTTACCAGGACGTCACTATTCCCGTACCCCCAACGTCAGCCGACGAATATTTCAGGCGTCTCCCTCCTTTCATCGCCAACGAACAGAACGAGGGCCGCGTTCGCTACCACTGGCGTTTCGATACGCCGGAAAAATACCAGACGATGATGAAAAACTATTATCGCCTCGCCAGCGAGGTCGACACGACTTGCGGCCGCGTGCTCGCCACCTTGCGCCAGCAGGGCGCCCTCGAAAATACCCTCGTCATTTTTACCGCCGATAACGGCTACTTCCATGCCGAACACGGTCTCGCCGACAAATGGTATCCTTACGAGGAAAGCATCCGGACCCCTCTGATCGTCCGCGATCCGCGCTTGCCCGCCACCAAGCGCGGCCAGACTAACGATCGCTTCACCCTCAACGTCGACCTCGCCCCCACTTTCCTCGCCGCCGCGGGTATTGCCGCCCCCACGCGCATGCAGGGCCGCGATTTCGCGCCGCTCTACCTCGCCGCCCCAGCGCCCACGTGGCGCACCGATTTTTTCTACGAGCATGCCACGATCCGGAACATCAACTTCATCCCTTCCTCCCAAGCCCTCGTCCGCAAAGATCTCAAATACCTCTACTGGCCCGATTTTAGACATGAGGAACTCTTCGACCTCCGAACCGATCGGGCCGAAACCAATAATCTCGCCGCCACCCCCGCGCAGCGCGACACGCTCACCGCGCTGCGCGCCCGCTTCGCCGAACTCCGCGACGCCGCCCACTAAACCGCGCCGCGGCAGGTGAGCGTGGTGGCCACTTCACCCCGCCGCACCTCGCCGGCCCGCCCCTCGCCCCCGCCCCACGCCCCAGCCTCGCCTCGCTACCCGACCCATCCCATCCCGGCTTTGACCGCCTTGACCGCGGCGCCCGGTCCGTCCTGACCGCGGCGAAAAAGCCCCACCGCCACCGAGGAGCTTTTCAATCGGTATGCCGCTTCGCTTTCGAGCGACCACCTTTCCAGATATCGTACTGCGGGTCCGCGTAACGCTGAAAAAACGCCTCGAGACGTTCCGCTAATTCCACCCGTTTCGACGCCATCCCCGGCTGGCCAAAAAGATTAAAACGCTCCCGCGGGTCTTTCTGCATGTCGTAAAGCTCATACGGCCCATCCGGAAACCGCGCGACGTACTTCCACCCGTCCGTTCGCACCGCCCGCACAGTCTCCATCTCAAAAAACATCACGTTCTCCCAGGGCCTCACTTCACCGTGGAGCGCATGCCCAAAATCACGCCCCGGCGAACGGGGCGCCGTCGGCATCTGTTCACCCAATCCCAATTCCCCAAGTACCGTCGGCAAAAAATCATAGTTGCTCACAATCAGATCGCTCGTCCGCCCGGCCAATATCTTCTTAGGACGCCGAAAAATAAGCGGGATTTGCATCATCAACTCGTGCGCCGCCACCGGCCGAAAGTGATCACCCATCCCCCACATCCCATTTTGTCCACCCATCCATCCTTGGTCCGCCGCATAAACCACCAGCGTATTATCGTCGAGACCGAGACGCTTGAGCGTCGCCATCACTTCACCGACGCCGTCGTCCACTCCGCTCACTTCCGCCGCCACCCGCTCCATCGCGTTTTGCTGATTGTGAAATTGCTTGTTGGCGAACTGCCAGGGGTGCATCGCCTCCACTGGGAAACTGGCAAAATGTTTCCCCCGGTAAAACGCCGCGTGCCGATTCTGGGGCGGGCGATTCATCAACCCGCCCAGCGCGTAAGGTCCATTATACGCCAAAAAAAGAAAAAACGGACGCGCCTGGTTTTTTTCGATAAACTCAATTCCTTTCCGCGTCCAAAGATCGGTCGTGTAACCCGCTTCTTTCCGGACCGCCCCGTCCTCAATCACGTCTTGATTATAAAACTCTTGAGTGTGTCCGTCCGGCTTTGTCACCCAAAAACTAAATCCTTCCGAGGGCTTCAGGTTATCGCCAAGATGCCACTTGCCACTCAGGCCGCAGGTGTAACCGGCGTCGCGCAGCACTTCGCCGAGCGAGGTGAACTCCCCGAGCGTATTATAGGCCTCGCGCCCCATCATGTACTTCGGATCGAGAAACGAATGCACGCCATGCTGCGAGGGCAAAAGTCCCGTCAAAAAGGTCGCACGCGTCGGCGAGCACACCGGGTTACTGCTTAAAGCCCGCGTGAAACGCACGCCTTCCGCCGCCATCTGGTCAAGGTGCGGCGTCCGGATATCCGGGTTACCATAACAGCCCAGCGTCCACGCCCCTTGATTATCACTCAGAATAAAAACGAGGTTAGGCAAACGCGTCTCCGCCGCGCCCCATGCTCGACCCGCCGCCATCCCGCCAAGCGCAAATGCAATGAGCACCAGCGCCATCCGACTGAGAAAAAAATCAAGCCGTTTCATCGCATTTAAAACGTACCTTTAACGCCTAGTGTCCACAGCGAACCATAGCGCTCGCGCGAACGCAGCTGGCTGGCGTAGGGCGTCGACGGGCCGACCGTCGTCCCATCGTTGGAGACGTCGCCCACATTACGCAGATTGGCAAAAACGCCCCAACGACGCCACAGCGTGTATTCACCCAAGACGTCCACGGTATTCCGCGAGGGCGTGTAGTTATAGGTCTCCGGCTCGATCCCCACTCCCGTCAACGCACTCCCAAGCCGCTGGGCCGCCCGGAAACTCGCATTCAAACGCACACTGAACCGCGGCCGCGTCAGGCTCACCCCCCAAGATCCATGGTGGGAGATTTCATTGAAGGCGACCGCGCCTAGGTGCGTGCCATCGCTGGCGCGCACACTCAGGTTGCCAAAAACGTGGAGGCCTCGCGCCCAGTGCGGAAGAAACGTCAGCGCTTGTTTGTAGCTCGCCTCCGCCCCTTCCATTCGTACCGCACCAGGCAGGTTATATTGGGTCGCGACTTCGTAGGCCCCGTACTCATTCGCTTCCAATCCATAGAGCGCCAGAAAGTCCGGACTCGCGCTCAACACCGTGTTCCCAAAGAAATTTTTAAAATCACGCCGAAACGCTCCCACCGCCACCTGGCCCACTCCTTCAAAATAATACTCTAATCGTACTTTAATCGTCGTCGCCGTCCATGGCTTGATCCCCGCGTTGTTCACCACAATCCGGTTCGCCGGGCTGGGCAAATTATCGGTATTCGGCAGGGTGACCCCGCCCGCGTACTGATTGAAGTCAGGCGGCCCAATCGATTGGGAGACCGCCGCGCGCGCAATCAGGTTTTCGCGGATATTAAAACTCGCGTTGATACTGGGAAACCAGCGGAGATATTCTTTTTCCACGTGGGCCTTCCGCTCTAAAAGAGTCAGCTTGGAAATCTCGAGCGCATTTGCCGTGAGCGCGACGGGCCGGCCAGCGCTGTCCAACAACGGTCGACCATTCGCATCGCGGCGGACATTGCGCGCGAGGTCCGTCAAAGGACCTTGGCCAGCGACATTCGTTTGTTCCACGCGCACGCCACCCACCAGCAGCAGGCGGCGGCTTAGGAGCGAGACATCGCCCCGCAGATAGGCGGCCGAAACCCCTTCGATCGCGTACTTGGATCCGCTGACCAGTGCGCGATAATTGGCGTTTTCATCCAAAGTGAACTGCGCCGGGTTCGCTTTAAAATAGGCGAAAGTCTCCTTGTAATCGGGAAACTCCATCTTCGAAAAACCATAGGGGCCGACGCGCTGAGCGATGTACGAATCAAGAAATGGCGCCGCACTGCCAGGCGTCGCGTTACCTCGATAGACGTAGCTGGATGCACCCGCCTTGATATCCTTTGCGCTCTGCCGAAACTCCCCGCCGCCCTTCAACGTCACAGGCACCGCCCAAATAAAATCGCGTCGAAGATGGCCATACGCGCTGAAATTCACGTCCCGCGCACGTTGCGGATTTTCTGTGACTGTATCCAAGGAGTAATTCGCCAACCGGAAGGGATCCAGCGGCGCGCGGGTCGCGTTGTCCAAGACGGTGATCACGCCGGGGCGCGTATCTATAATCTGGTCAAACCCGATCGAAACTCCCGTGCGGCGGGCCGTCGTGGTTAGCAGCATCCCTTTGTCAGTGCTGCGAATCGCATTCGTCCCATACGAACGACCGACCCCGCCCTCCGCCTTCCAGAGCGGCCCATCGTGGCGCCATGTCACGGTCGGCATATACGTGCGATTTTCCCGCACCCGGCCATTGCCCGAGGTCACCACCAGATTACCCGCCCCCGCGACTCCTTGCGCAGACGTGGGCGTAAAGGTTCCCGCAACAATTTGCGTAGGGTTAAACTGGATACTTCTCGCTGCCGTCCAGCCGTCAAAGGAAGAGTACTGATACGAAAGCGCGAGACGATCGTAGGGCGTCAGCTTCCCATCGATGGTCAGCCCCAGCGAATCACGCGAGGACTCCTTGGGCGCATCCGTGATCGTGTAGGCCGAAAGGTAGGGGCGCCCCGGCACCGTGTGCGGGAAGGCCGTCCCGTTCGTGGCCGCACTCACGCCTCGCCAGGTATTGGTGTGCCCCACTTGGTGGGAATACTGGGTGGAAGCACCCGTCGCGACGGAGAAGCCGAAGCGGCGGTTGACCGGCACGATCCAGGAAAAATCGAACCCGGGATGAACCATTCGGCGCGGATCCCGATAGAGGCTGGGCACCTTGCTCAGATCAATCGCATCGTCGCGCATCATCAGGTAAACACTGCCGTTAAACACAGGCTTCGTTCGCTCAAACGAGCTCCGCGGCACAAGATTCACCGATCCCGCCAAGGCCGAACCGGGCGAATCCGGCGTCGGGGAATGCGCCACCTCGATGCGAGAAATGTTGTTGAGGTTAAAAAAACCCACCTCGACCGCGCGCCCAACGCCGGTCGGGCTGGCTAAGTTCAGTCCAGCGAGCGTCACCGGCGTATTCGCGGCCGGCGCTCCGTCAATCGATACCGTGCGCGCGTCACCACCACTGAGATCAACCGTAATCCCCGGTAAATAGCGCAAAAATTCCGCCACATTACCTTCCGCCACCGCGCCAAATTCATCCGTAGAAACGACATTCTTTACGTTCGGAGCAAAACGTTGCTCGTTAATCGCGACCGCCGCACCTGCCATCTCGCGCGAAACATCGACCACAAACGAATCGAGCTGGATCGCTTTTTCCGCTCCGATCGCCACCGCTTTTACGTCCACAAGCGCAATTTCGGTTTGCACAGTCTGGCCCGCCACGACCACAACCGAGATCATCTGCGGCGCGGCACCCGTATAAAAGACGCGCAAAACCACCGATCCCGCCGGCACGTTCGTCAGGCGGAAGTGGCCATCCGCATCCGTAGCGGTCACGAACGCGGCACTCCCTATGCTCACCCGGGCATGCTCGACGTTAGTCCCACTGCGCGGGTTGAATACTCGACCTTCAATCGTACCTGACCCCAGCGCTGCGGCTCTGGAGTTAACGGGCGCAAGCTCGGCCGCTCGGCTGGGCAAACCAACGAAGCAAGCCGCCCCAGCCATTGCCGCCATCCAGTAATAGATGCCGCCACGGTCAACGAAAGAAATCAAAGGTTTCACGGTAAGATGTGCGCCGGGCGATTCAGCGGAAACTCGGCGCCACGTTTATACGCCGAGAAATTTCTCCCGGTCGAACCTAATTAACCGCCCCGGGCGACTGCCACCGCGCTGCGCATTTCCAGAGCGCACCCACCCGTTCACTCCCTCACGCTTCGCCACGCCTCCGCGACGGCGGACCCTCCCGCTTTGTACTCAACCCACTCAACCGCCCGCGCGAACCGCCCACTCAACCGCCCGCGCGAACCGCCCGCTCAACCGCCCGCGCGAACCGCCCGCGCGAGTGCACCCGCCCACTCAACCGCCCGCGCGAGTCCTTGACACCTTTGACCGCGCTTCCCCACTCTCTTCCTTTTCTTCACGCTAACCCGCCAGCCCGAATCGATTTCCCGCTATGCCAGCAGCCAACGACATCCGCAAAGGCCAAGTCATTAAGTTCAACGGCGAGCCTCACCTCGTCATGGAAACGCAACATCGGACCCCCGGTAATTTGCGCGCCTTCGTGCAAATCAAGATGAGAAATCTGCGATACGGAAAAGCCCTCGACCAACGGTTTGGATCGACCGACACGATCGAGGTCCTTCCCACCGACCGCAAAACACTGGAATTTAGCTATGTCGACCGCGGAGCTTACGCGTTCATGGACCCGGAGACGTTTGAACAAATCGAGTTGAACGAGAGCCAACTGGGAGACGTGAAAAACTACCTCGCCCCCGGCGGGAAGGTGGACATTCTTTTTGTCGACGAACGCCCGCTCTCGGTTGACCTCCCCTCGACCGTTTCACTCAAGGTCATTGAATCGGCTGACGGCATAAAAGGGGATACCGCGAGCAACGTCCAAAAGCCCGCCAAGCTCGAAACGGGCCTGATCATTCAAGTGCCGCTCTTCATCAAAGAGGGTGAATCGATCCGCGTTAGCACGGTGGACGGTTCGTACCTCGGGCGAGACTGACCAGTCGAAGGTCTCCCTCGCGCCCGCGGCTCATCCCGCGGGTTTTTTATTAACTCCAACTCGGGATGACTTGATTGGAGTGCGCGGGGCATTTCCAGACCGGCGAGAGCCCACTCGCAAGCACCATCCGCGCATCACACTTCGGACAGCTCGGCGTCTGATAATCCCCCTCCGAAATCACCCGCATCATCTCCGCCCTCGCCATCGGGGGGAGCGCGTTAAGTTTTTCCACAAAAATATCCCCCGGTAGCAAGGTGATATGCTTTTCCTCAGCGTAATCACGCGCGCTCACACTGAACTTCCCGGTCGTAATCACGTATCCCCGCTTCACCTGATCGGCGGAAAGCGCCGCAAAAAGTGCTTGGAGCGAAGCCACGTCCAACAAACCCACCGGATGGGAAATACACTGCACATAAGCGAAAGGCCGCTCCTCTCCCTTCCAAAAAATCCTCACCTGCACCGACGCCATCGGTCCCAGCTTGGATCGTTCCGCCACAACCCCCGTCTTCACATAGTAGTCAACCACCAGATTTTCAAAACGCTTCCATTCCAATTTTGTAATGAAATCTAACGTGAAGTTCGCCGGCACGCCGCCGTCATTGGCGGCCGTCTCTCTCGGCGGCATTTCCTCCACGGTCGAGGCGGCCAGGTCAAGCCGCCGCTGGAGACTACGCCAAAAATAATAACCCAAAGCCCCGCCGAGCACGAGGCAGAGGGTCACCCCCGTTGACACGGAGAAGAAGCTCCTGGCCGGCACATCATCGAGCGCACGGTTGGCCACCGCTCGCGCTGACCGCAGCTCAGACAGTTTCACTTTACGCGCCTGCTCCGCGGCATTTCGCTCCGCCGCCGCCAACTCCTCGGCCGCCGCCGCGCGGGCCGCAACCTCCGCCGAGCGATCGGGTAAATAATCGAAAGCTTCCTTGGGCGCCAAGGCTCGTCGATTTATCGGAGGAGCCGAAGTTACCTCTGGCGCCTCGAAACCGGTAACTGGACTGGGCTGACCACGAGTTACGGCCATCGTCGGCCCGTCCGCGACGGCTGGCTTCTTTCCCTCTGGATTGGGGGCGGCATTGGCCGCGCTCCCCGCGGGTTCGAGCCGGCGCTCGAGACCTGCCGCAGTCGTCCGCGGTAACTGGAGCGAAGGCTGTGTCCGCGCGATCGGCAGTACCGAATTTCCCGTTGGCCGCCGCACCTGCTTGATCACGATCTTCGGCTCTGGCGCCGGCAGGGCGCCCGGCCCACCCGACGAAACCGTCGCATCGGGCGTCGGTGCGACCACCGGGACCACTGGGGGACTGTTTGGGCTCGCAGATAATCCACTCGCCGCTGCCGCCGCCGCGCCCACCGCATCGGTCCCGGTCGTTCCCATCGCCTTAGGATCCGCGGCAAGCGCTGGCGGGCGACGCGCTACGGGTTCACTCGAAAGTTGCTCCTCTTCAATCACAATGCCGTCCCGCAGCACCAAACGCTCTTTATCAAAAAACATCACGACGCGATTACCAGCCACGATCTGGCTCTTCGGACGACCCAGACGTGTAAAAACTTGCGCCCGCGTCAGACCCATGAGCGTCGGGGCGCCCGCCGGCTCCGCCGCCAACGCGGCCGGTGCGCTGACGATCGCGAGAACCCACGCCAATAAAAAAACTTTCAAGCGGTGAGCGAGCTTCGGAGACATAGTTTCTAAAAATGAATGGCTCTAAGCTGAGCCCATCGCAATTCCCAACTGACAACTTTTCTACAGATCAGCCAAGGCCGGCCAGAGGCTCGCCTCACCGCGCACGCACCACCTCAAATCACCTTCGCCCATAGAACTTTTAAATAACGACTTTCCAAACAATTGGAAAAAACGGGATGGTCCGTGCCCGGCCCCGTGCGATCAAAAAATTGCAAACGACGACTCTGGCGGTGGGCCGCCTTGATGACGTGCGCCTCGAAATCTTCGAGGGATAATAAGCCCGAACAAGAGCATGTCACAAAAATCCCGCCGATCTTCACGAGCGAAATCGCCAGTAAGTTGAGGTCCTCGTATTTCTGGCGGCCTTCCCAGTTACCGTGTTCATCGCGCGTAAAAATAAATTTTGGCGGATCGAGCACGACTACGTCCCATTTCTCGCCGTTCGTCTGCATCTGGCGGGCATAAGCAAAAGCATCCGCGTGCACAAATTTGAGGCGCGCCTGGTTGAGATTCGCGTTGCGCTTCGCTTGTGCGATCGCCACCTCGTCGAGATCGACACTCGTGACCTCGGTAGCTCCCCCGATAACCTTGGCGTTGAGAGAAAATCCCCCCGTGTAACAACAGAGATCCAACACGCGCGCGCCGGCCGTAAACCGCCCAAGCCCACGCCGATTGTCCCGCTGGTCGCAGAAAAATCCCGTCTTATGCCCTTCGGCGAAATCAACTTCATACCGAACACCGTGTTCGCGAATTTTTACCGTCCGGGGCGCAGCCGCGTTGGTCTCATTAAACGTCGACGGCTTGATCCCTTCCAAGCTGCCCAGATCATGATCGACCTGCACCCGCGCCCACTTCGTCCCCGCCAGCTCATGCAGAAGGGGCAACCACGCCGGTAAGCGTTGCGCGATACCGAGCGAGTAGACCTCGCACAAAAGCGTGTCACCATAGCGGTCAATCGTGAGCCCGCTCAGCCCATCCCCATCAGAGTTTATCAACCGGTAGGCATCCGTGGTTTCTTCCAATTTAAAGATCGCGCGCCGCAACTCCACCGCCCGCCGAATCGCCACTTCGAAATAAGATTCGCTCACCGGCTCAGTCGAATGGCAGACCACTCGCAGCGGAATTTTCGCCCGTGGATTGAAAAGCCCACCGCCCGTCAAATTGCCGTTCTTATCGTAAACATTGACGAAATCACCCGGGCGCGCATCACCCGAAACCTGACCAAGCAAACGGGGAAAAATCGCCGGCTGAAAGGTAAAATACTTTAATTGCGCCCATGGCTTCGGCCACGCGTCGCGATTGATGATCGGCAGCGGCGTTTTCTCACTTTTGGGAGCTGGAAAATCAGACATGAGTGCAGTCGGCACCAAAGCAGTCGTACTCGCAATGAAGGAGTAGGCAAAAAAAGGCCGGCCCTTTTCGGCCGGCCTCAAAAAATGCCCTTGGCTGAGAACTCGTTTACGCCACCCGTTCCACAATCAACGGCGGAGGCGTCGGGCGCTTGGGCGCAAGCCGGTAAGCGTTCTTAAAATACTCCAGCGCCTGCTCGAGCTTCGCTTCATCGTTATAATGAATCATCATCAGCGGCTCGCCCTGCTTCACTTGCGTACCCACTTTTCTGATTTCGGAAACACCCACTGCGTGATCCACCTTGCCATCCGGTTTTTCCGCGCCCGCCCCGAGAATGTGCACGCCGCGGGCAATCATCGCCGCATTGATCGTATGCACGTAACCGCGTTTCGGCGCCGGGAGCTTCCGAATATGGCGCGCGGGTACAAACTTCTCAGGATGATCAATGAAAGAAACATCGCCACCCTGAGCCTTAATCAAGTCCTTGAATTTCTCCAACGCGGAACCGTCCGAGAGGTGACGGAGCACCGTTTGCTTCGCGGACAGCGTGGAGCCAGCCACTCCAGCCAAGCGGACGATTTCCATCCCAAGCTTCAAAACGAGCTCCTTCATGTCCTCCGGACCTTCCCCCTTCAGCAGCTGAATCGCCTCTTTAATTTCGAGCGCCGTACCCACCGAGTCACCCAAAGGCTGGTTCATGTCCGTCACGAGCGCGACACACCGCCGCTTCATCGAACGTCCCACCCGCGTCATCGAGCGCGCCAATTGTTTCGCTTGCTCTAAGTCCTTGATGAATGAACCGTTGCCCCATTTGACGTCAATGACGAGACCTTCGGATCCTTCCGCGAGTTTTCGCGAGAGGACGCTCCCTGTAATCAGCGGGAGACTGGGGATAGTCCCCGTCTCCTTCCTCAATTCGTAAAACTTGGCGTCAGCCGGGGCGAGTTCCTTCGACTGCTCAATAATAGCGCCACCAATACGCGCTAGTTGCGAAGCAAAATGCTCGTTCGAGAGATGGCCTTTAAAACCGGGGACCGCCGCCAACTTCTCTAATGTGTTAATAATGAAGTCATGCTCAACCCCGCACATCATCGGCACCACCACGCCCGCGGCCATCGCCAAGGGCACCAAAACCAGCGAGGTTTTGTCGCCCACCCCACCAGTGGAATACTTATCGATCTTGGGTTTCGCAATGTGCGATAAATCGATCACCTCGCCCGACAACATCATTTCCTCGGTCAGATCCGCGGTCTCTTGGGCCGACATGCCCGAAAAATAAATCGCCATCGCGAGCGCCGCGAGTTGGTGCTGGGGCATCTCCCCGTCCAGCGCACTATCAATAATATAGCGGATTTCTTCCTGCGTAAACTCACCGCCATCCCTCTTTTTTTCGATCAGAAAGGTAAACGTCGGTTTGATAAAGCGCCGGGCCGGAATGTGTCGTTTGCTGGTCATGAGTAAGTGAGTTGCAAGGCCTTGATTCCTCGTGCTCGCCTCGCGGAAAGGTTACAAACCAGAGTCCCGCGAGGAAAAAGTCGAGGCAAAAGCACGTCTCGGAAAAATTTACCTCACGAGAATTCGTGAGCGTCCACGGACACTTCCCGCGCGACTGACCACGCGCAGCACCGGTCGACCCGCGTAACAATCAGCGAGCGCGCGCCCGCGCGAGGGCGGAGCTAAGGAACACCGCGCGCCCCACCGGTGCCGTCGGGCGAACCTCCGCCGCCGTTCACCGGTTGGGCGAACAATTCTCGCGCGCGCCGAAGAGCGAACGTGCGAACGCTGGCCGGGCCCCTTATAAATCTTGTCGCAACGGCCGACCTCGCGTGAGACTCGCCACCCGCATGAAGTTTTTTACGCCCGCCGCTTTGCTCAGCGCAGCGCTCCTCAGCGTCGCGCTCGCTTTGCCCTTTCTGCCCGCGGCAAAAATGCGGCCCGATGGGTTCATGCTCGAGGCGCGACTCACGGCAAACGCGAACGGCCCCCTCCAAGTTTTCTACGATGACGGCTCCGGCATCAGGGAGGAGGCCTCCGGGCGCATCACGGTAATTGCGAGCGCGTCCCCCACAACTTATCGGCTGCCGCTTCCTCCCGGCACCTATCGCGGGTTCCGCCTGGACCCCTTGGACCGGGGTGGCCGCATCGCGATCCACTCGCTCCGCGCCATCGCTGCCAGCGGGCGCATCTTGGGGGATATTCCGCTCGCCAGCTTCACGGCGACTCAGCAAATTCAAGCGCTCGACAGGCGAGGAGATATCCTTGAGATTCAATCGACAGCCAACAGCGACGACCCCCAACTCGCCCTGCAGCTGACGACCCCGCTTTCCGTTAAGGCCGCCTGGACCGACTACGCCCGAGGCGCGGTCTCTTATGTACTCCCTTTGTTCGCGAGCCTCGCGCTGCTTTTGTGGTGCGCTGATCGCCAACCTCGGCCCGTCCTGAAAATCCACGGCAGTCTCCGCCGTCTCGCCCAACGCCCCGCCCGGGCTGTCGGCCTGATGGCCGCCGTGGCGGTGCTGGCCAGCGCTTATCCCATCGTCTTTTTAGGCAAAAGCCACGTCTCGCCCAACCTCGGCACGGTCCTCCTCTACGATACGTACCCAACCCTACCGGGCTACCAGTCCAGTGAAACCGTCGATGTAAAACTATCCGACATCGGCGCAGTAATGTGGTCGCATCTTCCGTTGTCGGTGATTCAAGCGCGGTCACTCGCAGGCGAACAAGAACTTCCGCTTTGGAACCGTTATAACTCCAGCGGCGTACCCCTGCTGGCCCAAGGTCAATCCATGCTGGGCGATCCGCTCCACTTGCTTGTAATCGCCGCCCACGGGGCCGCTTGGGCGTGGGATTTAAAATATCTGATCGCCAAGTGGCTATTCGCCACTGGTCTTGGCTGGAGCGTACTGGCGATTCTTCGCCAGGGGGCCCCCGCCCTCCGCGCGCCTTGCGAAGGCTCGCTCCTCACTGGAGAACTCGGGGCCGCGCTTCTGGTCGCAGCGGCGGCGCCTTTCATCGGTTTCTTCCTCTACCGAATTAACCACCCCGCCTTCTTCAGCCTCTGCTACGCACCTTGGCCGCTCTACTGTCTCCTCCGCGTCGCGCACACGAGCACCCGCCGCGGTCTGGCCGGGTGGTCCGCGGGACTCTTTTTGGCGAACCTCGCGCTGATGAACAGCGGTACGGTCAAAGAGGCCTACATGCTACTCGCCTGCGTCAATTTTTCCGGCGTGGCGATCCTCCTCACCAGCGACTCATCGTGGCGCACGCGCAGCGTCAAACTCGCGGCGCTCACTTGGGCCGGCCTCCTCTTTATTCTCTTCACCGCACCCATTTGGGCGACGTTTCTAAACACCCTGAAGAATGCCTACACCGGCTACAATGCCGTGAGTGCCTACCAGATTCAGCCGACGCTGCTCCTCGGGGCCTTCGATGAAATCTTCTACCGGCCGTTAATGACCAAGGATCAGGTCTTCAGCCCGTCTCTCAATTTTCTCCTGCTCCTCGGATTCCTGTATTTCTTGGCCACCCTGCGGCTCCATTTTGCCGAACGCGCCACCGTCGCGCTAGCCGCCAGTTCCCTGCTACCGCTCGCGCTGGCGTTTGGTCTCATACCGCCCCAGTGGGTCATTACCTTGCCATTTCTCAGCAACATCGCCCACCTCGATAACACATTTTCCTGCGTGCTTATTGTGCTGTGGTCCGTGCTCGCCGGCGTCGGCTTTGCCAGCGCGGCCCGTCGTCTGGGCACACCCGACGGACGCCGCGATCTGATCGTCGCCGGCTTGCTGCTATTCGCCCTGGTCTTTGGCTGGATCGCCTTCCGCCAAGCCGCCCATCGACCGATCCTCGGGCCCATCATCACGGTCAACCAACCGGGCCAAGTCGTCCCCATCGCGCCGTTTATCTGGGACTATCTTGCCGTTCTTCTCATCGCCGCCGTCGCCCTCGCAGTTGCCGTTGAGGGCGGTCTTCGCCGTCGTTCATTCTCAACGGCCCGCTGTCTGTTGATCATCGTGTGTGTCGGCGCACTTCTCTGGCGACATGGCCTGCACGCCGAGGCGGTTGGCTTCGAAAATTTCACCGCTCGCCCGACCCTGCGCGTCAACCTCCAAGCCAAATCCGAGGCCGTTCAATTCGTCCGCGCGGCCCACGCCCGCGAACCAGCCCGCGCCTTCGGCCTCCACGGCAACCTCTTTCCTGGCTGGAGCGGCGTTTACGGACTCGAAACTATCCACGGTCCCGATGCGCTCGTTAATCCATGGATGCGGGAGTTGCTGGGCGCCTCTGGGGTCGAGCGGCTCTGGGACTGGCGGCTTTACGCCGATGCCACGACCGTCGCAGGGGCCCGCCCGTTCTTCGACGCGCTTAACGTCCGCTATTATTTGGATTTAAAGAGCGATCAGGGCGCACTCGGACAGTCGCTCAAGCTCTGCCGCGTCGCCGACTTAGACGTTTACGAAAGCGCCTCCGCCTGGCCACGGGCTTTCTTCACCGATCGCATCGGTATTTATGAGCAACCCGCCGACCTCGTCCGCGCCATTCGCGGCGCGCAAGGCAAGCCCTTCGCCGCCGCCCAGCGAACCGATCACGCCGCGCAAGCCGCGCTCGCCCCCATCTCCAGCGATCTCGCGAGCCGGAGCGTCACGCCCGCCTCCGAATATCACCTCACCGAAAACACCACTTCATTCAGCGTCCGCGCATCTGGACCCGGCGTCATCATGCTCACGGAAGCACTTTGGCCGGGCGATTTTCGCGTCGCGGTCAACGGAAATAAAGGTGCCGTTATTCGCCTCAACCACGCGTTCAAGGGAATCGTGGTACCGGCGGCGGGCGACTACCGGATCACCTTTCGGTATTGGCCTAAAAATTTTTCCGGTCTCCTCGCTCTTTCCGGGCTGGGTGCCGCGCTCGGATTCCTCTCGCTGGGCTTGGCGCTGCGACCCACGCCGCGACTATGAGCCGGCCCGTTTGCGAGGCGTGTGGCGCCCATGATCTCAAGTTGATCGGCCGGAAAAATGGTGAGTTTATTCTGCGCGAGTTTACATTTCATCAATGCGGCGGCTGCGGTTTCATGTGGGTCGAGCCCTTTTCTGGCTTCGAAATCTACAACGATGCCTATTACCGCGGAAAGGGCCCCGATCCCTACGTGGACTACGAGGCAGAATACCAGGATTGGCAGCGCAGCGACCGCGCGCTGGAGTTCGACGATATGGCTCGGCTCGCACAGAAGTTTTTCGTCACCGCACGGCCGGCGCCGCCCGCCGCCGAGCCACCGCCACCCATCGCTTGGCTCGACTTCGGCTGTGGCGCGGGCGGATTTCTCAAATACCTTCGCGCTCGCGGTTCTCTCCAGGGGCGTCCACTCGAGCTGACCGGCCACGATGTCGGTTCCTACGCCGACCTGCTCAAAACACGGGAGGGCTTTCGCATTCTCGACTGGGACGAGCTGTCGAGGGAGTCGACGGCTCGCTACGATGTGATCAGCCTGATCGAGGTCATCGAGCATCTGCCCTCGCCGCTCGAGCCTCTCGCCCTCGCCGCTCGCTTACTCAAGCCGGGCGGATTGCTCCTGCTGACGACCGGCAACCTCGATTCACTGATCGCCCGCCGCCAAGGCATCCACTATCGCTACTGCGCCCCGGAGATTCATGTGAGCCTTTTCAACCCAGCCTGTCTCGCCGCGCTTTACCGGCGCGTCGGGCTTTCGCCGTGCCGGGTGCGCTATCGTGGCGCCGTAAAATTCAAAGTACTCAAAACGCTCCGCCTGCAGCCCCGCAGCCGCCGCCTCGCTCGGCTCGCACTGCGATTACCCCCAGTCGTCCGCCTCGTCGATTGGCTGTACGGGGTCTCGGCCATGCCTTGCGCGGTGAAGCCTCCCCGATGACACGGGTCATCCCGCCGCACCCGCCCGCCCTCCTCGCGACGGCAGCGCGCTCCACCCCGCCAGACCCAGCCACGCAAAAATCCGCCGTGCCCTCACGCCGTTGTTAATTTTTGCGCGACAACTTCCTTAGCCATGCCTTTGCTCGCCCGCTTGGCCCATTCCCACGCTCCCAGTCACGCTCGCCGACCGCTCTCCGCCTGTCCACTCTGCGGCGCCACGGAGTTTCGCCCCGTTGCCTTGGTCGCATCCCATCCGGTCGTGCGTTGCCGCTCGTGCCAGCTCCAGTTCACGCAACCGCAGCCGAGCGACGCGGAGCTCGCGGCCATTTACGGCCCCGACTACGTGCTCGCGGCCGACGACACCCCCGAGCACGCCGTGATCACCCGCGCCAAACGCGCCACCGCCGACCACTACCTCGATCTGCTAGAGGCGGCCGGCGCGACTCCGGCAGGACGCCTGCTCGAGATCGGCTGCGGCGCTGGGAATTTTCTCCTGCAGGCCAGCCGCCGTGGGTACGAGGTGACCGGAGTCGAATACTCCGCTTACGCCTGCGCCCGCGCGCGCCAGACCCTCGGCGGCAGCGGCCGCGTCTTGACGGGCGAAATCGACCTGATTGCCAGCGACGCCGGACTTTACGATGTGTGCGTTTTGTGCGACGTGATCGAACATGTGCGCCAACCGGCAGATTTCCTGCAGCGTATTTTAGGGGCCCTGCGCCCCGGCGGTATCCTTTTAGTGGTGACGCCCAGCACCGCCTCTTGGTCCGCCCGTCTCATGGGGAAGCGCTGGATGGAGCTGAAGCCCGAGCATCTATTTTATTTTTCGCCAACGACGCTGACCCGGCAGCTTACCGGTGCTGGTTTTGCCGGCATCGCGCACCATCGCGGCATCAAATATCTCAGCCTGGACTACGTGGCGGCGCATTTTGAAAAGTACCCCGTCACCGGCATCCGCGCCGCTCTCCGCGCGGCCCGCGCCCTCACTCCGAAAGGCTGGCGGGAGCGACCCCGCCCCCTCGTCGCCAGCGGGATTATTGCGATCGCCCGCAAGCCCGCGCTCGCCAACCGCAGCGCCACCCACTCCCCATGAGCGCGCCCCCCCCGTTTTCGCTGCCCGCACACTCACTCTCCATAGTGGTGCCCATCTATAACGAGCGCGCCACCATCCAGACCGCCCTCACCGCCATTCTCGCAAAACGCATTCCCGGCTGGACCCTCGAAATCATCTTGGTCGAGAGCAACTCGACGGATGGCACCCGCGAGGTCGTGCTCCCCTACGCGGATGATCCGCGCGTAAAATTAATCCTCGAGGATCGCCCGCGGGGCAAAGGCCACGCGGTGCGCGCCGGCTTCGCGCAGGCCACCGGCGATATCATCCTGATTCAAGACGCCGATCTCGAGTATGATCTCAACGACTATGAACGTCTCCTCGCACCCCTCGCCGCCGGCGAGGAAAGTTTCGTGCTCGGCTCGCGCCACGGCCACGGCAGCTGGGCGATCCGCCACTTCTCCGATCAACCTGGGCAAGCGCTCATCCTGAATTGCGGCCACTGGGGCTTCACCCTCCTCCTCAACGTGGCCCTCGGCATTTGGCTGCGCGATCCGTTCACCATGTATAAAGTCTTTCGTCGCGACTGCCTCGAGGGACTTACCTTGGAATGTAACCGCTTCGACTTCGATTGGGAATTGCTCATTAAACTCGTCCGCCGCGGGCACCGCCCCATCGAGATTCCTGTCAGTTACAATTCAAGGTCCTTTAAGGAAGGGAAAAAGATTTCCATGTTTCGAGACCCGCTCACCTGGCTGTGGGCCCTCGCCAAGTTCCGCTGCCAGCGACCATGACGCTCGCATCCGTCGCCGCTCTCAGCACCGTGAAGATCAGCTGGAGCCGTGGCCTCGCCGCCAACGCGGTCACCCGTCGTGTTGCCAACTAAGCGCCATCTCTTCAGCGGTCTCGCCCTCGCCGTCATTTTAGTCTGGGCGAGCCACCGGTCCCAGAGTTTACGACCGGCGCAACCGACGTTAACCGTCAGCACCACGGGATCGTGGCAACAGGACGGCGGGTATCCCAGCGAACTTTTTCTCAACGCCGCGGGCATTCGCCTCTGGGGTTCCTGGAGCGGCGCCGATGACTACACCGGCACGATTGAGCTCGGACCTTTCCCCGCGCCGCGCATCCTCCACTTTGGACTCAGCGGTTACCCCAACCGCGGAGGCAATGATCTGCAGGTGCGCCTCGACGGCACCGCCGAAACGATGCCTTTTAAAGACGTCGAGATCGGGGAACGCTGGCGAGTCATCCATCTCGAACTACCGTCGGCGTGGGTCGGCCGGCCAATCCGCATCAGCGGCCGTGATCAAGCCAAGGGAGCGGGCGGGTGGTTTGGGATCAGCGAACCCCTTCACGGCGGCCGCGGCGAAGGCGGCAACGCCTTGCTCGAATCTCTCGCGGCTTGGTTAGTCAACGGCCTTCTCCTGGGCGGGATCTATTTGGCGGCGGCCCGCTGGCTTCTCGCGCACCCGACCCTCGCGCCGCCCTGGATTCCTCTCGCCGCTGGCGCCATCACCGCCGCGGCTGGTTACCTCGCCTTCTGGGCTTACTTGGGCAACTCGCTCCTCGGCGGCATCGTCTCGTGGACGCTCCTCGCGGCTGGTTGGGTATTCAATTTTAAACTACACTCACCCTCCGACCAGAGTGAATCCGCCCGCGAAGTGCGCACGGTTCTCACCCTCACCCTCGCCATCGGGGCGCTCCACCTCACCTGCCTTCACCTGTACGCCTCTTCCCTCGATTTTTATAGTTTGGCCGCGAACCGCTATCGCGAGGCGATGCCGTCGGATAACGAACTCCCCCATACGCTCGCCGCGCGACTCTTTGGCAATAAACCGATTAAGGATCCGATCGACCAGTGGAATCCCAGCGATCGTCCGCCCCTGCAAACGGGCTGGCAATTGCTCACGTGGCCGGCTGGAAAAATCCTGCAACTTGACCGCAAAACCTTCAGCGGCACCGCGGCCGTTTGGTTGCAATTACTTTGGGTCGCCGGCGCCTATGGACTCTTGCGCTCGCTCGGCGTCGTTCGGGCCCGCGCCACGGCCTGGGTCGCCGTCTTCGCACTCAGCGGTTTCTTCATTCAAAACACGGTCTATACGTGGCCCAAGCTCTCCGCGGGCGCCTTCGCGCTCGGGGCATTCGCCCTCATTTTTCTGCCAGCACCGGGAGCGCGCCTCAGGCCAACCGGCACTTGGTCGGCCGCGTTCGCAGCGCTCGCATGGTTGTCGCACGGCGGCGTCGCTTTCTCGTTTTTACCACTCACTCCATGGCTGCTGTGGCGCATACTCCGCGGTGCAGGGCGGGCTTGGCTCCCCGGCTGCGCCTTACTTCTCCTACTCGTCCTCCCTTGGCTGGCTTTTCAAAAATTCTACGATCCTCCCGCCAATCGCCTGTTCAAATGGCATCTCGGCGGGCAGGAGGCCATCGATCCCCGCGGCACGTGGGAGACTATTCGCGACAGCTATGAAAAAATTGGCTGGTCCGGCGCTTGGGCCAACAAAGTTGCCAATTTTAAATTTCAACTCCTCGGCGACGCCCGCCCTCTCGGTCCGCTCGACCTACCCAACACCCTCGAACGACGCCAACAAGAATTTTTTATCCCCCTTCATGCACTGACGTGGTGGCCTGCCGTCGCCCTCCTCGCGCTTGCCCTCACGCGCCGCTCGGTCGGCCAACCCGTCCGCGGTCTCGTCGTCGTCGGCGGCTGGCTCAGTGCAACCGGCATCGGCTGGTGCCTTCTGATGTTTAGCCCTTCCACAGCCTATGTTCATCAAGGTTCCTACGCGATGATGATGGGGCTCTTCGTGCTGTTTTCCGTCTTCATCGAGCAATCTGCCCGAGGCTGGTGCTTTGCCCTCGCGGGCGCGCAGGCGCTTTCCCTCGCGACGACTTGGCTGGGTCCGAACCACGTCATCCACGGCCCTGCCACGGGATTGCCCCTGACGATCCTCGCGACCGCCGCGCTCATCGGGGTCGTGGTCCACGCTTTACGACAGAGCCCCGACGAAGCGGATCGCCTCCCAACGAAGACTGCACCCAGCTCAATTGAACGGTGCGCCACCCGTCTCCGCGCTTGGTGGCAAGATCCCCATTTGAATATCGGGGTGCTCCTCGCACTCGCCCTCATCCTCTTCTTGCGAAAACCGCACGCCCTCCTGGTCCCGCAACTGTGGGCCGAGGATGGCAGTATTTTCCTCAACGAACAGGAATTCGTCGGTGCGGGCGCAGCGCTGCTCCCCTACATGGGTTACCTGCACACGCTGCCTCGGATGATCGCCTGGCTGGGCGCGCAAGGGCTTGATCCAGCTGGCTGGCCGGCCTTTTACAACGGCGTCTCTTTTGCCATCTGGGGCGCCGTGCTCGCGCGGTTATTTACCTCTCGATTCAATTTACCCGGAAAACCTTGGCTGGCCCTCGCCTTTGTCCTCGTGCCGCACTCCGGCGAAGTCTTTTTCAACGTCACCAATCTTCAGTGGATCACCGCCTTCGTCCTCTTCCAACAAACGGTCATCGCGGCGCCCCGCTCCCGCGGCGAAGCCCTTGGCGACTTCGTCATTCTGCTCGTCGTGGCACTGACCGGCCCGTTCGTCATCGTCTTTCTCCCGCTCTTTGTCTGGCGGTGGTGGCGTTCCCGGCAGACGTCCGATGTGCTCGGCCTCGCCGTCGCCGCCCTCGGCGCCGCCATCCAGGCGTGGTTCATTGTTAAGACCGGACCAAAGTTCGAGTTCCACGCGGCAGCATTTCAGCTTTGGCCCACCGTGGTTGTGGTGATGCGCCGTCTCGTCGTCTGGCCCCTCTTCGGTCGCGAGCTCGCCCTCTCCTTCTCCCCTCTTCTGATCGGCCTCGGCGGCAGCCTGAGCTTACTCGGCGCGCTCGCGTGGTCGCTCCGCCCGGGACCACGCCGACTCCTCCACGCCCAAATTATCGCCGCCTGCCTGTTCGTCGTGTTCGCCGCCGTTTATCGGACTCGCCCCGATACTTGGGCGGGCGACAACTTCGAATTCGGTGACCGCTATTTTTACATACCGCGCGTCCTGCTCGCTTGGTTGCTGATTGCCGAATTCGACGCCCGCTCAAAGCTGATCGCGTTAAGCGCGCGCCTCGCCGGCTTGGCTATCCTGACGGTGCATCTCGCGAACTACTCGCTGCCCGCGCCCCCTAACTACCACTGGGCAGAACACTGCGCACCGATCCGCCAAGGCGTGCCGGCGAACATTCCCACTCTGCCCGAGGGCTGGACGCTCGAGTACCGCGGGCGGCCTCCCGCACGATAACCGTGACAATAAAAAATCATCCGTCGCGCCAGGCTGGCTCGTCGGCTCTCCTCTGGGTCGCGCTCGCCTGCACGCTCCTCTTGGCGCTGCGGAAACCATGGGCGCTCTACTCGCCCCAACTCTGGGCCGAGGACGGCAGCATCTTCCTCATCCAAGCCGAACAACTGGGCTGGCGCGCGTTCATCGAACCTTACAACGGCTACCTGCACCTGCTGCCCCGCCTCGTCGCTTGGATTGCTCACCTCACCGCTGACCCCGCATGCTGGCCGGCCATTTATAATGGTCTCGCCTTCACCATCAGCGCCGCCCTGTTTGCTCGAATCGCCCACCCCCGCGTCGATCTGCCCGCGAAACCCGGCTTGATGCTCGCGCTCGTGCTGGTCGTCGGCACCGGCGAGGTCCTCATTAATGTCACCAACCTGCAGTGGCTCACCGCCTTTTTTTTAGTGCTGCACGTCTTCACCTCGCCAGCGCCAACTCTCGCCGCACAAATTCGCGACCTCACCCTCCTCGGCATCGTCGGACTTAACGGGCCCTTTGCCATCGTCTTCGCTCCACTGCTCGGTTGGCGGGTCTGGCGCGCGTGGCCCGAAAAAAATCCTCAACGGACCTTTCATTTTTGGGCCATCGCGATCCTCGCCATCTGCGCCGCCCTGCAAGGCTGGTTCGTAACCCACGCGCACGGCGGCCTGGCCTTCCCGGTTTCACCCGAGCCCTTCCGCCCTCTGATGGGATGCTCGATCGTCGGCAGCCGGCTCATCACGTGGACCTTCCTCGGCCCTCTCCCCGTGCGCGCGTGGCCGCTCTGGATCCACGCCATCATCGGCGTGGTCAGCCTCACCGCGCTCCTCGGGTGGGCGCTCCGCGCCGATGCTCGCCGCCCCATCCGCACCCTGCTCGTGGCCGCCTTTGGCCTCGTCACCGCCGCCTGCGCGTATCGCGTCCGCGCAGACACTTGGGAAGATGATAACCTCATCAACGGCGACCGTTACTTCTATATTTCGCGCGTCCTGCTGGCGTGGCTCGTGGTTCTCGAAATGAACACGACCCCGCGCGCCATCGCCATCGCCGCGCGCGCCTTGGGGCTCGCCGCCGTGCTCAGCCACGCCCCCTATTTTATCCTGCCGGCGCCACCCGATTTTCAGTGGGCCCAACACTGTGAGCCCATCCGACGCGGCGTGCCCGCCAAAATACCGACTCTCCCCGCCGGCTGGATCTTGGAATATCCCGGCCGCGCCCCAAGGCCATGACGCGACCGGCTCGGTTATTTCGCGTCATCTGGTGGGCCGCGGGACTCAGTCTGCTCCTCGCCGCCGGACGCGATCGCGTCCTCGGTCTCATCCCCCAGCCTCGTGAATTACCGCGGGAAGATCGCGCCACCGGTCGGCCGTGGATTTCGGGGGATTTCACCAATAAAATCGATTATCAAGAAATCGCTGACGGCAGATTACCGGCTTACCTGCCGCGCGCGAGTTCGTGGCAGCACAACGATGCGTGGCAAGGCGGGGCCGAGAGCGCGTGGTTCCGAGCATCACCCGCCGTCATTCATGTCGGGGTCGCCGGCTATCCCCGCCATCACGGTTGCGCGATCACCGCGGAATTTAAAGACGCCGCAGGTCACGTCACCCGCGTGCCCTTTCCGCTCCGCGATCCCGGCGAACGCTGGCAGGTCTGGGAAATCAACCGGCCGGCCGGCGCCGTTGCCGTGCGCGTCGTCGCCGAAGATCGCACCAGCGATTTCACCGGCTGGGTCGCGTTTAGCCATCCATTCCGCGCGTGGCCCTCCGTGCTCCCTATCATCTGGGAACACCTGCAACTTTACACGACCGTCGCACTCGCACTTACCCTCGTTTGGGGCCCAGGCTTATTCTGGTACCCACGCGGTACCGCGCCCGCCGTCCGGTTGTTTTTTCTCATCGGCATCGGCCCCTTAATTCTCGCTGGCATCGGCGTGCTCGTGTGGAGTCTCGGCGGACTCATCTCACCAACCCTCTTCAGTGGAGGCACCACTCTCGCGCTTTGGCTGGCGATCGGCCTCCGCGCTCGACCAAGAGGCGTCTCTGACGAGATCACCCCGACACTGCGCGTGGCCCTCGGCGTGAGCGCGCTCATGGTGGTCGCCGTCACCGCGAAATCAACCTACTCCACCGGTCCGTCCGGTGAACTTTACCGCGGGACTATTTCCCGAAATCTCACCATCGGCGACCGCATGGACTCGCGTTTTCCATTTTTCATCGTCCAAGCCGCCGCTCACCATTCCGGGCCGGCCGCACCCACCACCGAGCGTTATTTTCAACCCTGGACTTTTTTTAGCCGCGGTCCGCTTGCGGGCCTCGCAACGATCCCGGTCGTTCTAGCCACCGGCGGAAAACCGCCAAAGGCGCCGCCCAACCAAACGTGGCACCCTTTCGATCCGCAAGGCTTCGCCGCTTACCGAGTCACGATGATGACACTCGCCAGCAGCATCATTGTCGCGCTCGCCGGAATGCTCAGCCTCTGGATCGCACCGCGATGGGCGCTCGCCGGCGCTGGGCTGCTGGCACTTTCCCCGTTCGGCGTGCACGAGATCATGTTCACTTGGCCCAAGTGGGTGGCAACGACTTGGCTGGTGCTGAGTTTTTCGTTGGCGCACACGCGACGACCTTTCGCGGCCGGCCTCACCCTCGGCGTGGGTTTTCTTTTTCACCCGATGGTGCTTTTGTGGTCACCGTGGCTCGGCCTTTGGGCCTGTGGCCGAGCCCCGCGCGATATTTTTTCAATCGGGAAAACCGGCCTGCGCATTGCCGGAGGCGCCGTTCTGCTGGTAATTCCATGGATGTTAGCCGGCGCCCTAACCCCGCACCTGCCAGACACGGTGATGGCCGGTCAGGGGGGCTTTTTCAGGTATTGGCTGGAAGCCAACCGGCAAATCGCGACATGGACCACGTGGTGGCATTCGCGATGGCTGAACTTTGCGAATACCTTTATTCCCCTGCACGTTTATCTTTCCAGCGAGAGTTTTCATCACGCGTACGCTAATTCTGTTTACGAACCCTCGGGCCGATTGGTTAAATTCGCCTACGTGTGGTGGAATACCCTCCCGTTTGGCCTCGGCCTCGGGTTATGGCTGACCAGCCTCACCACCCTCGTCACGCGTGGGCGCAACCGACCCGCGGTTGTTTGGCTCCTCCTCGTCGGACCCGCCCTCCTCATCACGGCCAACTGGGGCTGGGATCCCCTCGGTCTCATGCGCGAGTGCGGTCATCCCTTGTTCGTCGCCGTCATCGCGATCACTTGCGTGCTCTCCGCCGAGCCCGACGCTCCGCCCGCCCCGCTCCTCGCCCATCGCGCCGTCCCCTGGCTCCAACTGCCCGAAACGCTCCTTATGCTCTGGCTCACCACCCTCGCCCAGAGCCAGCCTTGGCAGGTCGACTACGCCCAACTGGATTTCCTCTGTCTGCTCATTAACACGCTTGCCCTTTTAACCGCGGCTTGGGTTCTCTTCCGCCAGCGCACGCGCACCATCCCGTAACGCCCTTTTTATGTCGAAAATCTTGCTCGTCACCGGCTCTTCAGGACTCATCGGTTCAGAGGTCTGCGGCTATTTCGCCCGCGAACTCGGCTACACCGTCCACGGGGTCGACAATAACCAGCGCGCCGTCTTCTTCGGCCCCCAGGGCGATACCCGTTGGAATCAGCAGCGCCTCAGTCGCGAGCTCGCGGGCTTCGTCCATCATGAACTCGATATCCGCGACCGCGCCAGCGTCCTCGCCCTCGTCCGCACCGTCAAACCGAGCGTCATCGTCCATACCGCCGCCCAACCCAGCCACGACCGGGCCGCCGCCATCCCGTTCGACGACTTTGACACCAATGCCGTCGGCACCCTCAACTTGCTCGAGGCCACCCGGCAGGCTTGCCCCGAAACGCCATTCGTGCACATGAGCACCAACAAAGTCTACGGCGACGCCCCCAACCGCATCGCCTTGCACGAACAGGCCACCCGCTGGGATTACGCCGACCCGCTCTACGCTCACGGCATCGCGGAAACCTTCACCATCGACCAGTCCAAGCATTCCTTGTTTGGCGCCTCCAAGGTCGCTGCAGATGTCATGGTTCAAGAATACGGCCGCTACTTCGGCCTGCCCACCTGCGCCCTCCGCGGCGGCTGCCTCACCGGTCCCAATCATACCGGCGTCGAGTTACATGGCTTCCTCAGCTACCTCGTAAAATGCAACCTCGAGGGCCGTGAGTATAAAATTTTTGGATACAAAGGAAAACAGGTGCGCGATAACATCCACTCCCTCGATGTCGCGCGCTTCATGGCCGCTTTTGTTGCGGCCCCACGCGCCGGCGAGGTCTACAATCTGGGCGGCGGCAAGGCCAACTCATGCTCCATCCTCGATGCTTTTCAAATCGCCGGGAAATTCTCCGGGCGCGCCCAAATTTACACCTACCTCGATCAGAATCGCGCGGGCGACCACATCTGTTATTACAGCGACCTGCGTAAAATGCGCGCCCATTATCCCTCTTGGGATATCACTCAATCACTCGAGGAGACCATCCGCCAAATCGTCGAAGCCCGGCGCCAGCGACCCACACCGTGAAACTTCGGAAGGGCAGTCGCGTCGTGCCCACTAAGCCCTATCGCCTTCGCCCACCTTCCCTCCCGCCGCCCATGCTCTTTATCTCTTCCCAGCGACTCGCGCGCACCCTCGCGCTCACCCTCGCGCTCACCCTCGCGCTCACCCTCGCCTTCGCCCCAGCGGCCCACGCCACCAGCGTCGTCCCTCCCAGCTTTCCCGAGCTTGTCAGCGAAGCAGATGCCATCTATCGCGGTCGCGTCACCGCCTCCATCGCCCGCTATGTTCCCCGCCCCGACGGCGGCAACGTCATCAAAACCTACCTCACTTTCGCGATCGATCGCGTCATCAAGGGCTCGCCCCAAAGTCAGATCATCCTCGAATTCCTCGGCGGCACGATCGGCGAGGATACCCTCACCGTCAGCGGCATGCCGCGTTTCACTATCGGCTCCCCCGAAATCATCTTCGTACAAAAAAACGGCATTCAGTTTTGCCCGCTCGTTGCGGTCATGCACGGCCGCTACCGGATCCTGCGCGACGCCGCCGCCGGTCGCGAATTCATCGCCCGCGATAACGGCCTCCCGCTCGCCCACCCCAGCGAGGTCGAGCTCCCCATGACCCCCTTGCCCGCCCCCTTGCAAGCGGCCGCGGCCGCCGCGCGCGGCCTCACCCCCGCGTCTTTCGAGGCCAGCATTACTTCCGAGTTGCAGCGCCCGTCGCTGCGCCCACGTCGCAACTAAACCCGCCTCGCCGCATTTCGGCCAGCCTCGTCACGCCAAGACCACCCCTGCCCGCCAAGCACGTCCACGACCTCTGCCGCGTCCATCTCCAGCCGATCCTCAAGCCGTTCGCCCCGACCCTAAGCCCGCCGCTATGCCGCCCTTCCTTTGTCCGCAGGGTACCACTCGCCATCGCGGCAGGTGGACCTTCCGCACTCGCGGCCAGCCACTCGGCGCCCGCCTTCACCGCAGCGCCCTCACTTTGGGCTGGGTCCGTGCTGCCTTCGCCTCACTCGGTTTCCTTGCCGCCGCCCTCGCCGCCCCAACTCTCTTCGCTTTTACCTTTTTCGGCACCGCCCTCCCCAACGGGAACACCGAAATGAATCTTCAGCTCGGACCTAGCCCCAGCCCACTCCTCGACGGCGCCACCGAATGGGCGACGGTCGCCGAATCCGCCTTCCAAGAATGGAACCGTCAACTGGGCCGCTCCCAATTCACCACGAACCGCGACCTCACTCCTGCCATCGCCACCAACAACCGCGTCAACAACGTCAGCTTTCGCCCTGACATCTACGGCACGTCCCAGTTCGGCACCAGCACGCTGGCCGTCACACTTACCCGAAACTCCGACCGAGACGTCCTCTTCAACAGCAACAAGACGTGGAACTCCTATCGCGGGATCCCACGCTCCGGCATCGTCGATTTCCGCCGCGTCGCTCTTCACGAATTTGGCCATGTGCTCGGCCTCGATCACCCCGATACCGCAACTCCTTTTCAAAATGTTAACACCATTATGAATAGCACCGCCGGCAGCGTAGAATCACTCCAGCCCGACGATCTCAACGGCATTCAATTCCTTTACGATCAATCTCCCGCCGTCACCGTTCCCGTCACTGGTCGCTTCAGTCTCGCTGCTCCCACCACCGGCCCAGGTCCCTTCACCTACACGTGGTACTTCCGCTCCACCGGCTCCAACCGGCCGGAAGCGTTTCAACTCGGTACCGGCGCCAGCTACACCATCGGCTCAGTCCAAACCGCCGACGAGGGGACCTACGCCGTCATCGCCCGCAGTCCCAACGGGAATCTGTTCACCCAAGTCACCTCCCTCATCACCACCGCCGTCGTCACATCCGCCGAAACCACCTTGGCCAATATCTCCACCCGCGGCGTCGTCGGCACCGGCAGCAACGTCCTCATCGCAGGGCTCGTTATCAGCGGCAACACTCCCAAAAATATGCTGCTTCGCGCCGCTGGGCCCGCGCTCGGCGCCTTCGGGGTGACGGGGACCCTCACCGACCCCACCCTCACTTTATTCAACGCCCAAAACCAGCCGGTCGCTCAAAACGATAACTGGGAAAATGCCGGCAATTCCGCCGCGATCGCCGCGACCGCCACTCGGCTCGGAGCGTTCTCCTTCCAACTAGGCAGCCGCGACGCCGCCGTTCTCACCAGCCTACCCGCGGGCAGTTACACCGCCATCATCAGCGGAGTCGGCAACACCACCGGTATCGCCCTCGTCGAGGCCTACGATGCCGACCTCGATCCTGCCACCGCGCGCACCCGTAAACTCGTCAATATCGCCACCCGCGGCCAAGTCGGCACCGGCGAAGAAGTCCTCATCGCCGGCCTCGTCGTCACCGGCCCCGGCCCCCGCACTTTTCTCATCCGCGCCATCGGCCCCACCCTCAGCCGCAGCCCGTTCAACCTAAGCGGCGCCTTATTCGATCCTTTCCTCCAAATCTTTCAGGGCACCACGCTCCTCCACGAAAATGATGACTGGGATACCCCCGCGAGTGCGATGCCCGCGTTGCGCACCGCGGCTTCCCGCGCGGGCGCGTTTCCCCTTCTGGAAACACGCCTCACCAACCCCGCCTCCGGACTCGACGCCGCCCTCTTGCTCACCCTGCACCCAGGTAGCTATACCGCAAAAGTAAGCGGCTTCGAAGGCGCCACCGGCGTCGCCCTCGTCGAAATTTACGAACTCCCCTGACCCACCGCGCCGCGCCTTCGGCTCACCGCATTCTCTCCTCGACGTCGATCACCACGCCGAAATCCAGTTTTCGCCAAGCCTGGAATCACGTCGTCGTTGACCACCCGCCCTTCCTTCCTCCGTAGCCGCGTCCACCTCGGGCAAACCCCCGCCAAACGTGCCGCGACCACCCCCGCCGCACGTGCCGCGACCACCCCCAACTACGCTACGCTCGTCGATCAGGCCCGCACCCGCGTCTCGGCCTGCGCAAGCTCACCCCGCTACGAAACCCAACCCCCACGCGCGCTTCTCCGTTGAAGTTGGCCCCGCCGGCGTTTTCGTTCCCGTCATGCCAGACTTCAAACACTTCTTCGGCATCGCCCCAAGCGATCAAAACGCCCTCGATCTTTTCAGCGGCGAATGGTCATCACAACCGCCCGCCGCGCGCCCCGAGCTCAAGGGTGGACTCACCCCGCTCTTCGACGATCCACGCATCGCTTGGGCCCATCACCGCTTGCTCGAAATGGGCCTCGTCGGCGGCGTCTCCGACCGCGCGGTACTCGAACTCGGACCCCTCGAGGGCGGCCACACTTACTTGCTCGACAGGCTGGGCGTCAAATCCATCACCGCCATCGAGGCCAATGCGCGCGCTTATTTAAAATGCCTCATCGCTAAGGAACTCTTTGCGATCAACCGCGCCCGCTTCCTCCTCGGCGACTGCTTGGAATTTCTCCGCACCTCTGAAAGCCACTTCGACGTCGGTATCGCGTGCGGCATCCTCTACCACCTCACCAATCCTGTCGAACTCCTCGAACTCCTCGCCCGCCGGTGTGACTCCATTTTTCTGTGGACCGTCTTCTACGACCCCGAATTCGTCGCGCAAAACCCGGTCCCCGGAGCGAAATTCTCCGAAGCTCTCCCCATGAATACCGCTGGATTCCCCCATATCGTTCACCGCTTCAACTACGGTCCCTCACTCGATTGGAAGGGCTTCTGCGGCGGCGGTGAGGTCTACAGTTATTGGATGGAAAAGGATGCCATCATCGCCGCACTCCGCCACTTCGGCTTCACCGATTTCCGCACCGAACAACACCCCAACGTCCACGGTAGCGCCCTCATGCTCACCGCCCGCAAGGGCTAACTAAGGTCGCCAACCCCATTACTTCCCCGCGCACCCCGCCCGCACTCGCCGCTCCCGCCAACACCGCACTCGCCCGGCAACCCGCACCAACCAATCCCCCCACGCCTCCGGAACTCACCGCACGACCACCACTCCTCAGCCCCGCTCTTCAGGACCGACCCGCTCGCCGGCCATTACCTCTTATCACCAGCCATTACCGCTCATCGCCAGCCTCTTATTCGCCGAGATTTGACGCCGCTCACTTCTCCGTCCAAGCTCCCGTCCGTTCCACCACTTCCCGCCATGACGCTCACTCCTGCCGCCTTCGCTTTCCTCCTCGCGGCTGCAGCGTATGCTCAGGATAAATCGAACACCCTCCCCAAGCGTTCCCCGTTCATGCCCGTCGGCAACATCACCGTTGCCGCCACTGCTTCCAATGAAACCCTCGAATTCGCCGGCGTCAGCTCCTTCGGTAAACGTGTCGATCTCATTTTCCACGACAAGGTCACCAAAAAAAATCACTGGATCGGGATCGGGGAAACCAAGGAGGGCATCACCGTCACAGATTACGACGCCCGCCACGAGCAGGTTGCCGTCAAAGTAAACGGCATTGAAAAAACCCTCGCCCTCCGCAAGGGCTCCGGCACCAGCCAATCCGCCCAAGCAACTCCCCCTCCCCTGCCGGGCTTCAATACCCCAATCTCCGTCACCGGGCCCACCTCTCCGCCCGTCGTCGATGCTCCCGCGAACGCCGCCCCCACGCTTTTTCCAACGCCGCCCAGCCCCGTTAAAACCGACGCCCCACCCACCTCCGAAACCCAGGCCAGACAGGAAACCGAGGCCCGCATGCTCGTCAGCGATCTCTTGGAAATCGGCATGGCCCAGCGCCGAGCTTACGAGGAGGCCCAGCGCAAATCATCCTCAGTCCCGCCATCCAACGCCCCGCCCCCTCCGACCGAACCGAACAATCCGTAGCCATCGCCTTGGCTTCGTCCGCCCTCAGATCAGCCACGTCTCGCCTCACCCGCCCTAAGTTTTCGGGCGCCAGCCTCGCCACTGCGGCCCCCGCTTGCGCAAGGCCACCCGCCAAGATCACTCCGTCAGTCTCAGCGCGCCCTCACCCGCCACCGTCTTAAGGGAGCGGCTTCCGCCCCCAGCCATAGGCCCAAAAATCTAAGCGGCCCGCCACCCGCACATCCGCAAAACCCGCACGCCTTAAAAAAGTTTCAATTTCAGGCTGCGTCGAGCATTTGGATATCTGAGCCGGTCGCTCTCGCGGTTTGAAACGAAGTCGGCTTTCTTCAAAGACTGCCCAACCCGCGGTCGAGGCCAAGTCCACGTTGTCGCAATAAAAACGCCCCCCCGGCTTCAAAACCCGCTTCGCTTCAAGCACGTAATTATAACGATCCCACTCTTCCAGGTGCATAAATACCACCGTAGTATAAACGACATCCACTGAGGCATCCTCGATCGGTTGTAGGTCGTATCCAGAAATCTCTTGCAGACGCGTATTCGTCAAACCGAGCAGACGCCTCCCCGCCAATCTCAACATGTTTGCGGAAACGTCGCAGCCAATCCACTGCCGCACAAAGGGCGAGAGCACTCGCCCCACCCGCCCCACCCCACACCCAATCTCCAAAATCGTATCCGTCGGTTCCACACCCACCGTGTCCCGCAGCATATCCATCGTGTCCTCCGCGTCCGCATGAAACTTGTCCTCGTCCGTGTAACCAGACACGACCATGTACGCCGCTTCCTTCGAACCCGATAGGTTATTCCAAACCGATTTGTAATCACCGCGCAGTTGGCTCATCCCCGCTAAATTGGACACCGCTCGCCACGAGATCACGAATATTCGTAGCCAAGCCCACCAACTGGCCCCAACCCAAAAAAACCAAGCCCGCACCCTTCCCTCGATGGGGAGGGCACGCGCCACCTTCATATTGGTGGTTCTTACCCCAGAAGTCGGCACTCAAAATTCTCCGGGTAGTTCGCTGGCAGTCCAAGCCACCGCACCCCGTCAAGCACGCCGCCAAGTTTTGACTCGTCACGCTGATCTTCTCGTTTTGCTCGCAACCCGGGCGGTTTGCTTTGGTCGATGGACGAACCCGCCAAAAATGAAATACCCCGTGATCGGATCGTGCGTATCTTGCCGAATGATCCGGCGCTTCAACGTATCGCGCCGCGTCCCCGCTAGGACCGAGAGACGTTCGTTAAGAAATGTGCGGCTGGAGACGACCTACGCGCAGGGGAGATCTTTGTGCTCTTTGCGCCCAAACCCAGTTTGGGCATATTTATACTTCGCGCCCGGAACCGACGGAGGTTGATTGCCCACGGCGCACGTGAAGGGCCCTCCCACTACACGCAGTCACGAACACTATTGCGCACGCCCGTCACCAGCGGCACCGCCGCATGGTCGACTCGCCGCATGCGCCGCCGCCCCATTTTAAAAAATTCCGAGAGGAAGCCACCCATCGCACTGAAGCGCTGCTTAAGGTCGCACGTCTTCGCCCAGTCAAACCGGTCGGTCCTCAGCGACCGCCCAGCTTCCACTCGGTTTTCCTGATCCTGAATGGGCTGATCAATATCGGCGAATTTCTGACCGGACGCCGGATTCGATTGCCCGATGGGCCGCAGACGATTCACGTCCACTCGGTAATCTGTCGCCCGACTCTCGGTGTTCTTCTTCTCGGCATCGTGATCTATCCGGAAATAACCCAGTTGCGCGAACCCGTCCGAAGTGACGCGCTGATCAATCGAAAGAACATGCGTGCCGAGTCGCCGGAGTTGATTTGATTCGATCGGCCCCGAGTTGAGTTCACGCGCCAGTAGCCGCGGCCCGTTCGCGCTGTCGGGGCATCCCGCCGGTTTGCTCGCGAAACCCGTCCCACGAGTGTTATCCGAGGTGCGCCAGTCGAGCACGCCGGCCGCCGGCGAGGAGCGTGCGTATGACCGCAACCTTATCGGCCTAAGAATCCACGAGCGACCAACTCGCTCCACTAAAATCGTAAAGTAAACCTTCTCGAGAATGCCGCCACCGACCACGCGCCCCAACCTCCCCTCCCTCGGCGCAGACCTAAATTCTCAACGACTCATCCAAAAAAATTGTGTCGCGGAATCTGCTGGTAGCTGCTGCCCTTTCGACTCCCGTGAACGCTCTCTTCCCAGCCCTCGCTGTCATCGATGGTCATCTCTGCCAACTCACCCGCCGCGGCGCGAAGACCGGCGGGCACGCTCCCCTCGCCACCGCGGTCGTTGAATTTCGCCACGGGCCTCTGCGTGTCTACGTACGCGAGCACCCGTTCGGACTGCTTCCGGGTATTGCCAATCTTTACTGCCTCGACGGCGCCTTCCGCCTCCAGTGGATAGCCGATTGGCCAAATCCCGCCGACCCGTGCGCCGCCATTATCACCGAAGACGCTTCCGTGCTGATCACGCGAGCCTGTAGCGGAGCCATCGTCCGCCTCAACGCAGATTCCGGTCGACTCCTCAGCGTCGAGTATCCCCTCGCGGTCGCCAGCTAACGACCGATCCTTTCGGGCCCATCAAGGCCAGATCGCGCCACGGCCCGCTTCCCGGCCAAGTCGCTCCGTGCCGCCTCTCGTCGATCCACGGTTGCACCCAACCGTGCCGTTCACGTCTGTTCGTCGCAAAATCATTACCGGTCCGATTATGCCGCTCGTGGCGCATTCCACGCTCGAAGCCTGAGAAAAAAATGCCTTAATCATGGCATGGTTTACCCGCAGTTTTTTTGGCGCCCCCTCTTCACCTGCCTCGCCCTGCTTACCGTTTTAGCGTCTTCACGAGCACCCGCGCAGGAGACCGCCGCCGAACGGCGGAGCGCCATTGAGGGCATCTACCCTCTGATGATCGAGGCTCTCGAAACAAAA
The DNA here is from genome assembly GCA_945903465.1 of Opitutus sp. GAS368. Classification (GTDB taxonomy): domain Bacteria; phylum Verrucomicrobiota; class Verrucomicrobiia; order Opitutales; family Opitutaceae; genus ER46. The sequence continues at coordinate 84,969 of CAMDOF010000010.1, forward strand.
AATTTCGGACGCGCCCGCAATATTTGCGACCAAGCCATCATCTGGGAACCCCAGAACCCGATGCACCATTACAACCTCGCCTGCATTGAGGCCCAAGCCGGCGGCGACCGCTTGCCGCGCGCTTTCGGCGCCCTCGAACTGGCCGTCGCACTCGGCTTCAACGATTCCAGCCATCTCCAAAAAGATCCCGATCTCATCCCCCTCCATAACAACCCGCGCTTCGCCGAAATCGCCCGCAAGGTCGCCGACCTCGATGTTCAAAGTCGCACCACTTTTAATCGTCCGAGGAAAGCAGACCCCGCACCCGCCGCGCCCCTCAACGCCCCGCCCTCTTCCGCAACTACCGCCACCCCGGCAAACGCTCCTTCTGCCGACACGCCGGCCCCCGCCCCCGCTTACTTTCGCGAGGGCGTCCCCGTCGGTTTATTTTTCATGAACCGTTACTGGTCCTTTACCAGCCAACTCGAGAAAGCCGCTTGGTACTTTGCACCCGACGGCACGGTCTTTCAAAATATCGAAAAGGGCTTCTCCCCCGAGGCCTGCGCCGCCCATCCGGGCCCCACCGGTGTCGCTAAAATGGACGGCCGAAAACTCGAAATTACTTGGCGCGATGGCCAGAAAACGAACGGTGACATCGAACGTGAAAGCGCCGGTTTCAATTGGAACATGGGCATCTTCACAACCGTCAGCGCCTTTCCCGACGCCGCCGCCGTCGTCGGCGTTTACGAGGGCGGAGAATCCCTCGCCGCCACCGGCGACCGCACTCTCGCCACCCGCCGGCTCGAGCTAAGGGCCGATGGCACGTTCTCTTGGGATGGCGTCACCTTCACCGGCACCACCGCCCGCACCAGCCGCCTCGCCGCCGCCGGCTCCACTGTCACCACCGGCCGCTGGGATCTCAACGGCTACACCCTCACGCTCACCCACTCTGCCGGCGCAACGTGCCAACGCATCGCCTTTCCTTATGGCGATGAAAAAAATCTCGCGAAGCCCCATCTTCTATTTTTCGGCGGCATGATGCTGAAACGAATTCCCTGAACCGGCTGTACCCGCGCCATCATCGCCGGGCGCACAGGCCGCGCCCCCCTCCGCACAGGCCGCGCCGGCTTTTATCCGCGCACCGACCGCCGTCCGCGGTTGCCACCAAGAACCGTCCGCCTCCATCCAGCCAGTATTCGCCAGAGTGCCACGCACCCCGGCGAACTCCCAACCGCTGCGATCGCCTGCGATGAAGCCGATCGCGCAGACTTACACTAATTCAGTCAAGCCCGGCACCGGCACCGCCGGAAAATGACCCGGACCCGCCTCGATTTTCTTCGGAAAGATATCCAGCTTCGATGCGTTCAGCAGCCAATTCCACGAGATTTCGCGCCCAGTATAGGCCGACATGCGCCCACCAATCGCCGTCAATGTACTCAAAGCGACGCGCTCGCCTTCGTTCAGCGGTTCACCCGCGCGAATACTTGCAATGAGGTCCGTGTGCTCGACCACCATCGGGTTCGGGTTCGGTCCCGCCCATTTAAACTCTTTCTCTCCCTTGATCGACGATGCGCAGTCCGAGGTGCCGCGGGTGCCCACCACCCGCTCAGAGACACGCTGCGATGACTTCGGCGTGTGCCGGCACATACTCGTCACCCGCGCTCCGTTGGGATACTCCATCTCCACAGAAAAATGATCCCAGATGTTACCGGGAATACTCCCACGATTCTGCCGACCACCCAGCCCGTAAAACTTCGCGGGCGGCCCTCCAAACGCCCAGTTCATCACATCAATATTATGAATGTGCTGCTCCACAATCTGATCACCACTCAACCAATCCCAGTGGTACCAATTCCAGCACTGCCATTCAAAATCGCTGAGATTCTTCAGCCAATCCGTTTTCTCGCGAAACCAAATGCCATCGCCATTCCAATAACACTGACCACCCACAAGTTCACCGATCTCCCCTCCGTGGATGCGCTTCATCACCTCCATATAACTGGGCTGATGCCGGCGTTGCGTCCCCGCCACCACCGCAAGCTTCTTTTTCTTCGCCAGCTGCGCCGTCGCTATGACTGAACGACAACCGACCGGATCCACCGCGACCGGCTTCTCCATAAACACGTTCCGACCCGCCGCGATGGCCGCCTCAAAATGCATCGGACGAAACCCCGGCGGCGTCGCCAAAATCACGAGGTCAATATCACACGCAATGACTTTCTTAAAGGCATCAAATCCCCAGAACTTTTGTGGATTCTTCAGATTTAGCTTCTTTTGCGCGCCTTCCACCTGCCGCTCAAACAAATCACCGATAGCGACAATTTCGACCCCGGAGGAGGAATCGAGGCAGTTCTGCGCCGCCCCCGTGCCACGTCCACCGCAACCCACCAAACCCACCCGGATGCGGTCAGAACCAGCGGTCGCAGCCATGACTTTATTACCACTCATGCCAGCCAGCACGGCAGCACCACCAGTCACCGCGGATAACTTAACAAATTCCCGACGCGAAAGTTCGGGGCGAAGCGGAGCATTCATAGGACGTCTCTAGTTTTTTGGGATGATCTGAAAAAGCACGCCCGCCACCAGCACGCACGCGCATGAGAAAATGATGAAATTATTTTGGGATAAAACTCAATCCTGCACAAAACCACGACCTGCCGCACCCTCGCACCTGCGACCGAACCATCGCCGCAAACGGCCGTGCAATCCCACTTGAATCATCGGCGGAGCGGGGCGTTTTCATTCCAATAGATGATCACATTCTTGGAATTTCGCCCCGCCGCGATGATCTCTGGGCGGCCATCGCCATTTAAATCAGCTATCTTCAGATCTTCTACCGCCATGTGGTTGTCATCCACCAGCGCGAGCAGTTTCCAAGATTCTCCTCGGGCATCAGTCGGCCCGTACAGCCGAATTCCCACCTTGTCCCCCACTTTCGCCCCACGCCAGCCAACCACAATTTGATCACTCCCCACGCCCAATAAATCACCCACCGCGAGACCGTGACCCTGAATAAGCTGATCATCCAAAACCGTCCGCGCGCCGGTCCAATCAGCTCCACTCCCCAACGTCGAGGCCGGCCCCCGATAAACAACGAGCTCGTTGCCGTGCATCGCCTCGATCGTCGCCAAAAAGCGCCCCCCACTCGGCAAGGTACCTAGGCGCACCTCACCAGCATTGATCGACGTCACCGCTTGCGGCGCTGAGCGATTCGTCGGCGCGTCGATCGCCTGGACCCCTTCCTTCGTCGCCAAGAGGAGCGTCTCCGTCGCCGCGTCACCTCGCCCCACGCCAACCACCAACTCAAAATTGTGAGTAAGATGCAGCGGCGGCAGATCCGAGCTCATCGGCACGGGCCGGCTCATCTCTCGCCACGGCCATTCATAACCGAGCACGTGCACGCCCACCCCAGCGCCATTTTTATTCCCCCGACCGTGCAATGGTAACACGACCAAATACGGCGTGCGATCGGGACCGCGCACCCAGTTCATGCGGTGCGTCGTCGGCTCATGCGGCAACCGACGCGGCGTCCAGCGCTGCGTCCGATCAACCGGCGGATCCAATAAAAAGACCGCTCCGCTATTAACCGTATCATTCGGATTCCATTCCGCGCCCACCGCCACCTCGGCCTTCTTGTCACCATCAAGATCACGCGCCGCTATACACACGTTGTCTTTCGATGTCAGATTTTCCGCCATCACAAATTTCTCCCACTGCGGCGCGCGGTACCAAACGATCTGCTTGGCATCAGCGAGAAGAATATCATCTCGACCATCACCGTCGACGTCGGCGATCGCCAAGCCATAACCTATCTGAATCGCCGCATCGATCGTCTGGGCGCGGAATTTAATTTCCGGCAGCTCGGCGGCCGCCCCTGCAGCATTTAAAGCAAAAGAAAAAAATAGCCAACGCGGGTAATTCATGGGGAGAAACCATCACTAAATCACACGATTCAAAAAAGTCGGGTTCAAAATGACCTCTCGCGCAAAATCGCGGCGCCAACCGTATCCGGCCCAACCAGCCCGCCTCTTCCCCTGCGCCGCCATCCGCACGCGAAGGGACCTCCTCCCAGTTTTCTAATACCACCTCACTTTCCCCCCAGAGCTAGCAGCCTGTCGGCCTGAGAGATTTTTCAAAAAACCGACGCCACAGAATCGCTTGTGCGGCAATTTCTCTGAGGGGTCTGATAGATTTGATGGTCTAAAATTCAGGAAAACGAGTGGAATCGCCCAAAAGTCCGAAAGGCTACTAGTATTACTACGTTAAGTTAAGTGTTGCAGTTTTGCGCGGGCTCGTCGACGTTGGCGCATGGATTGGTCCGGACCACTTTTTCAACGCAGTGCCAGCCAGCTGCTCGGTTTCATGACGCCGGTGGTGGCGGAGCTTGGCCGGAGCG
>CAMDOF010000011.1 GCA_945903465.1 Opitutus sp. GAS368
TGCGGCCAGCGCCGCCGGCGGCCCCTCGCACCCGCCGGCGCCACTCGACCCCTCGCGCTCCACCGCGGAGCGGTACTTTCCCGCTCGTCGGCCGCCCCTTCCTCAAACTGGTCACACCGCACGCCCGACGACTTTGACACTGCCGTGCCCAGCCCCCGTGCTCTGGTATTAATTTCTCGACACGGGAGAACTCCACTGGCTGTTTTCACAACTACAATTTACTCGTTCGAGGGCGGCGTCACTCCGGTGAGTGCGCCACACTCGTTGGGTTCGCATCCTGCCATGAACACCACAACTCGCGCGGTCCGTCGGGCCGCTTGGATAATAGCTGTCGTTGCATTCGGCCTGCTGGCTCGCGCGGCCGACGTGCGCGTTTATGTCGTTTATGCGCCCAGTCAGAAGGCTGCCGCTCAAGCCGCCCTCGCCCAAGCACGGGCGCAGACCCACCACCTCTTTGATAATTTGAATGCGGTCGCGGTGACGTTGCCGGAGCAGGCGCGTGATGCGCTCCAGCGGAATCCGGTCGTGGCGCTGGTCGAAGAGGATCCCGTGCGCGGCTTCCTGTCGATCCCCCAGACGACTCCTTACGGCATCACCATGGTCCAAGCGCCGACCGCGGTGGCCAACGGTGCGACCGGCGCCGGCATCAAGGTGGGCGTGATCGACTCGGGTGTGTTCACCGGACACGAGGATCTTGCCGGAGTAACGATTACGGGCGAACCCGATAACGGCGCGAGCGACGAGCGTACGTGGTATCGTGATATCCTCTCCCACGGTACGCATGTCGTCGGCACGATTGCCGCGGCCAACAACTCGGTCGGCGTGCTCGGTGTTTCCCCCGGTGCGGTCTCGGTCCACATGGTCAAGGTCTTCGGCGACACGGGCAACTGGATCTACAGCTCGGACCTTCTCGCCGCCTCTCGCGCCGCGCAGGGCAAGGGCTCGAAAGTCATCAGCATGAGCCTCGGTGGAAGCACCAAGAGCCGCACAGAGGAGCAGGGCATGGCCGATCTCTATACCAACAAGGGTGCCCTGCTCGTCGCGGCGGCCGGTAACGCCGGCACGACGGCGGTCAGCTATCCGGCGGGCTACAGCACGGTGATTTCAGTCGCGGCGATCGACAGCAGCAAGACCGTCGCGTCATTCTCGCAGAAGAACAGCGATGTCGAGCTCGCGGCGCCGGGCGTGGGCGTGTTGAGCACGGTGTCCTACCTCGATACCACGATCGTCACGGTGGCAAGTTCCAACTACAACGGCGGCCATATTGAAAACTCCGCACGCGGCACGGCCGCAGCGACGCTCGTTTATGGCGGGCTCGGCAACGCGACGAATCTGGCTTGGAGTGGCCAAGTCGTCCTCGTCGACCGCGGGACAAACAGTTTTTACGACAAGGTCCACAACGTCCAACTCAGCGGCGGTGTGGCCTGCATCATCGCAAACGACGTAACGGGAAATTTCTCCGGAACCTTGGGCACGGGCAATTCGTCGACGATTCCGGCTGTCAGCGTGAGCCTGGAAGACGGCTCGGTCCTCAAGTATGTGGTAGGGTCGTCGGCCTCCGTCAGCACGGCCGTCCAACAACCAGCCAGCGGCTACGATTATTTTGACGGCACGTCGATGGCGACGCCGCACGTATCGGGCGTGGCGGCGCTCATCTGGAGCAAGTATCCCGGTGCCACCAACGCGCAGGTCCGTCAGGCGCTCACCAGTTCCGCCGAGGATCTCGGGGCCGTTGGGCGCGACACCTCGTATGGCTACGGACTGGTCCGCGCTGGCGCCGCGCTGACCGCTCTTGCGGCGCTTGCGCCACCTCCGCCTTCAACCGATACCACGGCTCCCGTGATCAGCAACGTTTCGGCAAAGGTGACGAACAGCAAGAACGGCACCTTCGAAATCACGTGGACCACCAACGAACCCGCCACCAGTGATATGCAGATCAACGGTGTCCTTCATCCGGATACGACCCTCACCACGAGCCACAAGCGGTCGTTCCGAGGCACCAAGGGCGCGACCTACACCTACGTCGTGATTTCGGCCGATGCCGCGGGTAATTCCGCGAGTTCGGCACCAGGATCGATCACGCTTTAGCCGAAACGATGCGGGGAGAAACCGCGAATCGACGCCCGCCGGGCCGTTGGCCGCTCGGGGCCGGAGGCGAATAGACGCGAGTTTCAGAATGGGCCGAAAGAAAATCGGGCGGGCGGTGCATTCGCTGCCTAAAAGCGCAGTTGAAATAGCCGCAAGAGATCCTACCGCAGCGGAGCCGCAACCAAAGGGACAAGGCCGTTTTTGACCACGGATAGCACGGATTAGCACGGATGGATTGGGCCTTAATCCGGGTTTGATCCGTGTAATCTGCGGTCAATTTGTCTGAACCATGATTATAGAAAAATCGTCGCAGCCGGCGGGCATTTTCGGGGATAGCCGTGCAAAGAGAATCGACTGCACTCGGTCAGGGGCGCTCCGAGATTTCACCCGCTGGGTGAACACATTGGGGCAGGCGAATTCGGAAAAATATCTGTCTTTGTGTTCTTTGCGTTCTCTCGCGCCAATCCGATTGCGGAATCCAGGTCGACCTGCTCCAGCGGAATGACGCCAACTCCCGTTGCAGTTCGCCCCGGGCGACGATGTAAACGTAGCGGTAAATCGATTCGTGGGAGGTGTGCATCAAGGGCAGATCAGGGTGATCACGTTTGAGGCTGCCAGCGATCTCCTCTGGCCACCAGCCACGATGCAAGCGCTCGTAAACTTCGGCCCGCAGCGGCGGGTGCTCGTCGATGGCGCAGTCACCCCGTCGCGCCGCCCCACGCCGGCCCTGCGCCGCATGATGCGCCTCGGTGGCACGGTAGCTCCCAGGCCCGCCGTTAAGCGCCAACTCCCGACTGATCGTTCCGGCCGAACGGGCCAACCGGATTGCGATGATCGCCTGGGTGTCACCGGCGCGCAACGCCGCTTCCAGCTCGATGCGTTCTTCCAGGTTCAAATGGGCATTGGCCATCGCAGCCCTTTGCGCGCGCGCCGCGGCGGGGGCAAGCTCAGGAACGGTCGGAGGACCGCCAGGGCTAATACCACAAGAAGGAATAGCGTCATTATACAGGGTGCTTTGGTTCAGATGAGATCTTCGAACTCATCCTTGAGCGCGCCCTCCTTTTGCTTTTGCCCACGTGCTTTGCGCATGGGCTCATTCAGCGCTTCCAGCAGATTGTCGTCGGTCTCTTGGGGCATGGCAGGGGTTGGTCGTATGGCTTCCTAGAAGCCGCAGGGCGCCAACGCGAGCCGCTGGAAGGTAAGATGGAGGTGGATTGGGCCGTCTAGGCAGCATTGCCCCCATGAACGGCCTCGCCCCCCCCTTTTTTCGCCGATCCAATTAAGGGGCGTTGGCTAGCTCGACCGAACTCCAGTCCGACTCCTGACCAGAAACGTTCATTCAGACGCATCTCCGCGCATTTCGCGGCATCAGCAGTGAAAACCAAAAATCCCCCGTAACCTTTCGGATACGAGGGATTAAATTGGGTGCAGGGGTCAGATTTGAACTGACGACCTTCAGGTTATGAGCCTGACGAGCTACCAGGCTGCTCCACCCTGCAACAACAGGTCGGGAAGTTCGGCGGCGCATCACCACCTGTCAACGCCTTTTTATAAATTACTTCGAATTCGCGCTTGCCACCACCGAATACGAACGGTGTTTTGAACAATTCTCTGTCGGTCTTCACTCGCAACTAAAACCAAACAACATCCACCGATCGCAAGGCGGCCCTCTGGCCGACCTGTCTATCGCCAGATAAATCAGATCATATGAGCATTAATGTCACTCCTAAGGACCTTCTCGACGCCGGCGTTCACTTCGGCCACCAAACCAAGCGCTGGAACCCCCGTTCCAAGCCCTTCATCTTCGATCACCGTCAGGGCGTATCCATTATCGACTTGGGCAAAACCCACGATGCGCTGACCAAGGCCTGCCAGTTTCTTGAAGATACCGTGGGCAACGGCGGCAGCGTGCTGTTCGTCGGCACCAAGCGCCAAGCTAAGGAAATCGTCCGCGAAGCCGCGACCTCCGTCAACATGCCCATGTGCGTCGATCGCTGGCTCGGTGGTACGCTCACGAATTACGAGACCGTCAAAAAATCGATTGCCAAGTACAAGAAGTACCAAGCAATGGAAACCAACGGGGAAATGGCAAAGCTTCCTCGCAAAGAAGAATCCGCCATCAAGCGCGAGATGACCCGCATGCAGAAAAATTTCGCTGGTATCTCGGATATGGGTGGATTGCCGGCCGTGATGTTCGTCGTCGACGTTAACCACCATAAGATCGCCGTCGCCGAGGCCGCCCGCGCGGGGATTCCTTGCGTTGGTCTCGTCGATACTAACTCCGATCCGACCACCGTCTCCCATCCCGTCCCCGGCAATGATGACGCCGTGAAATCTATTCGGATCATCGTCGAAGCCATCACCGCCTCGATCCAAAACGGACTCGCCCAACGCGATACTCGGCGCGCTCAGCGCGGTCAGGCCGATCTCAAGGCCACCAATGCCGGAGTCACCGAGACCGCCCCAGTCGCCGCGACCGCCACCGGCGATGAAGACGTTTTGGCAAAAGTTGAGCTCTCCGCCGATGTGGCCGCAGTCGTTGAGGGCGAAGTCGAGGGCCTCGCCGCTCTCGCTACGAAGAAAGTCGTTCGCGCGAAGCGGCCCGCCGTTAAAGCCGAATAAAAACTAATCTTCACCCATTATCTAAGAATGAGCCTACCTATCACCGCTCAAATGGTCAGCGATCTGCGCGCAAAAACCGGCGCAGGTTTACTCGAGTGTAAAAAAGCCCTGACCGAGGCCAACGGCAGCATCGACGACGCCGTCACTCTGCTCCGCAAAAAACTCGGTTCCAAACTCGATAAACTCGCCACGCGCGTTACGAGTGAAGGCGTCGTCGCTAGCTACATCCACGTCGGTGGAAAAGTGGGCGTGCTCATCGAGGTTAATTGCGAAACCGATTTCGTCGGCCGCAACGATGGCTTCAAAGCCTTCGTTCAAGACCTCTGCCTCCAAGTCGCCGCCGCCAGCCCGCTTTACGTTTCGCGGGATGCGGTCCCAGAGGCTGAATTGGCCAAAGAGCGCGAGATCGCCGTCGCCCAAGTCGCCGGTAAACCTCCCGCCGCCATCCAAAAGATTGTGGAAGGTAAACTCGACAAGCATTACGCCACGGTCTGCCTCCTCGATCAACCCTTCGTCAAAAATCCTGACAAAACGGTGAAGGATCTTCTGGCCGATCAGATCGCCAAGATCGGAGAGAATATCATCGTGCGCCGCTTTGTGCGCTACCAACTCGGTTCCTAAGCTGCGCCGCGTTCTGATTGCCACTGCGCTCGACTCCACCCGAGTAGAGCGCTTTTTTTTGTGAACGTCACCCGTGCCCAAATCATCACCCGCGGATTGACTCATTGCTGTCCCAACTGCGCCGCCCCGACGCTTTTCCGCCGCGATTCCCTCTTCCGGATCAACCCCCGTTGCGACCGCTGCGACTTCGCATTTGAACGCCAAGACGACGAGGGCTTCTTCCTTGGCTCTATGTCGCTGAATTATGGCGTGACCATTATGGGCTTTCTCGTGCCCGTCATGTTCCTGGCCTTTTTCAATGTAATCAGCGTAAAGGTCGCCATCATCCTCGCCTCCGTCGGCGCCGTCGTCTTCCCCGCCCTCTTCTACCGATCCTCGCGCAGTTGGTGGTTGATGAATTATTATTTCTTTTTCCCGCACCACCTTCCGGCCAACGGAGGCGACGGTCGCCGTGGGGAAGGTCGAGGCGATTAGATTGACGCATCCCTCAATTCCGCGCGGCGCCAACTTCCTGACCTCCAACCCGCCTGTCATTGAGGCGTGCGCCCTAGCCGTGACGCGCCGGAAGTTGATATCTTTCGCTGGTAAAAAAATCCGGCGCTGGCGCTGACGAATCCCTCCTTTTGACGACCCGACGGGAAATCGGTCGTAAAATTATCAAGTGGGTCGATTCACTTGGCCGTTTTAACGAAACCGCGACCATCTCAGTCGCGACAGCCGGCGAGGATCGCGCCAAAATAACGGCTAAGCGCCCCACTCGGGTATCCTGCAATATTCATCGCCAAGCGCGGCCGTGAACGCCCTCCCGCCGATCTCAGTCAGCCTAGCTATCGCATCCACTTCGGCAGGGAGTCCGAACCTTGCCCGCCACCCGCGCGACCACTCACTAAAGGCGGGATCCCATCCCCCTGGCGTTACCTCATGACCCGAATAAAACGTCGGCGCGTTTTCCTGGGGGCAAAGGGCTCGCGTCGATTTTTTTGAATGAACAAGCGAAATTTTCGGCTTCCGTTTTTTGTTTCTGACCTTATCTCTTCTCTCCCCTCACGGAGAGGTGGCAGAGTGGTCTATCGTACCTGACTCGAAATCAGGCGTGCCCGCAAGGGTACCGTGGGTTCAAATCCCACCCTCTCCGCCAGTTTTCAGCGAACCGAAAGAGCGGATATTAAATCAGCGGTCTCCAGGGTCGGTGAGCGCCAAACCGGAGCCCTCCTCGACCTCAACGAGCGCGGACGAAGCGACGTGAGGATGAAGGAGCCCTCGGTCATCGCGGTTAAGATAAAAAAGCGACGCAGTCCCACCCGGCGCGTGGGCCCATGTACGCGATCAACCCTGCCGGTATGTAGTTGCCAACTCCGCCCCTTGAAAATCCAGTTCCGTCGTATGAATTGCCCTCGCCTGATATCCGCTCTCGCGGTCCTGACCGCGGCGGCCCTCACGTTGTCCGCCGCGCCCGCCGGGACGGACTGGCCGGGCTGGCGCGGGCCCACCCGAGATGGTCAGGCCGTCTCCGGGCAGACCGTGCCGCTGAAGTGGAGTGAAACCGAGAATGTCGTCTGGCGCAGCGCGCTTCCCGGCAAAGGCCACGGCTCCCCCACCATCAGCGGCCATCGCATCTATCTCGCCATCGGTGACGCCGTGAACGAAGAGCAGCGGGTCGTTTGCCTCGACCGCGCAAAAGGAAAAATCGTCTGGGACTCGGTGGTGCATCGCGGCAAGGTCGACGATACTGGAGAGCGCAATTCCTCGCCAGCCTCGTGTACCGTGGCCTGTGACGGCGAGCGGCTCTACATCAATTTTTTCAACGATCGCGCTGTGCACACCAGCGCGCTGAGCCTCGACGGCAAGGTGCTCTGGCAGCGACGCGTGTGCGGTTTTGTGACCGTTCGTGGATTCGGCTCATCGCCGGTCGTGCACGAATCCGTCGTGCTGGTATCCGCCGATCACAAGATGGGAGGAAAACTGGCCGCGCTCGACAAGCGCACCGGCGAAATCGTGTGGGAACACGACCGCCCTTCACTGCAAAATTATTCTTCGCCGACCCTGCTGAATGTAGGCGGCCGGCCGCAAATGTTTGTGGCGGGGTGCAACCTCGTCGCCAGCTTCGAACCGTCTACTGGCAAAAAAATCTGGGAGGTGACGGGGTCGACTGAAACGACGGTGACGACGCCCGTGAGTGACGGCCGCCGAATCTACATAACGGGCGGGTTTCCCAAAAGTTACGTGGCGGCCATCGAAAGCGATGGGTCAGGGCAGGTGGTATGGCAAAGCGGCACGGGGATCTACGTGCCTTCGCTGCTCGTGCGCGCCGGCTACGTCTACGGCTTGCTCGATGGCGGCAAAGCCGTTTGCTGGAATGCCGAGACGGGCGACGAGCTCTGGCGCGAAAAGGTCGACCGCGATTTCTTCGCCTCGCCCATCATGTCCGGCGAACGGATCTACGCGACCAGCGTCGCCGGGGTAACCTCCGTGTTTGCCGCCACGCCGCAAAAATTTACGCTGCTGGCGCAAAATAACCTCGGCGACGAGGCCTACGCCTCGCCGGCGATTGCCGGTAATCGGATTTACCTGCGCCACGCAAAAAAGGGCGAACCGCGGCAGGAATATCTGTGGTGCATCGGTCAGTGATCGAAATATAAAAAGTGGGGGGGGTATTGGGTTCACTCAGGTCACCCCAACAGGTTGTGTCTTGCGAGGGCTTATACGCCCAACCTATCGCGGTCGCCGAGTGTCACTACCTGAGTGAACCGAATACCCCATTAAATCGCCTTTAGAGTAGAGGAAAGACAGCCGCGCGCCGGTTGCCGCCATCGCGGCCTACTCCCCGAGTACTTAAACCCCAGCCAGCGCAATTTCACCCAGCGGGCAACCCCACTCCACGCCCTTGGTTGCACGCGATCGCCCACGATCCATGGTCGGTTCTCCAGCGCAGATCGGTCTAGCCGGGCAGCCCGCCGGTCCTCTCGTCCGCTGACGAGTCGCCGGCAAGACCCCTCACTCGTTAGCCCCCCATCTTCACAAAAGGTCGGCCGCCAGCTCTGCCAGTTTAGAACGTTCCCCCTTCATCAGTTTTACATGGGCGGCAATCGCCTGTCCCTTCATCCGATTATGGCAATAAACGAGACCGTTGCTCCGAGCATCGACGTACGGATTATCGATCTGCGTCGGATCGCCAATTAAAACGATTTTCGAGCCCTCACTGATACGCGTAATCACGGTTTTCACTTCGTGGGGCGTGAGCTGCTGGGCCTCATCGAGAATAAAAAAACGACGGGCGATCGAGCGGCCGCGAATGAACGCCAACGCCTCGATCTCAACCATCCCGCTTTTGAGCAACCGTTCGTACGGTTTAATCGCATGGCCGTTGCCATGCCCTCCGTTATGGCTGGCATGCGTAGGTTGCGCGCTCGTCATGGCCGCGACAAAATGATCGTCGCGATTTTTGTACTTTTTCTTGGATACTTTTTTAGCCGCAAACTGCGGGTCTTTGGGCGGTTTGGACGGGATCAGAACCTCCAGCGCATCATGATAGGGTTGCAGCCACGGCCTCATTTTTTCCTCTAACGAGCCTGGCAGGAACCCGATATCTTTGCCGAGGGCAATTACGGGACGCGAAATGGAAAGACCATCGTAGCGCGAATGCTCATCCTGGGTTTGGTGCAAGGCGCAGGCCGTCGAGAGCAGCGTCTTCCCCGTGCCAGCTTTGCCGTAACAGGTCAGCAATGCGATACTCTCGTCCAACAAAGCATCCATAAAAAATTGCTGCTCGAGATTCCTCGCGCGGATCGGGATTCCCCCCGGCGCCTTCACAAAGTCCGGCAAATTCAATCGGCGCACGCTCGTTTCCCCGTAAAACCGTGCCGGCATCGTCTTCCCTTCATCCGAGCGCAGCAACACGTACTCATTCAGGAAAAGCCCCTTCGCTTCCCCGGGGGAAACTTCAAAAAAACCTTCCGATGAAAACCGCTGCATCTCATAAATACTCACCGGAATCTCCCGGTAGCTCGCTTCCTCATCCAGCGCTGGCACTTTGTCATTTAGATAATCTTCAGACTCCAAGCCGACCGCCCGCGCCTTCAATTGCACATTGACGTCCTTGGTGACCAGAATCGTCGGAGGCGAAAATCGCTCCTGCACAAAAAGCGCTGCAGCAATGATCCGATTATCCTTCTTCGTAAGATCCGGCAGAATGGAGCGCAATCGCTCCATCGCGGGTGAACGCCGCGAGGGGTCCGCCAAATAAGGATTAATAATAATCGAAAGCGTGCCGCCATTTTCGAGCTCAACGCCCTCGTGCATCGAGCGCGAATCAGGCAAAAGCTCCTGCAGTATCCGGTGCACTCGCCGCGCGCTCCGACCTCGCTCCGTAGACTGCTCGCCTTTAATCCCGTCGAGTTCCTCGAGGACCTCCACCGGTATCGCGAGGTTGTTATCCTGAAACTTAAAGATCGACTGGGGATCATGCAGCAAGACGTTCGTATCGAGCACGAAAATCTTCACTTTACCTGAAACTTTGATCCGCGAATTGGAGGCTGGCGCCCCGCGCAGGTTTTCCATCGTTGTTTTAGAGAGTTAAGTCGAAACTGGGCGGCAACGTTGGCGTGTCGATGACAGAAACTATCGGATGAAAATTATTCATCTCGTTGTAACACGAGCCGCCCCCGTTCCGCCGTCGCGCGCTTCACGCCCTCGGCAAAGGCTTCCCTCACCTGCGGGACTTGTCGCGCTTGATTCATGCTCGCCTGCCGCCCTGCGAATCCTTTGATCAACCCGCAGAATCGCGCTATGCATCTCGAAGAAATCAAACAGGCACTCCTCGCGTCCTACCGCAGCGATGGCGGCATCAATCACCTCGATGGGGTGAATCTACCTTCCCAGGAATCCGTAAAGCTGCTCGCCGCCGATTGCATGCACCTCCTCTTCCCCGGCTATTTTGAGGAGTCTCCCCTTAGCGAACAGGAACTGCCCAACCTCGTTTCGACTTTGCTCACGCGGATTGATCGGCGCCTCGTGGGCGACATAGAAAAGTGTCTGAGTTTCGCCAAGATCGCCGACGCTGGGCAACTCGCTCGCACCCAGGCGACCGCGTTTCTCGCCCGCCTGCCCGAACTTCGCAAAATCATCAAGACAGACGTCGAGGCCGCCTACGCGGGAGATCCCGCTGCGCGTAGCGTTGAGGAAATCATCCTCGCTTACCCTTGCGTGCTCGCCTTGTCTCTTCAGCGGCTCGCCCACATTTTGTACCGCCTACGCGTGCCGCTGCTCCCGCGCATGCTGACCGAATATGGCCACGAGCGAACTGGCTGCGATATCCACCCGGGCGCCCAGCTCGGATCCCATTTTTTCATCGATCACGGGACGGGGGTGGTTATCGGCGAAACCGCGAATGTGGGCGACCACGTCAAACTTTATCAAGGCGTTACCCTCGGCGCAAAATCCTTCGAGGTTGATGGAGAAGGTCTGCCCATCAAAGGCTTAAAAAGGCACCCAAACATCGGTGATCACGTCACCATCTACGCTCATGCCACCATCCTCGGCGGCGATACCATCATCGGCGCGCACTCCATCATCGGATCAAATGTCTGGCTGATGAAATCGATCCCCAACGATTCCGTCGCCTACTTCAAGGGCGAGAATCTCGTCATTCGCTCCCGACGCAAAAAAGAGGCTCTCGTCGGCGATAGCCGTTCCAGCCACGCTCACCTCGACTGGGAAATCTAAGTGATTGCGCTGATCCCCTCAGTCTCCGCGCTCTCGAGCTGCCGGCTCAGGCCGCCACCTCAGAAGCCGAGAGACCAAGCCCGCCGGCTACGCGAACGCAGCTAGCCCTAAATGCCTGCTCAGGGACCTCCAGACAGCGCCCCTTTTTGTAAGCGACCCCCCAGCTCCGCACGATTTTCCGGGAGCCCAGCGGCAAGGCGATGAGCGAGCCGCTCTTGATTTGGTCGCGCACAAGCCACTGAGCGAGAATCCCTGGACCCAACCCAATTTTTACGAGCTCTCTGACCGCTTCAATACTCCGCACCTCCATCAGGTTACTCAAAAAAATAGTCTCCTCTCGAAAATATTCTTCGATCAACCGGAACGTCTGACTCGATTTATCAGAAATAAGGAGCGTTTCGACATGGATCGACTCGCGCGGCACCCCCATGAGCGCGGCCCAAGGATGCCGTGGCGCGACCACGAAGCACAGCTCATCATCAAAAATAGGCGTGAAAGCGAACTCAGTAGGAATTTGCCCAGCGGGTGCAAGCACCAGCGCCACGTCAATCCGCCCGCTGCGCAGCCACTCCAGCTGCTCAGCGTGATCGCCTGACTCAAGGCGGATAACGCATTTCGGGTAACTCCGCTGAAACTCAATGAGTACCTTTGGCAGAATATGTTGGCAGGCCGTCGAGCCCGCGCCCACGCGTAGCCGCCCGCCCTCCGATTCAGACGTAGCGGCTATCCCCAACCGCGCAGACTCCATCTCTTGTAAAATTTTTTCGGTATGTCGCAAAAATTTTTCCCCCGCTTGGGTTAAGAGAACGCGTCGCCCCACCCGATCCAGTAACCGACAACCCACATCGATTTCCAGCGCTTTAATCGCGTGGCTCACGGCAGATTGCGTCAAGAAAAGATCTTTGGCCGCGACCGTAAAACTCCCTCTTCGCACCAGTGCCGAAAAGGCCAAGAGCTGGCGACTATCGAGCGTCGAATTCATAAATGAGAAAATCCCGAAAACAAGAATCCTTCCAAAGCATTAACCGGACCAAGTCGGCGTCCACATGCCACCGTCGTGAAAAATACCCCTGCGGCGAGACCCCCATCCGCGAAAGCTACCGGCGTAACCGGCCCGCCCAACTCGGTCTTTGCAATCGGCCATAGTCGTTCACTTTTCGCCTCAGGAGAAAATGTTGCCAGACGATGTCGCTCACTTGAATTGACCCATTTCTGCTCACTTAAATTGACCCACCTCCAAAAAAGCTGCTCGGATAATTGACCCTTGTTCATGCACATGAACGCTCTTTTATCCTCTGAAAACGTGCCCAAAACCGGAACTCCTTGGAAAAGGCATAAAATCACCGGTGGATCAGTTTAACTGAGCAGCGGTGGGTCAAAATAGTTGAGTGCGATCGCCAGAAATGAACCGCCACCGGCATCTCCGTCTTCCCCGAAAAAACCCATCTCCCTGCCCGCGCGCGGGGTGACTCTAAGCGCAGGCCGAAGGCGCGGGCCCCGCAGAAGTTACGGCGAAACTTAATATTCCCGCTGGTGGCCGGTGGCTGATTTTAAACACCGGTTGAGCGTTCGTCGCCAAACTGGGGCTTCCCCCGTCGAAATTTTCAGGGCGGGTGGTGTCACCCTGCGCCTCACGCCGGCCATGGGGTGCCGGCTGGCACCAGTCTCATGGGAAAGTGCCGACGATCGCAGCTTTTAGGCGGGCGCGGGACACCCACTTTATCCACGCCGCGCCGCTCTAATCTGACGAACAAGTGTTTAACCACGTCGGGCGAAAGTAACGACCTCGACCCTCGCACGAACCACGACGCTCCAGGAGCGCGCCCCCGACTTCCCCAGGGTCGCGAGCATCAAATGTAATACATCTCCGCCGGATGACGGCTCACGAGACGGTCGAGCGTATAACTCTTCGTTTTTTCGACCAGCCCAGCGCCAATCTCTTCCCAAATCTGTTTAATCCGCGGACCACTTCGACCCGCCGCATTACCGCTCAGTTGCAGGCATTGGCCTTCCACCGCCATGAGGATATCATAAAGCGAAATCTCCTCAGGAACCCGCGCGAGCGCGTATCCACCGTGATTTCCTCGCCGACTCGTAACTAAGCCGTAATTGCGCAACTTTAATAGAATCTGCGCAAGAAAAGTTGCGGGCACCATTTCAGTCTGAGCCAAATGCTCAATCTGTATCAGCTCCCCCGAACCATGGAGGCGCGCCATCTCCGCCATCACCCGGCAAGCGTAGTCAACTTGAACCGAAATCTTCACGTTATCTTCAGCGCTCCCCCCGCCCAAGTCGTACGCGCATCCACGCCCGCTCGTGAAAATAGTAGAGAATAATCTTCGTCAGGACTTCTACCGAAGCGATCCCGCCTGAGACTTGCACCGCGTTCCTGATATCCCCTTGCGTCGCCCCGCTCAACATCAGCACTGCGAGGCTGACGCAAAACGTATCCAAAGTTCCAACACATCGCCAACTGACCGCCTTCAGGATGCTGCGTAGCCGCGTTTCCCTCAGCTCAGGCGTCTTGAGGTCACTCATATCACATAATCTCCATTTTCCGTCTTAACAATTTCTCGCGGCGGCAAAAACATCCCGGCCGCCACCGTCGCGTTGGTCCCTTGCTCAATCAAAATAAATGAGCCTGTCAGCCGGTTGGTCCCATAACCGTCAAACACCAGCGGCTTCGCGGCGTGCAGTCGGATCTCGCCGATGTCGTTTACGCCGAGTTCTGCGGGCGCGGCATCGACGTCAAAGGTCGCCAGGTTGAGCTTGTTGACAATCTCCGTCACCATCACCTGAACCGTATGCGCGGTGTGCTTGAGAAAATAACGTTTTCCGAGTTGGAGTGGTCGCCCGTGCATCCAGCACACTTTCGCCTGCAGATCGCTGCTCGAGCCCGGTAATGCCTCCAACCCAACCAGCATATTCCCGCGGCTGACGTCGATGTCATGCTCTAGTTGCAGCGTGACCGACTGAGGGCAAAACGCTTCCGTCACCACACCGTCATAAGTCCAAATCTGCTTCACGGTCGTCACCTGACCGGCTGGAAACACGATCACCTTTTGTCCCGTGCGTACGATCCCGCCAGCAATTTGCCCGCTGAAACCACGGAAATCATGCAGCGCCGGATCCGTCGGGTTATTGGGTCGGTTCACCCACTGCACCGGGAGACGGAAACCATGGAGATTCCAATCACTCGCAATATGCACGGTCTCAAGATGTCCGAGCAGCGTCGGGCCCACGTACCAAGGTGTGTGCACCGAGGGGTCGACAACGTTGTCCCCATTCAGCGCGCTCATCGGGATAAACTTTACGTCCTTGATATCGAGCCGAGGTAAAAATTCTTCAAATTGCGCGCGTATTTCCAGGAAGCGCGCCTCGCTCCAGCCGACGAGGTCCATTTTATTGATCGCCACCACCAGATGAGGAATGCGCAACAACGCCGCGATGGCCGTATGGCGGCGACTCTGCTCAATCACCCCCGTGCGCGCATCGACCAGAATAATCGAAAGGTTGGCCGACGACGCGCCCGTGACCATATTCCGCGTGTATTGGACGTGGCCCGGCGTATCCGCGATGATGAACTTGCGGCGCGGCGTCGCAAAATAACGGTACGCGACATCAATGGTTATGCCCTGCTCTCGCTCCGCGCGGAGCCCGTCGGTGAGGTTGGCCAGATTGATCTGCCCGCCGCCGGTAATGTCGGCCGAACGCTCGAGCGCCTCAATCTGATCCTCCATCAACGATTTCGAATCGTAGAGCAATCGACCGATGAGCGTGGATTTCCCGTCATCCACGCTGCCACAGGTGTTAAAGCGAAGAATATCGACCGGCACGACCGCGCGGGCATCGGCCTTGGCAAATCGGAATCCGGAATTTACGGCTGAAGAATCGGACATTTTAAAAAAGTGAGTCAGGTTCGCTTAATGAGCCCGCGGCAGGCCGAACCAGCGGCCAAAAAATCTGCCGCGGTCGGCACCGGCACCAAGATTTCGTGCCGGTAAAAAATGAGTCGTCGGCGCGACGTCGTTCTGGCCGAGATTCGGGAGGCGCCGGTTCCCCACCGAAAAGAGGACAGATCGATGGCAAATCTCGCGCCCCGGAAGTCTGGCCGAGACCGATGGAAATCGCCGAGCGGCCGCGTGGTCCTTACCAGCTGAAATCGCCGGCCGGCTGAAGCGGACACACTGCCTGGAATCACCGGCGCCCAAATCCAATTGAGACCGAGCGCGACTCACGCCGTTGCCAGGCCGCAGTCCCAGAGAGGTATGGGCAGCGGACGCCTCCACGGGTAACTGCTCTCCCCAGCTGATCTTTCTGATGGGCATCATGACGATACGGCCGGCTTAGAAATACCCCGCCTTTTTGCGATCTTCCATCGCGGACTCAGAAGACTTGTCGTCTGCCCGGGATCCCCGCTCGGTTACGCGCGCGGCGGCAATCTCCGTAATAATATCGCTGGTAGAAGTCGCCGGGGACTCGACGCATCCCGTACTGATGATGTCACCGATGGTCCGCACGCGCACGACCAACTCACGCACCTCTTCATGGGGCTTGGGCGGCACGAGTGGATTAACCGGCAACCATTGGCCGTTGCGACGAACACAGGTGCGTGGATGGCTAAAATAAATACTGGGCACCTCTAGCCGTTCACGCTGAATGTATTCCCAAACATCCATCTCCGTCCAATTGCTGATTGGAAACACCCGCATATTCTCGCCCGGATTGAGCCGGCCGTTGTAAAGATTCCAAATTTCTGGACGCTGATTTCGCGGATCCCATTGACCGAAGCTATCGCGAAAACTGAAGAATCGCTCCTTCGCGCGCGCCTTTTCCTCATCCCGGCGAGCCCCCCCAATACAGCAATCGAAGCGAAACTCATCAATGGCCGCGAGCAAAGTGGGAATCTGCAAACGATTGCGACTGATCTCCCCTGGGGCCGGTTGCGCAATCCCTTTGGCAATCGCATCCTCAACGCTCCGGATGATTAACTTGGCGCCGAGTTGCTTCGCACGGCGATCACGAAATTCGTTCAGCTCTGGGAAGTGGTGCCCCGTATCGACGTTGAGCAAGGGCATCGGCAGTTCCGAGGGCCGAAACGCTTTTTCTGCGAGCCGGAGCAAACAAATTGAGTCCTTACCTCCCGAGAAAAGCAGAGCAGGTCGCTCGAACTCACCCGCGACTTCCCTCATAATATGAATCGCCTCGGTTTCGAGGTGCTGAAGATGATCAAGATGATAATTACTCACGGCGGAACTCTTCATTTTTTCAGGTGCTCTCGGTTTCTTAAAACAATGCGCGCAGCTGCGCGAAATTTACGGGTGGATTTACGATTGCGCCACCCGGTTCGCCGCCGTCTTCCCCCACGCGGCATGGAGTCCGCATTCCCGTTTCTCATCGGCCTTGGCTGGATCAAAATAATCCCACTCGTTGGGTAACTGATATTGCGCGAGATAAGCTTCCATCTCGCGGTCGCCAAAATAAAAAAACGGACTTACCTTCAGGGCCCCGAAGTTTGCGTCGAGCGACACGATATCCAGCCCCGCGCGGTTCGGATTCTGCACCTTGCGCAGAGCTGTGATCCATACCTTGGGAGCGAGTTCCTGCATGCCGCGCTGGAAGGGTTCAAGCTTCATCACCGCACTAAACCGTTTCAAGCCGGCCTCGTCTTCCGTTGTCGGAATCGGCCCGTAAATCGCATCGCGGTGCGCCGTTGTCACCTTCGGCAAATAGGCCTTGAGGTTGAGCCCCAGCTTCACCCGCAAAGCCTCCGCGTGAAGATAGGTCGCCGGCCGATTGTAACCGTGGTCCACCCAAAGCACGGGGATATCCGACTGGACCGACACCGCCACATGCAAAATGGCCGCCTCATAGGGACGAAAATTAGTCGAAACGAGCGCACGCGCTTCCGCCTGGCCCAGCGCCCAGCGCACTATCTCGATGGGTGAGGCCGAGCGGAGTTCCTGATTCCATTGGCCAATGTCCCTTGAATTGATCGTCATACTTTTAGAATTATAATTTTGCCTCAACGCCCCTCTCCTGGCCGCTCCCAACCTCCCTCACCGCACCTCCACGCCTCACCGTAAAAGACCGCCGAAGGCGGGCCCCATCTTTAGAATCTTCTAGTAAAAAATAGGATTTTATCATTAACACTCGGGGAATGCTTGCACCTTTCAAAGAACAGGTAAAGGCTAAAAGAAGTCATTTATACTAAAGATGTCATGTTTAACTTGAGCCCATTTTTTTTCGCCTTGCTGCGCGAGTCATCTAAGACCTCCGAGATGCAACGATCGCCGGCATGAGCAAGGGTACTGTCTATTTGATCGGCGCTGGTCCCGGCACGGTTGATTTGCTGACGCTCAAGGCCCACCGGTTGCTCCAGGTCGCGGATGCGGTGGTCTACGACTACTTGATTGCGCCAGCCATCCTCGCGCTCGCCCCCCCGCGAGCGGAGATGATTTTTGTTGGAAAAAAAGGGGGTAGTTTTTGCTGCCCGCAACGGGACATTGAAGCCACCTTAATCCGCCTCGCTCGAGAGGGGAAAACCGTCGTCCGCCTGAAGGGAGGCGATCCTTTTATTTTTGGCCGCGGTGGCGAGGAGGCGGAAGCTTTGGCTGAGGCAGAGATTCCGTTTGAAGTGGTCCCGGGTGTCACCTCCGCTTTGGCGGCGGCGGCTTACGCGGGTATTCCTCTGACGCATCGCACGCACACCTCGGCGGTCGTCTTTCTCACTGGCCACGAGGATCCGCTAAAGCCGGATGCCTCCCTTCGCTGGGAGGATTATGGTCAACTCAACGCCACGTTGTGCATTTACATGGGGATGAAAAATCTCGAAATTATTACGCGGCGCCTGCAGGAGGGCGGGCTGGCTCCGGCTACTCCGGCCGCGGTCGTGCAGTCCGCCACTACGGGCGAACACCGGCAACTCCTGTCGACCGTCGGCCGCGTCGCCTTAGAATCGGAGCATGCCGGCTTCGGCGCGCCCTCAATCGTGATCATTGGCGCGGTGGCCGCTCTCGCTGAAAAAATCGCGTGGTTTCAAACCGAGGCCCTCGCCAGCGGGCGCGACGGGGCTTTTTTGCAATGATCGCCGCGCTCATCGATAACGGCTCCCTCGAGTCCGCCGCCCATCGCAACCTGCGGGCAATCGCTGCCCAGCTCGCTCTTGCCCAGGGCCTGCCCGTTCACGCGGTCTCCTGGAAGCACAGCGATCGGATCCCAGCGGCTGAACTTGAGAACACCCCGGCTTGGACGCTCAACACTTTTGTGCGCACCTGGTGGGAACGAGGCGAGCGCCACTTCGTTTTCGTCCCCTTTTTTATTAGCGCCCAAGGCGCCATTGGCTCCGCTTTGCGACGAGACCTCGAAAAGCTCCAACGTGAGTTCGCCGATCTGGAATTTACCCTCACCGACGGTCTCGCTGCCCGGGGCGTCATCGTCGCGATCGTCGCGGAGCGCGTCCGCGAACTCCTCGCCACCGATTTCTCCGGAACCAACGCGCCACCGCCTCTCATTGTTGTTGATCACGGCGGCCCGTCGGCCGTTTCCGCCTCCCTCCGTGATGCGCTCGCTGGCGAAATTGGCCGCCTGCTTGGACCGGTTGTTGAAATTTGTGAGGCCGCTTCCATGGAGGGCGCCCATCAGCCGTTGCTCGCCGACCTGCTCAGCACCGCTCCTTTCACCGGTCGCGCAACCATCGTCGCCCCGCTCTTTCTTTCCCCTGGCCGCCACGCCGGACCTGGCGGCGATATCGCGCAAATCTGCGCCGCTGCCGCCAGCCCCTGCCATCTCACCGCGCTCATCGGGCAGCATCCCTTAGCCATTCAAACTCTCTCAGACGTCTTGCAGACGACATTAAAAAAGATCCACTCTCCTTCCGCTCGCATGCATTCCACGCCCGCCTCCTCCCTCACGTCCACGCCTGAAAAAGCGCTCCATAAAAACGAGCACCTCAAGCTCGAGAGTAATTTCCTGCGCGGCAATATCCTCCGCGATCTCTCTGATCATTCTACTGGCAGCATCACCGAGGAAAGCGGCCAGCTCACCAAGTTTCATGGCATTTACGCACAAGACGATCGCGACCTGCGTAATCAACGTCGCAAGGCCAATCAGGAAAAAGCCTTCAGCTTTATGGCCCGAGTGCGCGTCCCCGGTGGCGTCTGCACTCCCGGCCAGTGGCTCGCACTTGACTCACTCGCGGACCAACACGCCAACGGCACCCTCAAGCTCACCACCCGCCAAGCTTTCCAATTTCACGGTATCCTCAAAGCCGATCTGTGGCGCACCATCAACGGAATCAACCGTTCGTTGCTGGACACGATTGCCGCGTGCGGCGACGTCAACCGCAATGTCATGTGCAATCCAAATCCTGAACAGTCAGAATTACACGAGGAGGTCTACCAGGTCACCCAGGCCATCAGTGAACACTTGCTGCCTCGCTCCCACGCCTATCATGAGCTGTGGGTCGGCGACGAAATTGTCTCCGGCGGTGAACCCGAAGTTGAACCTATTTACGGGAAAACTTACCTGCCTCGGAAATTCAAAATCGTCGTCGCCGTCCCTCCCAGCAACGACGTCGACATCTACGCCCACGATCTCGGCTATATTGCCATCACGGACTCCACCGGAAAACTCGTCGGCTTCAACGTCACCGTTGGCGGCGGCCTTGGCATGTCCCACAATCAGATTGAGACGTTCCCACGGATCGCAGATGTGATGGGTTTTTGCACGGTCGCCCAAGCCGTATCCGTCGCGGAGCAAGTGCTCACCGTGCAGCGCGATTTTGGCGATCGCACCGACCGGAAACACGCTCGTCTAAAATACACCATCGCCGATCGGGGCATCGACTGGTTCCGCGGTGAGGTTGAGGCGCGCCTCGGCTTTCGGCTGGAGGATCCGCGCCCCTTTCTATTTACCCACACCGGTGATCGCTACGGCTGGACCCAAAACCACGACCGCCGCTGGAATTTCACGCTTTTTATCCAGAGTGGTCGCGTCAAAGATACCGCCGACTACCGGCTCAAATCCGCCCTTCGCGAAATCGCCCTCGCTCACAAGGGAGACCTCCGGTTGACCGCCAATCAGAACCTGGTCATCGCCAATATCCAGATAGCCGACCGCCCGCGGATCGAGGCAATTTTGCGTAAACACAACCTCGACACCGCAAACCACGCCTCGGGCTTAAAGCTTAACGCGATGTCGTGCGTCGCGCTGCCCACCTGCGGCCTCGCTCTCGCCGAGAGCGAGCGCTACCTCCCCGAACTCGTCGAACTGCTCGAGGCAGAATTCGAGGCGGCCGGTCTCCGCCACGACGAAGTCGTCCTCCGCGTCACCGGATGCCCCAACGGTTGTGGCCGGCCGTTTTTAGCGGAAATCGGTTTCGTTGGGAAATCTCCCGGTAAGTATAACATTTACCTCGGCGCCGCCTTCAACGGCTCGCGCCTTAATACACTTTACAAAGCCAATGTCCCCACGACTGAAATTGTGCCGTTATTAGGCCCGATCATCCGTCGCTACGGCACCGAGCGCACTCTCGGTGAGCGCTTCGGCGATTTCGTGATCCGGACGGGCTACGTGCAGCCAACGTTTACTCCCCAAGATTTCCATGAGTCTAAGGCCGTGAAATCCGAGGCGGGTTAATCTCCAACCGGCGAGGGCATGCGGTCAGACATGAGCTTTTCCCCCGGGGTCCGCCTGACCTCGATGGAGAAAACCACCGGACGCCCTCCGCGCTACTTTACCCGGCGTTAAACCCTCCCGAGGCGGCGTTTGATTGAGATGATCACGGAGCCCGGCGCCCAAAAGATTCCGAGGGCTTTGCTTTGCGGGCTAGCCAGCAAAGATCCGCGTTTGGCCGGTTCAAGCCTCGCGAGCGCTGGCAGCTACGGAAACATCCAAGCGGTGGGGCCCTTAGCCTGATTGCGACCAGTGCCCGGGTCAGCGCGCCGTCACGAGAGCGCGATGCCGTTTGAAAACAGTCCTCAAGCTGACGCTCAGGTCATCCTGAAGGGCTTGCAGCTCGCGGTAGCGCGCCACGTTACGGGGATTAGGTCGACACCGAGTCGCTTCGTTGAGCGCCACCACTCCCGCCGTGAACTCGCGGAGTTTCGCGGACCGTCGCCCCTCGCGCCGCGCGACGCACCACGCCGCCTGCAACGCTCCGCCCAAAGCGGCCCCTTCATCCTCGATCATTCCCACCACAGGAACACCAAAGATATCGGCCATGATCTGCCGCCAGACCGCCGATTTGGCACCGCCTCCCGTGATGCGAATCTCTTTGGCTTTCACCCCTAATGCGGCCAGTCGGCGCAACCCATAGTTCATCCCCATCGTCACACCTTCCATCGCCGCACGGACTAGCGGGCCAGACTGGCAGGTTGTCGCGTTCAGACCGATAACCGCGCCCGTCGCCTCGGGTACGTTGGGGGTCCTTTCACCCGCAAAATAGGGCAGCATCAAAAGGCCCTCAGCCCCCGCTTGGGTTCCCTCGACCGCCTTCTCCAGCGCCGCGTGGTCGTAACCGAAAAGCGCCCGCATCTGCTCGGTTACCGTGGTCACGTTCATCGTGCACAACAGGGGCAACCACCCGCCCGATGAGGAGCAAAACGCCGCGATCTCACCGTGCGGATCAATCACCGGCTTCTGGGCGTAGGCGTAGATCGTCCCGCTGGTTCCAAAGCTCGCGGAAATGACCCCTGGAGTCACATTACCCGTGCCAATTGCCCCCATCATATTATCCCCCCCACCCGCGCTCACGACCACGTCCTTGGGAAATCCCCACGCGTTGGCGAGCTCCAGCCGCAGCGTCCCTGCCGCCACGGACGACTCGCTCAGGGCGGGCAACCATTCAGCGAGTCGCGCATCAATCGCTTTGATCGCCGGCGCCGACCACACGCGCCGGCGCACGTCCATCAGCGCCGTACCGGAGGCATCACCGAACTCCATGCAGTAATTCCCGGTGAGATGAAAGTTAAGATAGTCATGGGGCAGCAGCACGTGGCGCAGCCGCGCGAAGTTTGCCGGCTCATGACGCTTCAGCCAGAGAATCTTCGGAGCCGTAAACCCCGGAAGAATCAAATTGCCGGTCAGTCGGATGGCCGCTTTCGGTCCGCCCAATTTTTTGGTAATGAGCGCACACTCGTGCGTGGTGCTCGTGTCGCACCACAACTTCGCTGGCCGAATCACCGCACCCTGGGCATCCAGCGGCACAAAACCGTGCTGCTGCCCCGAGACCCCGATACCGCGCACCCGCGCGCGATCAATCTTACCCGCTACTTCGTGAATCACCTGGTGCATCGCCACGACCCAATCACTGGGATGCTGCTCCATGTGCCCAACCGGCAAGCCTCCAATCAAAAAATGCGGGGCACGCGCCTCCGCAATCACCTTGCGGGTTTTCAGGTCGAGGACGACCGCTTTAACACTTTGCGTGCCCGAATCGATGCCGATGTATAGAGACATAGAAAATAAACAGTTACCTGCATTGCCATAAATTCCCCTTTGCAGCGCAAGCCGCCGTTTACGATTGCACCGTTCATTCTCGAGGTCCGCCAAATTGCGCGGGCGCTGTCGCTCATCGCCGCCAACGCGGGCTCACCGCCACGCGGTCGCGCCCATTTCAGTCAAAATACCGGCCGCCACGCCCGCTTTGGCCGTTTCCTGCATAGCCACGTACCCAGTGAAATCACCGCGCACCGGAACTCGCCCCCGCCGCGAGGCGTAATCGACAGCCGCGGATTCCGCCGTGTCCAGCGGTCACTCTGCGCTCACTTCGCCGAACTCACCCCTGGTTTCTCCCGACCACCGAGCCCGATAAAAAACAAAATGATCGCCGAAACGCTGATCGAAACGGAGAGATAAAAAATCCCCCCCACAAACGAACCCGTCACCGTCTGGACCTTCCCTAATACCGCCGGCCCAAAAAAACCACCGAGATTACCAAGGGAATTAATGAGGCCGATACTCCCGGCCGCCGCGGGACCTGAAAGAAAAAGACTGGGCATCGCCCAAAAAGCCGGCAGATAGGCTTTCAAGCCGGCAAAGCCCAGCATAAAACAACAGATCGTCAGCGGCAGATTTCCCTGCGTAAGAGGCGCGGCGCCGAGTGCCAGCGCCGCGATAATCAACGGGATCACCGCGTGAAAACGCCGTTCTTGCATGCGGTCCGAGCTCCAACCGATGAAGAGTTGCGCCACGAGGGCCAACACCGGTGGCAAAATCACCAGCCAGGTGATCGCGTCGATCTTCAAGCCGTACCATTGCTGCAAAATACTCGGCAGGAAGAACTCAATTCCATACGTGCCCGTCACGTTACAAAAATAAGCGAGCGCCAATAGCAACACGAGCGGATGGCTCAACGCCTGCAGCAGCGTCATCCGTTTCTTGCCCCCGGCCGCTTTGTCTGCGGCCAGTTGCGTCTCCAACGCCTCCCGCTCCTCGCTGGTGAGCCAGGGCGCGTCGCGTGGACGATCTTTCAGGAAAAAGAGCACCACCACGCCTAAGACTATCGCGGGAATACCCCAAAAAATGTACACCCATTGCCATCCCGCGAGACCCAGCACCTGCGGGTGTACGATGGTCGCCCCGTCCACGATCTCGCTCGTGCCAATCCGTAAAAGTGCGTTGGAAATTTTCGGACTTACAATCTGCGCGACAGGGGTGGCGACAAAAAAGAGCGCCAGCGCGCGTGTGCGATCTCGGGCCGGGAACCAGTGCGTCAAATAAACAATGATGCCGGGAAAAAAGCCGGCCTCAGCGAGCCCCAACATAAAACGCACCACATAAAAGTGCATGGGGGTCTTCACGAGCGCCGTCAGCGCCGCCATGATGCCCCACGTAATCATAATGCGGCAAATCCACTTCCGCGCGCTCCATTTTTCCACGATCAACGACCCAGGTACCTCGAGTAAAAAGTATCCCCAGAAAAAAACCCCCGCCCCGAATCCAATCACCGCGTTATCAAAACCAGGTAGATCTTTCACCATCGTGAGCTTGGCAATCGCGACATTCGCCCGATCGACGTAAGCGATGACGTAGCACACGAACAAGAGCGGCAAGACCCGCCAATAAACTTTCTGGCGCGCTCGATCCAACGGGGACAACGAAACAACCGTAGGTGAATTCATAGAGGGCAATACCCCGCGAGCTCCGCGGTGAAGGAAGATTCTGCACATCGGAATCCGCGTCAATGCCCGAAAGCGATTTTACTCAAAGGGTCAAACCCCGCCCCGATTAGCAGACTCCTGCCGCCGCTCCGCCACTCCCGGGCCCAGGTTGCCCCGACCGCGCAACCCTTATTTTTTTCGATCTGAGTTGTTCGACTTTAAGGCATCCAGAAATTCCACCGGAGCAAAATCATCGCTCAATACCCGCGCCGACCGCATCCGGCCCGTCGGAATCGGAATCTGCTCTCGTCGGAGCGCGACTAAATCCAAGCGTCCCGTAAACACTGGGTTGGCGAGTGCCGCCACTTCGGGCCACTGCGATGCGTCTGTGATGACCGGCGTCCGATATTTTACGGCACAGGCAATCACATTTCCCCGACCATCCACCCCGAGGAGCACAACCTGAGGAAACACCGCTTGAAGGGTCTTCACATCTGAGTAGTACAGTTCGCTCGTCGCGTGGAGATTACTCACAAAGACCCCGCGTTCGCTCAAACGGGCCGCACACTCCCGATAAAATTCCTCAGTCTTTAAGTGCGGCGGCACAAAACCACCCCGGAAAGCGTCCAAGATCAGCCAGTCCCAAGACTGCTTGTCGCGCTTCACAAACATTCGACCATCGACCAGCGCCACCGGCGTCTTCGCGGTCGACTTGAATTCCATGCGCGTCTGGCACAACTCAAAGACCTTTGGATCCAGCTCAACGGTCTGCAACAGCGCGTCAGGGTACGCCGCCGTGAATAACCGATGAAAACCGGCACCGCCCAAGCCGATCATCAGTACACGCTGCGGTTTCGGCTGAAAAAAAAGTGCCCCAAACAGAGAGCGGGTATAAGGCACCACGAGCTTCAGCGGATCACTCAGATCCACCGCGGACTCGAGCGCTTCGCTCCCGCGGGCGCGCGCCCGTAGCTCGACGAGATCACCTCGGCGCTCCACGGTGAGGCTATTATAGATCGTATCGTAGGTCTCGACGAAATCAGCCGCGATGAGGTTCGCGCTGAACAGCGTCACTCCAAGGCAGCAACGAATTATTTTCATGAAGCAGAAATGGGAACACGCAACAAGCGCACCAAGGCCGCCAGACTCGCGACGGCGACGCCGAGCCAAAGGTAGAGAAGCGTCGAAACGTGAAAGTGAGGGATCAGCACAAAGGCGGTCAACATGACCCCCGCGATATTACCAAGCGTGCTCACCCCGTAGACTACCCCGGAGGCCTTCCCTGGTGGCGTGCCGCGCGACGCCAGAAATTGCACGCATTGCGGACCAAAGCTCGATAACGCCGTCACCGGGAGGAAGAAAATCCCCAAGCACGATACCAGCAACGCCGTGCTGACATCTTCAAACGCTCCTTCAATCAAACCGAGCAGCGTGCGTCCAAACAGGGCTGTGATGGCCAGCGTAATCACCGCGATCAGGATGCCGGCGAGCTGACCGCGATGACGCGGGCGAGGTGGCAGGTTACTAATCCAGCCTCCGACGACAGAGCCGATACTGAAGGCCGCCAAGAAGGTCGAAATCAACCAGGCCCATACAATAATGGACGATCCGAAGTGAGGGTTAAGCAGTCGCGAGGCGAGCAGCTGAAAACCCATACTTAGGATGCCAAGAGTTATAACGACGGCGTAGAAAGCGAAAAGAATCACAGGGGAAAAGAAACGTGCGTATTCAATTTGAGGATGTCACCACGAAAGTCAGCGCGGCCAAAATTCGGGATCTCATTTGCCTTCCGTTTAAAACTCCGGGATCAACCTGGGTGTCCCGCTCCAATCGTATTCATCTCCTCGCGGCGGGTCTTTTCGCCGCCGGTCTCGCCCCCCCCCTCAAGTATTTGGTCCCAAAGTGCTCCCAAGACATCCCCTTCGACCACTCTCATGACCTCAAGTGCATTTCTTTGGGAAAATCTCGTGGTTAAGACGACGCCTCTCGGGGAACGTCGCGATGTCTCCAATCACCCCACCGCAACCCTCGCCGTTTTCGAATGCCATATCACGACGCTTAATCCCGGTCGCGAATCGCACGCACCCCACCGCCATCCTCAGGAAGAGATCATCATAATTAAGGAAGGATCCGTTGATGTGCACATTAATGGGCGCATCGAGCGTGCGGGACCGGGCGCAACCCTTTTTTACGCTTCCAATGACGCGCACAACGTGCGGAACGTCGGGGACACTCGCGCCACCTATTGGGTCATCAATCTAGCCTCTGCGGCGACCCACCGACCTGCGGAGCACAACGCGGCATCGAGCCTGCTCTCCGGCGTTTTCCCATGGGAAAAGCTCACGCCGAAAACCACCGCCGTGGGGTCCGTGCGCCCTGTTCTCAGCGGCTCAACCGTTACGCTGAAAAATCTCGAGAGCCATATCACGACCCTCCGTGCCGGCGAGGTTTCCCACGCGGCCCACCAACATCCCGACGAGGAAGTCATCTTGGTCGAAGAGGGCCTCATCGAAGTTACCATCAACGGCGTTGCCCAGCGCGGCGGCCCCGGCTCCATCTACTTCTTCGCCTCCCAAGATTTCCATGGCCTGCGCAATGTCGGCACAACCCAAGCCGCGTACCACGTCATCCGCGTTGTCACTGCCGCCACTCCTCCCGCGCTTACTTCCGCCCGTCCCCAAGCCTCCCCCGCCACCACCCCACTCACGCGCTAAGCTTCGCCCGCCTCACTCGTCGCCGCCCCTTTCCTTCCCGCGCGTTGCCCCACGTTCGGCTCTTCGGCACCCGACCGCTCGCTCTCCCAATAAATCGGGTGATACGCGCGTCCCTTCCTGCCTTTCCTTTTCGGATCATTCCGTGCGCACGTTGCCGCCACGCGTCTAACCGCCCGCGGCTGGCATAAGCAAACATCCTCGGATTGAGGTTAAAAAGATTTTTTTGGGTAAGATTTTTTAAACTCCGGGAAATCGCTTTTCCGCTAGTGGCTTGAATCGTTTTCCCCTACACGCGGCGCACCTGCTGAAGAGGACCGAACAGGTGTGCAAAGGCAGGATTGGTTATCTTCCGGAAAACCTTCCGGGCAACACGGTCTGCGCCCGAGGAAATACTGTGCGCAACCAACGCGCTTAAAAGTGCTGGCATCATTTATAAACCAGCGTAGCAGCCTGTCGGACTTTAGGCATGTTCCACTCGTTTTACTGAATTTTAGACCATCAAACTTATCAGACCCCTCCGCGAAAATGCCGCATAAGCGATTCTGTGGCGTCGGCTTTTTGAAAAATCTCTCAGTCCGACAGGCTGCGTAGCCCGAGGCACCGCCGACGCCGATTTCTCCAGGGGCACGCACGTCCTCCGAGTGATAAACGTCGGCAATCCCTTTGTTCCGGAATCACCTGAACCATGGATCCGCGCTCGGGGCCGACGCCATCATGCCGTGTATTTTAAAAACAGCGGTTTAATTTTTTGAGGTCTGAACTCTGCGCCATTTGTGATCGGCTTAGTCGACCCGCGTCGCGCCGCGAAAGACACAAGAATCAAGAATCTCGCTTTGACATCCGCGCACGATTGCCACGCGATCAATCCACTACGGTCCACCCCATCAACTTCCCGCCCTCGCAGATGCCCTCGCCCCGAAAGCGCGCTTCGCCTTTAATCGCCATCACGCTTGCCATCGGCAGCACGTTGATCAGCGCAGCGGCGGTCGACTTCTCCCGAGAAATCCAACCTCTCTTGGCTGATCGCTGTTACTCGTGCCACGGGCCAGACAAACAAAAGAGCGGTCTGCGCCTCGATCAAAAGCTAGGCGCCATGCTCGGTGGCGACTCCGGTGCTGTCATTGTTCCGCACGACAGCAAAAAAAGTCCGCTTTACGCGCATATTTCCGGGGCCGAACCGGACGCGATTATGCCTCCGAGCAAAGAGGGCAAACCGCTCAACGCCGCGCAGGTTGCCCTGTTCAAAGCGTGGATCGATGAAGGTGCCGTCTGGCCCAGCGACGGTGACGATCGCGCCCCGGTCCGCAGCCAACACTGGGCCTTTCAGCCGCCGCAACGCGCCGAGCCACCCGCCACGCAGAATTCAACGTGGTCGCGCAATCCCATCGACCGCTTTGTCCTCGCCCGATTAGAGTACGAAAAAATCAAACCTGCGCCCGAGGCCAACCCCGCCACCCTCCTCCGCCGTCTCAGCTTTGATCTGCGGGGGTTGCCGCCCTCTCTTGAAGAGATGCGTCGCTTTCTCGCCGACGCCGCCCCCGACGCTTACGAACGGGCGGTCGATCGACTGCTCGCGTCCCCTCATTACGGCGAACGCTGGGGCCGTCACTGGCTCGACCTCGCCCGCTACGCCGACAGCGACGGCTACGAGAAGGACTCCCCGCGCCCCTACGCCTACTTATATCGCGATTGGGTCATCGATGCATTCAACCGCGACCTCCCCTTTGACCAATTCACGCTGGAGCAACTCGCCGGGGACTTATTACCCAACGCCACTCCCGCTCAAAAATTCGCGACGGGGTTTCACCGGCAGACCCTGCTTAACCGCGAGGGTGGCGTCGACCAAGAGGAGTACCGGACTAAAGCGGTCGTCGATCGGGTCGACACGACCGGCGCAGTTTGGCTCGGTCTGACCGTCGGCTGCGCGCAATGTCACTCGCACAAATACGATCCTTTCTCGCAGCGTGAGTTCTACCAGCTGTTCGCATTTTTCAATAACGCCGACGATCTTGATTTGCCCGCCGCTACGACCACCGAGATCACCGGCTACGAGGAAGCGAAGGCGCAATGGCAAGCCACTCAGCAGTCGCTGCAGAACGCCCATGATCACTACGTGCGCGAACAGCTTCCCGAAAAACAGATCACTTGGGAAAAAAGTGGTCAGGTAAATCTCGCATCGTGGAAACCCCTCGTGCCCCAGCGCGTCGCCGCGATCGAGACCACCCTCGGCACCGATTCCGATCACATCATCACCGCCTCGGGGCTCAGTCCGCCCACCGAAACCTACACCATCGACGCCACAAGCGAGCTCGCCATCGTGACCGGCTTTCGCCTCGAAGTTCTCCCTTCCCAAAACGAGAAGAACGGCCCCGGTCGTTCCGGAAATGGTAACTTCGTGCTCACGCATTTTCGCGTCACCGTTAATCCCGCCGACGGCTCCGCACCCCACGCCGTGACGCTGGAGGCAGCGTCCGCCGATTTTAGCCAGAAGGACTACGCGGTCGGAGGAGCCCTCGACGACGATCCAAAAACCGGCTGGGCGATTTCGCCGCAAGCGAAGCGCCGGCACGTCGCCACTTTTAGGTGTGCGGAGCCACTCGCGCTTGCTCCGGGCGACACCGTCCGCTGCATCCTCGATCAGCAATTCGGCAACCAGCAAACCCTGCTGCGCTTCCGCTTGTCCGCCACGGCCCACACCGACCCCGGCCCCGCCACCCTGATCGATGACCAAGTCCCGATCGCTTGGTCTACCCCCGCCACCCAGCGTACCTCCGCGCACCTCGCCACCCTCCGGGACTACTACCGCGATGAAGTCGACCCCGAGGTGAAAAAAATGCGCCGCCCTCTTGAAGCGCACGCGAAAAAAACGCCCAAATTCCCCGAAACAAAAGCGGCGACTCTCGCCGAACGGCCGGTGCCCCGCGCCACGCATATTCATATCCGCGGCGATTTTCTTCGGCCAGGCCCGCTCGTTAATCCGGCCACACCGCAGGCTCTCCACGCGTTCCGACCTCGCAGCGAGCGGCCCGACCGCCTCGACCTCGCACGCTGGCTGATCGATCCAGTAAATCCGCTCACGAGTCGTGTCACCGTCAACCACCTTTGGAAAAATCTCTTCGGGCGCGGCCTCGTCGCCAGCGTAAATAACTTCGGCCTACAGGGCGAACGCGCTTCCCACCCCGAACTCCTCGACTGGCTCGCCACGGAATTCCCCCGTCTCGGCTGGAGCCGCAAGGCGCTCCTCCGGCTCATCGTGACGTCCGCCACTTACCGCCAGTCATCCGACTATCGAACGGATCTCATCGATGTGGATCCCTTAAATATTTTGCTCGCTCGCCAAAGTCGTCTGCGCCTGGAAGCAGAAATTGTTCGCGATACCCATCTCGCCGCGAGTGGTCTGCTCAGCACTCAAATCGGCGGCCCCAGCGTGCGGCCGCCCTTGCCCGCTGATATCGCCGCGCTGGGCTACGCGAATTCCGTTAAATGGCAGGAGAGCGAGGGCGCCGATCGTTATCGCCGCGGTATGTATATTTTTTTCCAGCGCACCGTCCCGTACCCTATGCTCATGACTTTCGATGCCCCGAACGCGACGACCACCTGCACTCGCCGCGATCGCTCGAACACACCACTTCAAGCCCTCACACTGTGGAACGACCCCGTATTTTTCGACTGTGCCCGCACCCTCGCGAAACAACTCATGACCGCACCGACGGTAGAGGCGCGCCTTCAGCAAGCCTTTGACGCCTGTCTCGCGCGAACGCCGAGCCCTCCGGAACTTGCCCGCCTGAGTGAACTGTACACCCAACACACCGCCGCCACCCAAGCCTCCCAGGCTCAAGCGATTCTCGGAGTCACCGGCGACGTCGCGCGGCCCGCCGATCCCATCGCGGAAGCGAGCCTCGTGGCAACCGTCCGCACGATCATGAATCTCGACGAGTTTATCACCCGCGACTAAATCCCACGATGAGTCCCGAAGAGATTATCCAGCTCACCCGACGAGATTTTCTGGCCACCAGCGCCAGTGGTCTCGGCTCACTCGCTCTAGCCTCCCTCTTTAAAGCCGAGGGCCTCCTCGCGGCTGAGCCAGGCCTCCCGGCCGCCGCCGCTGGCACTGGCCCGCACTTCGCCCCGAAAGCGAAGAATTGCATTTTCATCTATATGGAGGGGGCGCCCAGCCAGATGGACCTTTTTGACCCGAAGCCCAAGCTCAATGAAATGAACGGTCAGAAGCTGCCCGACTCGCTGCTCGAAAAGGTGCGCTTCGCTTTCATCCAAAAAGACGGCGCGCGCCTGCTCGGCTCACCGCGCAAGTTCACGAAGCACGGCCAATGCGGGATGGAGCTTTCCGATTTGCTGCCGCATATCGGCACCTGCGCCGACGACATCGCCCTGATCCGCTCCATGCACACGGATCAATTCAACCACCATCCCGGCCAGCTCATGATGCAGTGCGGGTCGGCTATGTTCGATCGTCCTTCCATGGGCTCCTGGTTGAACTATGGCCTGGGCACGGCGTCTAAAAACCTTCCCGGCTACGTCGTCCTCACCGCCGGCCGTGGCACCAGCGGCGGCGCGTCACTTTGGTCAAGCGGCTTCCTCCCGTCGGATTACGCCGGCGTGCTCTTTCGCAACAAGGGCGACCCAGTGCTCAATCTGAGCAATCCCCCCGGCATCACGGCCCAAATGCAACACTACGGTCTCGATGCCATCACCGACCTGAACAAACTGCGCCACCAAAAGGTCCGCGACCCCGAAATCGCCAGCCGCATCGCCGCCTATGAGTTGGCGTTCCGCATGCAAACGGCCGCACCCGAATTAACTGATCTCGCCGGGGAATCTAAAGCTACCCTCGAGGCCTATGGCATCGACCGTGAAGAACCCAACCTGAAAGACGCCAATCGCGGGGGCGGCCAAGGACAATTTCGCACGTTCTCCACGAATTGCCTACTGGCCCGCCGCCTCGTCGAGCGCGGTGTCCGCTTTGTTAATATTTTCCACGCGTCATGGGACCATCACAGCAATCTCGAACGCGAACTGAGTTTCAATAGTCAAATGGCCGACCAGCCGATCGCCGCCCTCCTTAAAGATCTCAAGCAACGCGGTCTACTCGACGAAACCCTCGTCGTCTGGGGTTCCGAATTCGGCCGCACGCCCCTCGGCGAAAATCGGATCGGCTATCAGGCGGTCACTGGGCGTGATCACCACCCGTTTGCCTTCAGCCTCTGGATGGCGGGCGGCGGTGTCAAAGGGGGCCAGGTGATCGGCGAGACCGATGATATTGGTTGGAATATCGTCCGCGATCCGGTCCACGTAAATGACCTGCACGCGACCATTCTGCACTTGTTTGGTCTTGAGCACACGCGCCTCACCTATCGTTTTCAGGGCCGCGATTTCCGCCTCACTGACGTCGCCGGTAAAGTCGTTAGCAAACTTCTCGCGTAGCGCCGCCTCACCGCCCCCCCCCGCCCTCACTCGCGGACACAAACGCACTCTCGCCGCGGACGGTTAGCGTCGTGGCACGTCGCGCCGGCCACCTTTTGAAGAGCCGCCGAAGCTACCGGCAAGCTGCCGAACCGAAGCCCGCTTACGGGATGATCTTCAAGATCCGATTATTGTAACTGTCCGTGATAAATAACGTACCATCGCGATGCACCGTCACGCCGTGCGGACGATTCAACTCACCCTCAGTCGGTGCCCCACCCAAGCCAGCGGCACCTTTTTTTCCCGTACCGGCCACTCGGAGAATTTTGCCCGTCGCGGGCACGTAGCGGCGAATGAGGTGATTCTCGGCATCGGCGATCAAGACCGTCCCATCGTGGTCAATACACAGATGCTTGGGGCCATTGAGCATCGCGGCGAGGGCATCGCCACCGTCACCGACGGCACCTTTCTGCCCCGAAGCATTTACGACCGTGCGGATTTTTCCATCGCGCCCGACTACTCGCAAGGCGTGCCCGTTACGTTCAAGAATGTACACGTTACCCGCTAGGTCTACCGCCGCCGCCCGAGGATCCAAAAGCGGAGCATCCACCGCTCGCGCCCCGTCCTTCGGTACGCCTTTCTCACCGTTACCGGCCACCCAACGCGATTTTCCTGACTGCACATCTATTGCCTGCACCCGTCTTAGATCCGCCACGAAAAGCTCCCTCCCCGCCGGATCGAGACTAATGCAATACGGTCCGGCGCCTTTAGCGGCCGACGCCGCCACTTTAAAACCCGAAAACGTCGCCACCGCACCTGTGCCGATCGCGACGCGCCGCACGCGACCGTTCCAAGTATCGGCGATCAAGATATCGCCCGAAGCCAACACGGCCAAGTTGTGCGGCCCGTTAAATTGCGCATTCCGAGCCGGTCCACCATCACCCGTATCGCCCGGCACAAGTTGACCCGCGACGTGCGTCAACAAGCCACTGGCATCAATTTGCA
The DNA here is from genome assembly GCA_945903465.1 of Opitutus sp. GAS368. Lineage (GTDB taxonomy): Bacteria > Verrucomicrobiota > Verrucomicrobiia > Opitutales > Opitutaceae > ER46. The sequence continues at coordinate 33,296 of CAMDOF010000011.1, forward strand.
AGAGCCGGTTACCCGAGACCATTTCAACGATGAATAGACGGCCAGCGCGGTCGAAATCGACCCCGAAAGGTTCTTTTAATCGCGCCCGCGTCGCCGGTATATCGACCGCATCCTCACTCCCGCCAGCGACGAGCACCATCCGCTCCGCTCGTCCGGGTGCTCCGCTGAGAACCAGGCAAACGCAACCCAGCAAAAACGTTAGACGCATGGGACTAGTGCTTATTTAACCACCGGCCGCAGGACCAGATTGCGGTAGGACACCGCGCCATGATCACCTTGCAAATAAATCGGGCCTGGTCGCGATTCATCCGACCACATCGCTCCGCCCGTGCAACCCATCACCGGCTGGTTATCAATGATGGTCTGCCCGTTGAGCACGACCGTCAGGTGACGTTGCACCAAGGTCATTTCCATCGTTTGCCATTCCCCCGCACCCTTCTCTGCACCGACACTTGGCGTGATTCGGCTGTAGAGAGCGCCCATATTGTGCGAATCCAATGCCTTGCCCCGAGAGTCAAGGACTTGAATTTCGTAGATACCGCGCAGGTACACCCCGCTATTACTTCCCGCCGGCACGCTCACTTCTACCTTGAGACTAAAATCTTCAAACTCCCGCTCGGTTCGCAGATTCGCCGTACGAACGTTCGGTTGTCCCGCCACGTGGGCCGGCGGTTGATTAGCCAGGACACCGTTGTTAACCGTCCAACCATTCTTGATATCGGCTTCTTTGAGCTTCCATCCCGCGAGGTCTCGTCCGTTAAAGAGAACAATCGGCTCGCCGAACTTAACGGCGTGCAGGTTCGGTCGGGCGGGCAGCGGGAGGCTCCGTTTGCCGGTAAACTCCACGCGATTAAACCCCGCACCATTGGCTCGCGGATCCAAGCGGACACCCCGCAGCGTATCGCCATCGAGCGTCGCCGTCAGCGTGCTGGTGAGCTGCTGGGTCCGCACAACTTTACCCGCCGCATTCTTCCGAATCGCGTCGCTCACCCGTGTGATCGTCAACGTCCCTTCGGCAATCGTCACGCTGGAAACGGGGAGGACGCTCCCGCCTCCCCAGAGCAACGCGCCGTCGAGCCAACCGGCTTCTTTTTTCACCTCAAGCCAACCCGCCGCCGACGGCAATGAAAGGGCCCAACGGCCAACGAAGGCGTCGATGTCAGCAGCGGCCCCACGGAGAGCCGTGGTCACCAAAAGAGCGCCGGCCAAGCCACGCGCGAGAATTGAAACGGGGAGATTACTTTTCATGGGATAAAAAATTCGCTGAAACTCACGCTATAAAACCACCAAACCCTCGCTTGCAGCGCGAGCGTTTTCAAAGCGTTTCCCCAACTACTTTCCACGCGAGAGCCCTGCGGGCATTCCTGCGGGCATTCCTGCGAGGCGGCCCCGATCGCAAAAAAACCTCGGTACGGCCCGCTTTCCCGCGCCAGCCCACCCCACCCCGACCCCGCCGCCTTGGCCCACTCACGCATAACGTTGACCAATAATCAGGGCATCCTCGTCCGCCTTCCCTCCAGCGACGCCACCTCGCTCAGGTGCGTCGCCCCATTACTGAGTCGGTGTCTTTTTAGCAGGCACCGGTCTCAAATCGATCTTCACCGGGAGATCACCCAGCTCATAAAAACGATGGTCGATGATCTCATCGCGAACGATTGCGACGCGCATCCCGGATTTAGCCCCGCCCAGCGGTTTGCCCACGGGGCCAGTCGTTATGTTCACCAGTTCCCCATCGCGACCTTCCGCATTGCGATGATAATGCCCGCAAAATAAATAGCGGACGCCGTATTCCCGAAAAATCGCGAGATACGTCGCGCGACGGGCGAGCGGAATATTGAAATACTGATCGGGTTCGACGGCGTCCGCGATGAACCAGGGGTGATGTTGAAACACGACGATCGGTCGCGCCTGCGCCGCGCGCGCTCTTGCCAGCTCAGCCCGCAACCACGCCTCCTGCGCGAGCAGTTGCCCTGACACCTGATTGGGCGAATGAATTACCGTCGAATTCAGCACAATCCCCACGAATCCCTGATGAGAAAAAACAAAATGATCGGCACCAAAATTTTTACCATAATCCGATAGACTAGCCGGCGTCGGCACATTCTGCACATCGTGATTCCCGGCCACGTTGTACACCGGTATGGAGGGATCGATCTGCCGGACGATGCGATGGTAGGTCGCGATCTGCCCAACATCACCCGGCTTGTTGACAAGATCGCCAGTCACCACGACGAAGGCCGGCTTGAGCCGATTGACCGCTTTCACCACAAATTCGAAATTAGCGGCGTCCTGCGCCACGTCTTGATCACCACTAAACATACCCATTTGCGGATCACTCAGCTGAATAAAAAAAAATGGCTCTGCTGAAAATAGACGAGCGGGCCAACCGCTCAGAAGCAATAAGAGCATCAACCGCAACCAAGGTGCGCGAAAATTCGACATCGGACCACCTTGCTTGGCAGTGATCGCGGTGTCGCGGCTTTTCGCTCACGAAAATGCGCGCAATAAAGTTTCCGCCGCCGGCCCGGGTCTCCATCGTTCCTGCCGGCGCCAAGTCTTCGGCTGGCCCGCCCGCCCCGCAACCGTGCTGGCACCTCCACCCTGACAACAACGCGCCGCTCGATCCGGCCAGACCCTTTTTTCAGTAGTCGCGGAACGGGCCCCGCGGTTCCGCCGCCGACATCTCCGCGCGCCACGCCTCCAAGCGCGCCTGCAACCGAGCGACCACTTCGGGGTGCTGCTTGGACATATCATTTTGTTCCCCACGGTCCGTCTCTAAATTAAAAAGCCCCTGGGCATTTCCCGTTTTAACCCACTTCCAGGGGCCGACCCGCACCGCGTGATCCGCACGGCGCTCCCAAAACATTTCCGTCCGCGCTGAAGGCATCTCTCCGCGCAGCACCGCCGTAAAATCAAACCCATCCAGCTTTACCCCCGTCGGCAACGGAGCCCCGCTCACCGCCGCCAGGGTCGGGAAAAATTCCAATGAGGTAATGAATTCATTCGTCACTTTACCCGCGGGTAACCGCGCCGGCCATCGCGCGATGAAGGGCACGCTCAACCCGCCTTCCCACATCGTGCTCTTCTGACCTCGCAGCGGGGCGTTGCCGCCGTTCCCACTCCCGCCGTTGTCACTAATGAATAGGACCAGAGTGTCGCGCTCTTCACCCCGCGCTTTAATGCAGCTCAGCACCTCCCCGATCGCCTCGTCCATGCAGGTAACTGCCCCATAATAACGCGCTAGATTTTCGCTCAGTCCTTGCCCGCGATAAGGCGCTACATACTTCTCCGGCGCCTGCACCCCGGCACCTTGCTTGCGTCCGTTCTTCTGCAGCTCGCCGGTAAACGATGAAGCCCCATGCGGCGCGTTAAATGCCAAGTAAAGAAACCATGGCTGCCCCGGAGGCGCGGCCTCCACAAAACGCACGGCCTCGCGCTGGAAGAGATGCGTCGCGTAGGTTCCCCGGTCCGCGGTCGTCCGGCGATTGCCCGCAAACATCGAGGGCACTCCGTAGCGCTCGTGCGTGTAATAATCGATTCCGTTATTCCCATGGCCGTAAAAAAAATCGAAGCCGCGCTGCTGCGGCAAGTAGCGCTTCGCCTGCCCCATATCCCATTTGCCAATCGCACCGGTCCGATAGCCTGCGCTCCGCATTAAATCACCCAAGGTTTTCTCCCGCGGGTCTAGCCCCAGCGTCATTTCCGGCGAAACCGCGTACTCTTCCTGCGGATACACATAGCCATAGTTTACCATATCATTGCGGACCATATCATAGAGCCCGTTCCGCTGCGGATAACGACCGGTCAAAATACTCCCACGAGAGGGTGTACACGCCGGCCAGGTCACGTAAAATTGCGTGGCCCGCACCCCTTGCTCTGCCAATCGATCGAGATGGGGCGTTTTGATCGCCTTCAGTCGCATCGCCCCAATGTCCGGCCAACCTTGATCATCACTGACGATCAATAAAATATTCGCGCGCTTCCCTTCGCCCGCGGCTCCGCCGATCGACCCTGCCAACAAAAAAAACAGCAGACCGCAGATCGCTTTCAAGGGCGCGTTTACTTGAGAGCAGCCACGCCCGCCGCCGCGATCTGACCATCTTGCGCAGAGGTCACTCCCGACACCCCAACCGCCCCCACGATTTTCCCCCCGACCAAGAGCGGCAGCCCCCCTTCAATCGGCAGAGCCCCCGGCAGCTTTAAAATGCGCAAGCCTTCACCACCCGCCGCCACTCCGTCTTGAAATACCTTCGATGGACGCCGAAAGGCCACGGCCGTCCGCGCTTTCTCCTGGGCTACTTCCACGCTGCCGTACTGCGTCGCATCCATCCGTTCCAACGCCACGAGATGCCCACCCGCATCCACCACGCTGATCACCACATTCCATTGGTTTCTCGCCGCCTCGGTTTGCGCCGCCGCCACCACTCGCTTCGCTTCCGCGAGCGAAATCGGTGCACCATAGGGCACATCCGCTGCCAATCCACTCGGCCCAAGGGCCAGCGCGGAAATAAACATCGAAAAAATAATACGCTTCCTGAGGATCATAGATAGAAGGGGAAAGGGTTACCGGACAGCTCATTGATCTCGACTCACGCTTTCGGAGTCAATCTTCACCGCGGTTTTTTCCCAGAGCCCCGACAATGGAACATTGGCTGCTCCCACCGCGAAAAACGACCGCTCGCTTAGGCGATGATGAGGGCGCTCGTTTTACTTTTACCCCAGAGGTTTCTCGCCGGCCGTTCGTGATAAAATACGTCTTCAGCCGTTGACATCTCCATTCGTTTTCAGAACTTTCCTAGGCGTGCGGCTCGCTCAAGAGAGCCTGCACGTCGGACTCCCGTCTGCTCCTACCATTGCCTAATCCTATGAAAAAAATCATCTCGTTTTTGTTGATCGTTGGCGTCTTCGCCCTCAGTTCCTCGCCCGCCTCGGCCCAAGCCGAAACCAAGAAAAAGAAAAAAGCTGAGGCGATGCAGACGCCGGCTGCGACCGCTACTTCGCCCAAAAGCGTCATCCACATCGTGACCGTCAGCTTCAAGGCGAACACGGAGCAGGCGAAAATCCAAGCGGCGATCGACGGCGTCCAAAAACTTCCAGCCAAATACGCTGGCATCACCCATGTTTGGACGCGCGTGATCAAAAACCAAACCGACCGCTCACACATCTTTGTCATGGAATTCGCCAGCGAGCAGGCATTGAAGGATTACGCCGGCAGCCCCGCTCAAAAAGAGTGGTACGCCCTTTACGAGGGAATTCGCGAGCGCAGCATAACTTCCGATGTCACGAATTAATTAGTTCCCCTCTCGCTCTCCTCAAGGCCGCATCCATGCGGCCTTTTTTATGACTAACAAGCGGCAGCTTCCCTCGTCCAAGCAACCGCTCGGGGCTGTCCTTGATCCGCCACCGAGGGAAGCCCCGTGAAGCCCAACCCCGAAAGTTGTGCGACGCGCAAGGGCTCCCTCGCCCCGTTTGGGCCTCCCCATCGGCCTCCGCCAGCTACTCCTCCGCCAGCATGCTCGTCGCCGGCGCTTTCCTGAACTTGCAGCAGTGCAGAAATCCGATGATTTCGCGGCGATCCTCCGCTGGCTTCGCCTCGGGCCAGACGGTGGCAGCCAAGGCGGACTTCCCTCTTGGAAAAGAACGGGCTTCGTGCGCCGATCTCATCCGTCGAGTGCAGTTTTACGCAGCCTCGGCCTCAACCCTAAAAAACTACACCCAAGTCCAGCCCGCCTCTCAGTCCGACGCCAGAAGCCGCTTCTCATTCTACTTGGCAAAAGCTGCGCTCAGTACCGTAGCATAAAACTGATGGGCAAAACATATCACGCAAGAAATCCAACGCTATATTCTACTAATCGGATTTGTCGGCTTTCCGCTATGGGTAATACTGCGATCATACAAAGCCCAAAAAACGGCAACAGAACGAACCAAAGGATTGTCTGCACTTTCAGACGACGCGCCGTGGCCAGGGATGCATCCAGCCAAAATAGCGCACGCGGTGCTATCCCGGCGGCGGCACAGGTTGCCGGTAGCGCCGCATAAACTCATCCGCCGTCACCGTGCATGCCTTGCGCTGCTGCGTGGCTGTATCCGGATAACCAAACGTCACCTGCTCGTCGGTCGCCGCGAGGAGGCGTTCGTCCGAAATCGCCGTGCGGTGCATCTAGCGCGCGATATTTGACGACGTTTTCGCCCGAGCCCGCCGGCAGCCAGTGCACCCACCAGCCCTCGCGCCACACCCGCGTTGGCACCTGCGCGCCCATTCAACTGCACGTTCTCCTTTCATTCGCAGACCTAAATAGGTTTGGCGCGCTCAGGGACGAGACGACGAGACCTCCCAAGGTTTATTAGGCTTTACATCGCACTTCGCTTTGGTCGCAGAAATATGGTAAAAACGTGATTATGCCTTTCGACCAATGGCCTCCACGGTAAACCCCTCCCCCCACCGCAAATCTATTTTCTCAGGCGCAAGCGGGCCTGCAACCTCCCCGTGAAGACGCGGTCGACTCGCTCAAGCAATTCGCGCTGCCGCTGCCACGCCGATTGATCCCTTGTCGATCGCGTCCACGGCACCACGGCTTACGCCGCGACCGGCGAGTTCACGCCCCGCGAAGCCCCTGGATCGCACGCTCGTCGGCTCGGCCCTCGCAGCCGCCAGGACACCGCGACTGGCGCCGTTGTGGTCAGCCGCAAGCGTATCGCCGCCGAGACGCCCGAGCGCCCAGCAGAGGCTAAACCTGTTTCCGAACCGCAACCCAAACCTATGACCACCATGACCAAACCTCCTCGCTCCACCCTGTTCCGCTCCGTCGCCTGGCTCGCGCTCGCGCTTCCGCTGTCCCTCGACGCGCAGACGGCTCCGACGCGCTCCGTCTCCGATCCCAAGGCCGACGAGGCCGTCGTCCTCAGTCCCTTCACCGTGAGCAGCGAAAAAGACAACGGCTACCAGGCGTCGAACACCCTCGCCGGCACGCGCCTCAACACCCCGATCAAGGACCTCGGCGCATCCATTTCCGTTTACAACAAAGCCTTCCTCGACGACATCGGCGCCACCAGCGCGAACGACCTGCTCATCTACGCCACCGGCATGGAAGCGGCCGGCCCGGGCGGTAATTTTTCCAACGCCGCCGGCGCCAGCATCACGGAGCCCAACGTCGTCGGCGACGGCATCCGCAATAATCCGCAGGGCGGCACGCGCGCCCGCGGCCTCACTTCGCCCACCTACACACGCGGCTATTTCACCTCCGACGTCGGCATCGACGGCTACAATACCAGTGCCGTCACGGTGAACCGCGGGCCCAACGCCATCCTCTTCGGCGTCGCCAATGCCGCCGGCGTCGTCGACACCACCCTCCTCCGCGCCGATCTCCGCCGCAATTTGAACAAAGTCGAGTTCCGCTATGGCGACAACGATAGCATGCGCTCGTCTCTCGACATCAATCGCGTGCTGATTCCCCGGAAACTCGGCGCCCGCATCGCGCTGCTCGACGATCAGGAGCGCCACAACCAGCGCCCGACCTTCGACAACAAAAAGCGTTTCTACGGCACCGTCACCTATGAGCCTACGCGCACCACCTCGTTGCGCGTCAACGTCGAGTCGGGCAACACCCGCGCCAACCGGCCTTTCTCGGTGCTGCCGTTCAACAGCTTTCAAACGTGGTTGAATCAGGGCCGCACGCCCTTCGACTGGACCCTCTACGACGATCCCGCGCGCAACTCGCTGGCCGCCTCGCAGAATGCCGGCGGCACGATCCCCGGCTCCGTCCCGGCGACGCCGTTCCGCACCTTCGCGCTCAATAATGCGCAAACCTTCAACACCCTCGTCTGGCCGCTCGCCGACACGAGCAGCCGCGGCGGCGTTCTCGGTCTCGGCTATCGCGCCACGCCGGCCGCCAGCAACACCACCGGGGCGGGTGCGCTCGCGATCAACACCGTGCGCAACCAGCTCTTCGATCCCATCTTCAATCGCGACAGCGCCGGCGACACGCAAAACTGGCTCGAGACCGTCAACATCGGCGAACTGCCCGCGCTCTACTACGCCAACGCGCAGTTTCCCGCCGGCCGCGTTCCCGCGGGCCGCAAGAGCCAAGGCTTCACCAATTTCGACAACTTCAACTGGCGCGACCAGCAGATCGACGAAACCGGCCGCCAGAACGACACCTTTCACACGTTCAACGTCACGCTCGAGCAGCGCTTCTGGCGCGACCGCCTCGGCGTCGAGGCCTCGTTTTTTCAAGAGCGACTCGAGCGCCGGAACCGCAACAACTTCGTCTCGACCCAGGCCAACGCGAACCACATCCGCATGGACGTCAACGTCACGCTCCCCGACGGCCGCCCCAATCCCAACCTCGGGCGCCCGTTCGTCGATTCTGCGCAGGCCATCTTTAATCAAAACCTGATCGAGCGCGAGTCGCAGCGCATCACCGCCTACGCCCGCTACGATTTCCGCGACCTCTCGAAGACTTGGGGCAAATGGCTCGGCAGCCACAGCCTCACGCTCCTCGGTGAGCGCGCGCAACGCGACTCGGCCAACACCCAGAGCCAGTTCAAATACTTCGGCAAATACGACGACTTCGACAACATCAGCCTCTACGGCTTCAACCGCTACGCGAAGGTCATCGCGTACGTCGGCCCGTCGGTCATCGGCAAGACCGGCCCCGTGCAGCTCACCGCCATCCAGTCGCCGCAGATCACCGAGGGCACGGTCGCCAACTCCACGTTCTTCGAGGCCGCCGGCGGCGATCCCGCGCAGGCGAAACTCGTCACCATCCCCTACACGCTCAAGCAGGCGCTCCGCGGCGGAAACTACAACCGCGACGTGATCAAATCCCAGGCGTTCAACTTCATGAACTACTGGCTCGAAGATCACCTCATCACGAATTTCGGTATGAGAAAGGATCAGGACTTTTTCCAGCAAACCGCCTACGTGACCGGCACTTCTCAGGAAGCCATCGACAACATTTTCAAAATCCGTCGCAGCCTGAGCGAGTTCGCGCTGCCGGACTATCCCGCGTTCGTCGCCGGCAAGACGGTGAAAACCTATTCCGGCGTGCTGCGCTGGCCGCAAAAACTCCTCCGTCTGCCCGCTGGCATCGACGCCAGTGTCTTCACCAACGTCTCCGAAAACTTCACGCCGAACGGCTCGCAGACCGACGCCTACGGCACGATCCTCCCCTCGCCGCAGGGCAAGACGCGCGAACTGGGCGTGAACTTCTCGTTCCTCGACAACCGCTTCAGCCTCCGTCTCAACCACTATGAGACGAAGATCAAGGACTCCAGCATCGGTCGCATCGGTGCCCTCGGCGCCATCATCAACAACGCCGTCCTGCAGACCGCCGGGTCCTGGGCCGCCGAGCTCAACCGCAATCCCCAAGCCTCGCGCCTCGCCGACATCGATCTCCTCTTCAGCGTGTTTCCCAGCAATTTTAAGGAGCTGAACAAATTTCAATACACCGGCAGCGTCGCCACGCAGAACTTCGCGCTCTCGACCGTGCAGTTGCCCAGCTACAGCGACACCGCGGACCTCCTCGCGAAGGGCACCGAGGTGGACATCACCTACAACCCCAAGCGGAACTGGCGGATTATTTTCAACGTCACGAAGAACGAAACGATTCAAACCAACATCGCGCCCATCACGCGCGAGCTGCGCGCCCGCCTCGATCCCGTTTTTAAGACGCTCGCCAATCGCCCGCGCCTCGGCGCCTCGACCGGCTACACCTATCCCGTCGACGCCACGGGCAAAGCCACCTCGCTCGACGCCGGCGCCGGCGAAGGCACCCTCGGGACCTTTGTGTTCACCGACGTCGACGTCCCCCTCGCCACGACCCTCGCCGCCGAGGGCGTGAGCAGTCCCGAGATTCGAAAATACCGCGTCAACCTCGTTACGAATTACAGCTTTGATCGCGAGAGCCGTCTGAAGGGCTTCGGCGGCGGCGGCGGTCTCCGCTGGCAGGACAAAGTCGGCATCGGTTATCCGACCAGCTACACTCCCACCGGCAGCGTCTTCATCGACCGCAGCAAACCCTACTACGGCCCCGCCGAGACCAACGTCGACCTCTTCGCCAGCTACAGCCGCAAGGTTTACCGCAACAAGATCGACTGGAAGGTTCAGCTCAACGTCCGCAACGCCATCGGCAAGGGTGACCTCATCCCGATCACGACGCAGCCCGACGGCTCGCCCGCCGCCGTCCGCCTCGCCCCCGAGCGTCGCTGGTATCTGACGAATACCTTCAGCTTCTGAGCACAGCTCCGCAGTCGCGGCGGGCGGTCCTGCCCGCCGCGTTTTGACGAACGTCCTCAACCGGCGGGCCGAGACGCCCGCCGCTACTCAGGGCATTGCCCGCCTCTTCACGATTTTCCTTACGCGCCATCTCCGCCACGTCCTCGTCGGCTGTGCCGTTCTCGCTCTCTGCACCGCACCCACCATCGCGGCCGAGCCGATCACGCCGAAAAAATCCGAGGTGGAAAAACCTCCCGCGCCCGCCGCCGCCATGACCGCGCCCGCCGCCGCCGTTGTGATGAACCCGTTCACCGTGAACTCCGATCATGACACGGGTTATCAAGCGACCAACACCCTCGCCGGCTCGCGTCTCAACACGCCCATTAAGGATCTCGGCAGCGCCATCTCCGTTTACACGAAAGAATTTATGGAGGACATCGGTGCGACCAGCGTCAACGATCTCCTCATCTACGCCACCGGCGGTGAGTCGGGCGGGCCTGGCGGAAATTTTTCGGGCGGCATCTCCAACATCACCGACACCACCGTCGTCGGCGACGAATCCCGCAACGATCCGCAAAGCGCCACGCGCGTCCGCGGCCTGTCCGCGCCGGCTTTCACGCGCGGATTTTTCGTCTCCGACGTCTCCGGCGACACCTACAACGCCGGCGCGCTCACGGTGAACCGCGGCCCCAACGCCATTCTCTTCGGTTCCGGCAGCCTGTCCGGCGTCGTCGACTCCAGCCTCAGCAGCGCCGATCTCCGGCGGAATCTCAACCACGTCACCTTCCGCTACGGCGACAACGACAGCCTGCGTCAGACGCTCGACCTCAGCCGCTTGCTCGTGCGCGACACACTCGGTTTCCGCCTCGCCGCGCTCAACGACCGGGAGCGTTTCGACCAACGTCCGTCCTTTGAAAAAAAGGAGCGCATCTTCGGCGCGTTGAAATTCGAGCCCGTGCGCACGACGACGTTGCGCGGCAACTTCGAGAGCGGCCACACCCGCGCCAACCGCCCGTTCTCCGTTCTACCGCTCAACAGTTTTGCACCGTGGCTCGCCGGCGGACGCGCGCCGTTCGACTGGACGTTCTACGACGATCCCGCTCACAATCCCGCCGCCGCCGCGCAGGCCGCCGGCGGCAACATCCCCGGCAGCAATCCCGCGCAACCCTTCCGTGGTTTCTTTACCGGCCAGCAGCAGACCTTCGACACCCTCGCTTTTCCCGTCGCCAATCCCACGCGGGGCAACGCCGTCGTCGGCACCGGATTTCGCGCCACGCAGCCGACCACCAACACCACGGGCGCCGGCAGTCTCGTCGCCAATGCCATCCGAAATCAGCTCTTCGATCCGCAGTTCAACCGCGACAGCGCCGGCGACGGCATCGGCTGGTATGAGACGCGCAACATCGCCGAGATGCCCGCGGCGTTTTTCTCCGACAACCGCGTGCCGGCCGGCCAGAAAAACCAAGGCTTCACCGATTCCGTCGCCTTCGACTGGCGTCGCCACCAGATCGACGAGACCGGCCGCCAGAGCGACAGCTTCCGAAATTACACGCTGACGATGGAGCAACGTTTCTGGAAAGACCGCCTCGGGTTCGAGGCTTCAGTTTTCGGCGAGCGCTTCGAACGCCACAACCGGAACAACTTTCTCTCCACGCAGCCGAACGCGATTCACATCCGCATCGACCCGAATGTTTCCCTCCCCGACGGCCGGCCCAATCCTAATGTCGGCCGCCCCTACGTCGATTCCGCGCAGGCCATCTTCAACCAAAACATCTCCGAACGCCGCGCCCGCCGTGCGACCGGCTTTCTCCGCTACGATTTTTATGACCTCTCGCCCCGGTGGGGCCGGTGGCTCGGCCGCCACATCGCGACCGGCTTCATGGAGCAGTCGCAACGCGACCAGATAAACGTCCAGAGCAAATTCGGTTTCTTCGGCCAATACGACGACGCGTTCGGCGCCGATCCCTACGCGTTCAACCGTCTCGCCAAACTCATCGCCTACGTGGGGCCATCCGTCATCGGCAATAACAACCCCGTGCAGCTCTCCGCGATTTCGATGGATCCGCTCGCCAACGGCACCGCGGTCAACTCCACCTTCTTCGAGGCCCCGGCGGGCTCGCCGGCGCAGGCCAAACTCGTGACGATTCCCTACACGCTGAAATCCATTTTCCGCAACGGGAACTACTCCCGCCAGATGGTGAAGGGCCGCAACGCCAGCCTCATGAGCTACTGGCTCGCCGACCACGTCGTCACCGTTTACGGCGTCCGCCGCGACGAGGTTTATTTCAACCCGTTCGCCATCCCCACAGGCAACACCCCGGCCGGCCTCGAAAATCTTTTCAAGACCGAGCGCAGCCTGCGCGATTTCGTCCTCCCCGACACGCCCGCGTTTCAGGCGGGCAAGCAGGTCAAGTCCGCGAGCATCGTGTTCCGCTGGCCGCAAAAATTGCTCCGCCTGCCGCAGGGGATGGACGCGAGCGCCTTCATCAACACGTCGGATAATTTCAGCGCCAACGGCGCCAACACCGACGCCTACGGCAAACTGCTGCCCTCCGCGAAAGGCGTCACTCGCGAGACCGGCCTGAACCTCGCCTTCTTCAACAACCGCGTTTCGCTCCGTGTGAATCGCTACGAAACCCGCGTGGCCGATTCGAATCTTGGCCGCAGCGGCGCCCTCGGCGCCATCGTCAACAACGGCGTGCTCCAGACGATCCAGAGCTGGGCCACCGAGGTGAACCGCCATCCTCACGCCTCGCGTCAGGCCGATATCGATTACTTCCTCAGCGTCTTTCCGCCCGGCTGGGCCGATCTCAACAAGATCGCCTACAGCGGCAGCGCCGCCACCCAGAATCTCGCGATGACCTTCACCCAGCTTCCGAACTACAGCGATACGTCCGACCGAATCTCGCGCGGCACCGAATTCGATCTCGTCGTCAACCCCACTCGAAACTGGCGCATGCTCGTGAACTTCGCGAAGAGTGAGGTGATTCAGAACAACATCGCGCCCGTCACCCGCGAACTCCGCGCCCGCCTGCAACCGGTCCTGGACAAACTCGGCAAACGCCCGCGCTTCGGTTCTGCCGCCGGCTACGTTTTCCCCGTCGATCCCGTCACGGGCCAGGCCACCTCGCTCGATGCCGGAGCGGGCGAGGCGGATCTCGCGAGCTTCTTCCTCAACAGCGTCGATGTTCCGCTCTACAATACGCTCGCCTCCGAGGGCATCAGCAGTCCCGAAATCCGCAAATACCGCGTGAACTTAGTCACGAACTACACCTTCACCCGTGAATCATTCCTTCGCGGCTTCGGCGTCGGCACCGGCGTGCGCTGGCAGGACAAGATCGGCATCGGGTATCCCGCGAGCTACACCGCCACCGGCGCCGTTTACATCGACAAGCCGCACCCGTTCTTCGCGCCCGGAGAAACAAACGTCGACGGATGGGCCAGCTACGGCCGAAAAGTCTACAACAAGAAGATCGATTGGAAAATTCAACTCAACCTCCGCAACGCGATCGGCTCCGACCACCTGATCGCCATCACCGCGCAACCCAACGGCTCCCCCTCCGCCGTGCGCATCTCCCCCGACCGCCGCTGGTATCTCACGAACACGTTCAGTTTCTGATTGAGTCGTGGACGAGGCGTCCCGCCCAGCGTCACAAAGATTTCGTGGTCGCGCAGCGTGCCCGTGCGGCGGCTCTACTCCCTCTGAGAGGAAGGAATTTGTGGCGCCGGTGGCGTCCCAAACGAGGCTCGGTCGGCCGCGATTTGCGTCGCTTGGACAAAGAGTGGAGGGCGACTTCACGACATAACGCGCGCAGCCAGCGGGTCTGGTTCGGACCGCCGGGGCCGAGCGTGCACCCCAATCTTTCAATCGCGTGATCACGAGGCGCGAGCTTCGAGGAAGGCGATCGCGCCTGGGATTGTTCCAGCCGTTCGTCCGCCTGCCCATCACGGCCCGCACCAAACTGTCGGCCAAGAGCCCGGCCTAAAATCCCTTGCGGGCCATGGCGGCCGTGCCCAGCGGCAGCACGTCCAATTTCAGCTGCGTTTTGACCTTGCGGAAATTCAGTTCGGCCTGCCAGCGCTGGCCAGACCAGCGCACGAGCAACTCGATGGGCTCGTCGCCACTGGGCAAGGGGGTGAACAGCCACAAGTCGATCTGGTGCCGATCCCGCTGTAACCGCACGTAAATCAGACGGCCCGACACAGGTTTTCACTCGGTGCCCGGAGGCACTTTTTCGGCGCGGGTGGGTTTCCACCGATCCCGCGATCCTGTCCGGAACCGCGCGGCAATCCGGCGCGTCAAACCACCGAGCAGGTGACTCGCCAGAGGGGGCCCGCGCACCCAAGGTAAATTCAGGAAACGGCGGTGGTTGGCAATCCGGCACAGACCGTTGACCCGAGCCGCCGCGTCCCGCCGATCACCCGATCCCGCGCCGCACACTGCCAGGCGGCCGCTCCGATCAGAGGCACCGCGAGATCCCGGCCCGTCTCATCGTGCACCAGACAAACCAGGTTCGTGCCCACCGGCCCGATCGTAACCAAAATAATGATACGTACGCAGGGTAGCCCAGCGCCCGCGCACGTCCGGCCGTACCGCGGCCCGCCAGGCGCCCCGCTGGAGCGGCCGCAACTCCGCCAGCACCCCGGTGAGCGGGCTCGCCCGCCGGCCGCCGCCGCCTTGCCCCGCTTGATCGCCCAAGGGTTGCGCCGTCGGGGGGATGCGCACGGCAGGCAACCCTCGCCCAAGTTTTGCCGCCAAGGTGGCCGCAGGCTGTGTGCGGCGAATGGCTTCCACCGGCCCACCGTCGTTTGCCACTGCCAGCGGACGCACAGATCCTTCGCCACTCCAGGGCGGCTTCACTCGGGACGCGTCTCGATGCGATAGTGCAGTTCGCGCAGTTCGGCCGGCGTGACTTGCCGGATCTGCACCCGGATGCTTTCTTCTTCGGAGGACATGGCCGCACGATGGCGCCAAGGCCCGCGTAGGTTCCGCAATACCCATTCATCGGTGGGCGTCCGGCGGTCGCGGCGCACGGTTTCGAGCGCGAGATTGCGGGCGCCCGCGAAGAAAAAGGATCGGCCGTAGCGGATCGGTTTTTCGAGATGCGGCCGCCATGTCCGCAGAAACGACTCCTGCACGACAGCGTCGAGATGCAAGCGGAGGTATCTGGCCAACTCACCGTGGACAGTCGCGGCGGCGGCTGTTGCGCAGACGAGGCGAAGGCGGGAAAGAGCGAGGCGGAAAAGGTCGCGCTAGAGGGGCCTGGGCGAAAAAAAGGAGGAGGGGGATTGAAGCGGGCCGCGCGAAAGGAGTGGCTCAGAACGTGCCCTTGAGGCCGAACGTCCAGAGAGCGCCGAAATCGAGGCGTGAGCGGAACTGGGCGTAAGCGGGGGTGTTGGGTCCGATGATTTTCGTGTCTTCCGTGGCGTCGCCGATGTTGCGCAGGTTGGTGAAGAGGGCGATGCGCCGCGTGAGCGAGTATTCCCCGGAGATGTCGATGTACAGACGCTTGGAGTTCCAGTTGTAGGTGCCCGGTTCAATACCCGTGCCCGCGGCGACGACACCCGTTCGCTGGCGACCGCGATAGTTCCAATTGATGCGGAGATTGTAGCTGTCGCGGTTCAGGCTCACCCCCCAGCTGCCGCTGCGCGGAATGTAGCCGGCGAAGTTGGTGGTCACAGTCGCGTCACCGGTCACCCGCTGCGCGCTGGTATTGGCGAAAACCTGCACCCCGCGGGCCCACGACGGCAAACCGATCAGGGCCTGCTTATAGCTGAAGTCGATGCCGGTCAGACGCACCTTACCCGGAAGATTTATCTGCGTGGACACGTCGTAACTGCTGTAGACCACGGGATCGAGACCGTAGAGCGCCAAAAATTCCGCGGTTGGTGGGAAGATGGTGCCACCAAAGAAATTTTTAAAATCACGGCGAAATCCGCCGACGGCAAACTGGCCGACGCCGGCGAAATAGTACTCGAGCCGCGCATTGGTCGTCTGAGCACTCCATGGGTTAATGCCAACATTGTTCACTGTGATGCGATTGCTCGGGCTCGGCGCGTTCTCCGTGTCGGGCAGCGTGACCGCACCGGCGTACTGGTTGAAATCGGGCCGGCCGATGGAAGCATAGCGGGCGGCGCGGAGGATGAGATTTTCCTGCAGATTCCATGAGGCGTTGAGGCTTGGAAAAAGACGGAGATATTCTTTTTTCACCTGACTGCCACGTTGCAGCAGCGTCAGCTGGGAGACGGCGAGGACATTCGTCGTCGGAAAGATCAGGACGGGCGTGCGCCGGCTAGGATCCGCGGTGGTCGGGCTGGCGATAGTGACGAGCTTGCCACTGGCGTCGCGTTGATAGTTGCGGGTGGCATCGGTGAGCGGGCCGGCGGCGTCGATATTCGTTTGCTCGGCGCGGAGACCGCCGACGAGTTTGAGGCGGCGCTCGAAAAACGCGACGTCACCGCGGAGGAATGCGGCCGAGACCAACTCCTCGGCGTGCTTGGATCCGTTCATGGCGGCGCGGTAGCGGCTATTTTCGTCCGTGGTGAAAGCGGCTGGATTGGCCACATAGTGATTGAGGAGCGACGACACGCCGACCCATTGAATTTTGGGGAAGCCGTAAGTGTGGGCGTGTTCCGATAATTCCGGGGCCCAGAAGGGAGCCGCGCCGTCGTCGCTACCGACGGGAGTGGTGCTGGCGCGGCCGTCTTTGCCAACGAAATTGTAGGTGATGTTTTTATCGGTGCGGAGATCACGCACAGCTTGGCGGAGGTCGATGCCAGATTTCAGGGTAACGGGCACCCGCCACGTGAAGTCGCGGCGCAGGTTGGCGAAGGCGGTGCGCTGGGTATCGTTGTTCTCGGGTTGACCGCTCGCGGCGGCAGTCACGGCGTAGTTTTCGAGAAGATAGGGGTTAAGGACAGCGCCGG
This sequence comes from Opitutus sp. GAS368, assembly GCA_945903465.1. Taxonomy (GTDB): domain Bacteria; phylum Verrucomicrobiota; class Verrucomicrobiia; order Opitutales; family Opitutaceae; genus ER46. Next base: position 50,439 of record CAMDOF010000011.1, read on the forward strand.
TCGCCGGGTCGGTGACCGTGATACGGTTGGGGCGAAGATAAAAAATATCATCAAAGGAGACCGTAAGCCCGGTGCGTCGCGCGGTGTTGGTGGTAAAGTAGCCGCGATCGATATCGCCGCCGTTATAGTGGGCGCGCGAGTAGCCGAGGCCCGCCTCACCCTTCCACCACGGCCCGTCGTGCCGCCAGCGGAGCGAGGGCATGTAGTTCTGGTTTTTGCGGTAGCCGCCGGCGTTGCCCATTTGCAAATCGCCCAAGGCGGTCGTGCCTCGAGTCGTGGTGGGACCGAAGCTTCCGGAGGGCACTCCGCCGACGTTGAAAGTGAGCGTCTGGCTTAAATAATCCTCCTCGAATCTCGAGGTGTTTACCGAGATTGAAATCGTATCGGAGGGAGCGAACTTGTAGTCGATGGTCGCCGAGAGGTTGTGGCGCGTGGTCTCCTTGCCTCCTCCGCGCACGGCGAAACTGGACAGGTAGGGATTGTCTGGGGTGGTGTTGGGGAACGTGGTGCCATTCGTGACGGTGCCCGCACCGCGCCACGTGCTGGTGACCTGATCCTGACCAGCGAACTGCCGGCTGCGACCGCCCGACAAGGTAAATCCAAAACGCTTGTTCACGGGCACGATCCAAGAAAAATCGAAGCCCGGGTAAACTTTGCGACTGCGGCTCTCGCGTGGACTTGGGGTGCGGTTGAATTCACGCCGATGGTCTCGCATCAGAACGTAGACGCTGCCGTTGAAGACGGAGCGGGCCCGCTCAAACGCGCTGCGCGGGACCATGTTGACCGAGCCCGCGAGCGCCGCGCCCTGCGTATCCGGGGTGGGTGAAAATGAAACCTCGACGCGCGAGATGCCGTTGATGGAGACCATGTCCATGGCCGATGCCCGGTTGGTGCCGCTAATCGCGGTGGCAAAACTGAAGCCATCGAGGGTCACAGGAACGTTGTCGGCGGGCGCGCCGTTGATGGAAATTTCGCGAGCGTTGCCGCCAGCATAGGTCATCGTGACGCCAGGAAGAAATTTCAGGAATTCACCCGCGTGGCCCTCGGCGACTGTGCCGAACTCGTCGGTCGAGACGACGGTTTTGAGATTAGAGGCGAAGCGCTGTTCGTTGATCGCGATCGCGGACGCCTCCATTTCCTTCGAGGTGGAAACGACGAATTGTTCGAGCCGCACCACCTCGCTTTTCGCACCCTGCGGTCCGGTGGCCGCCAGGGTCACGTCATGTTGCGCGAGCCGGGACCCGACGACGGTTACCGCGGTGGTCCGCGCCGCCATACCGGTGTAAAAAAATTTCACCTGAGCCGTGCCAACGGGGACTCCGTCGATTCGGTAGGCGCCACCGGCATCGGTGAAAGTTTCGAGCGACGTACCCTCCACAGTGATGCGGACACGTTCCAGAAAGCTGCCGCCCGCCGCCGCCATCACCCGGCCAGTGATGGCTCCAGTCGCAGACGCGGCGAGTGCCGGCCGGGAAATTTCCGCACCGCCGAGCGGGTTAGGAGCGAGGCCCAAGTTAACGCCCGCGAAGAGCGCCAGCACGGCGAGATAGGTCCGAGTGGGGAAAAGATCCATGGATATCAGGGGCTGAGGATTGAAAAGTTGTATTAGGTAACGTCAGCCCTTTGCTGGCGCAATTCTCCGGGCGCTCCGAGACGGCGATTATCCGGAGGCCGGCGGGGATCGACCGAGACTCGGCATGGGCGCGGGTGGCAGGCTGATTCGGCAGAGCGTCGTGGCCGGTCAGGCGCAGCCCTTTGGGACAGGATGGTGCCGTGAAAATCTTCGGCACTGGCCCCAGGGCGTTTCCGGCGGTGGCCCAGCGGGTGCGGCAGGCGTGAAAAGGGAGGCGCGCCTTGCGGTGGTCGTTAATGCGCGGGGGCGGCGGTACCTGGTTCGGCTAGAAAGATGCGGTATTCATTTTTCAAGGTCTCTCTCGCGCGGATCCAGCCGTAGGTAGGGGTGCCATCGATCGAGGCGCGCGCGATTGCTTTGCGCAATCCTTCGGCGTACGGGCTGTTGCCAAACTCGATGCCGCGGGCGATGACTTGGCCGTTCCAAGGCAGGGTAAGACTTCGTTGATTTTCCATCCAGTCGCCGACCCAGGGATTTTGTGGTGCTGGCAACAGGTAGCCGATCTGGACGTCGAAATCGGGGTGCGATAGAATGAAGAACTGCTGGTCGCGGGTCGGGTCGAGGCGGATGGCGGTGTAACTGCTGCTGCGAGGTTGCGCCGACATTAATCGGTCGCGCAGGGCGGGGTCTTGCGCGGAGATTTTTAACCGCGAACGGCCGGGTTCAACAAAAGGTGGCCCAAATGTGGCGTGTTGCATCCACTGCATGGGGCGGTCGAGGTCCGTCAGATTTTCGACCCACTCTTCGACGGTTACTTCGCGCTTGCCCGCGAGGACGGTGACTTTTCTCCGGACGCGGTAGTGGGTTTGTGGGAGGTCGGCCCCATATTCGAAGCCGACGCTGGCCGGCGTTACCTCAGCGCGGATTTTGACCCACGCGACGACCGGGGCTTCGCCGTGGTTGCCCAGACCGCGCTGGGCTTCCTGGTCCGAGGCGGGGCCGTAGTAGGGAAAGCAGAGCAGATGTCCGAGGTAGCCGGAGCTGAGGCGGGCATGCGGGTCGGTGCCGTAAATATCTCCGTGCTTCGCGGGGTGGTAGTTTTGCGGCTCGATGGTGGGATAGTGCGGTACGCGCAGCGGATTGACGTCGCGTTTGGGATTTCCAGTCGTTTGACGCACTTCGGCGATATGGCCGCCGCCTTTAAGCAGAGCCACCCGGATTTGGCCGTTCGCTAAGACCCATGCTTCGCGGCCATACACCCTCTCCTCGGTCAGTTCGGGTTGCTGCGCGGAAAGGGTTATCGCAGTGAGCAACCACAGCAGGTGCGCGACCGGGCGCCGGACTCCTTTACGAAGCCGAGCGTCGACGGGCACGGATTCTTCGGCGTTGCGACAGGGAAGCGCGTATTCCCCCAAGACGCCGCTCGCGGTCGCCATCACGTCGACCGTGATCGATCTGGGCGCGTGCGGAAACAAGGGTAGGCGCAGTCCTAAGCTGCCGGTGGTGCTGGGGGCCGGTGTGCGCCAGCCAACTACGGTCGAGCGGCATTCCATGAAAATTTTGGGTGGGGCGGAGTCTGCGAGCGGGTGCCTTAACATTTTCCGATCACGTTTTAGTTTCAAGGGAGAATCATCCCTTCGTCTTGTTGATGGTGGAGTGGGCGGAGGGCGTAAACGCAGCGCAGCCGGTGTTTGCAATGGCTCGGGGATCCTGTCCAACGGTTGGGCCAGGGCCCGAGAGAGCAGGCCGCATACGTTCCTTCACGAGACACCGGTGCCAAGCGAGCCACGCTTTGGACCCACCCCGTTGCATCCATCGGCAGTAGGTGAATTGGCGGGTTACGGAGACTTCGAATCCTCTGTGCCCGAGGGTGGCGGAAACTGAGTTGACTGGTTAACTTGGATGAGCGGGTAAAAGCCGTCCTCGGTGGTGGTTTCGGTTGGAAGCGTATTCCGATATTCCCCAGTGCGGGACGTGCCGGAGCGGGTATTATAGAGCTCGATGACGCGAGTGAGTTCGAAGAGGTTTAGTTTACCGTCATGATTGGAGTCGGCAGAGTGATAGCGGGTGAGGCTGACGACCGCGGAGGGGGCGCGACCAGGGTCGGCACTGAAGCCATCCTCACCGAAGAGATCGACCTTGTAAGCGCCGGTGCGGAAGGAGTTGAGCTCGACGTTGTAGAGCTCGATCACGCGGATGAGTTCGAGAAGACTGATCTGAAAATTGCGATCAGTATCGGCGGAGTGGACTCTCGGCGTAATGGTCAGCCTGGCGGGCGCGCTGGTGGTCGTCCCGGCGGAGTTGGTAAGGAGTACCGTGTAGTTGCCGGCGAGACCGGTGGTAGCGGCGGGAAAGTAAAGGGCGCCGGGTGAGTCAAGGACGGGGGTCCCGGTGACGACAAGTCCGTCTCTTTTCCACTGGAACGAGACGATGCCGGGTTTCGCGACGACTGGGGCGGTGAAAAGCACAGGGGAGCCGATCTCGATACTCTGGTTGAGGAGCGGGGCAAGCAGTGCGGGCGCGGCGGTAGGAGCCAGGAACGAGTCGACGAGGAAGACCTCGGTTCGGACGAGCCCGGGGCCGCCGGTCGCTGAGACCGCAACGCTGAAATTTCCGGCCGGGAGCGTCAGCAGCAGCGCGGCAGCGGTGGGTGCGAGCGGGGCTGCGCCGACGGCGGCGGTGGCCGCGGCAAGGTCGGCTAAATGAGCGTTGGTTCCCCAATCGGAGTTAGTGGCGAGAACGGTGCTGCCGTTGAAAACGGTTAAGGACGGGTTGACGCCTGCGCCCACGGTGGCCGCGCTGGCTTCGCTGACGGCGCGGATGAGGACGGTGGTCGGACCCGCGCCGGCGATGCCACCGAGAGTTAGGCCCGAGGTGAGCGTGGAGCCCGTGCTGATCAGTCCGCGGCTGTTGAGGTAAGCGATGCGCCGGGTGTCATTGGGCGTCGCGTTAGGGATTTCGTAGAGCTCGATAAGAGCGGCGCCGGAGGAGAGACCCGCGCCAGATACCCGAGCGGAATAAGTACCTGGGTTGAGGGAAATAAGTAAGGCGGCGTCGAGGCTGGCAGCGGAGAGGGCGAAAGCGCCGGCGGAGGAGAACGCGGTCGCGAGGGTGGCTCCCCCACCCCAGTTGTCGTTGGTCGCGATCGTGGCACCCGTGGCGTCAAAGAGGTTAAGGACGGGATCCGCGAGGACTCCACTTACGCCGAAATCGGTGAGGGCTGGGCCGCCGACGGCGCGCAGGAGGATAGATTTTGGGGCAGAACCCTCGACGGTAAAGCCAATGGCGCCCGCATTCTCACCCTGACCGATTCTAAAAAGAGTGACGAGGTTGAGGAGACGAGCACCCGGGAGAACGGTGAACGAGGCGAGGGAACTTTGGGTGCCATCGGGAGTGAGGACGCTGATGGCCCCACTCGTGGCAAGAGCTGGCACCGTGGCGGTGATTTGAGTATCGGAGACGACGTTAAAGGTGGCGGCGCTGCCGTTGAAAAAGACCCCGGTCGCGCCGGTGAAGCCCGAGCCCGAGAGCGTGATGACAGAGCCGGCAGAAGCGGTGGCGGGGGCTAGCGTGGGTCCTGGGTTTAGGGTGAGCAAGGACGAGGCGGAGCGGATGGCGTTGGCGGCGTTGGCGACGACGACATTATACGAGCCCGCGGTGTTGGCGGCGAAGGCGTTTATGAGGTAAGTGGCGGCAGTGGCGCCGGGAATGAGCACGCCGTTCTTATGCCATTGGTAGGTAAGGTTGAGGCCGTTGGCGGCGACACTCAATGAGGTGGCCGCGCCGAGGATGACGGCTTGAGCAGGCTTCGGCTGGGACGAGATGATTGGTGTCTGGGAATTTATCAAAAACTGAAAAGCGGATGGCAGGAGGTCGCCCGTGCGCAGAAAGGTACCGGAGACGAGCGCCGTGCCATTCGGGGCGAGGCTGATTTGAGTGCCATTGCCGAGATAAGGGCGGTAAGCGAGATCGGTCGAGAAGTTGGGATCGACGGAACCATCCGCGTTGAGGCGAACGAGACCGCGGGCGGAAACGCCGTTGAAGACGTCGAAGGCACCGCTAATCCACAGTTTTCCGTCGGGCGCGACGGTCACGCCCTCGATTTGCGCGCTGCGGCTTGGTTGGTTTAGAAGTTGCGCCCCGCTGCCAGGGTTAAAGGTCGGGTCGACCCCGCCGGTGTTAGTGAGTCGGGCGATACCCGGAGCGGTTTGGCCATGGAGAGAGCTAAAACTGCCAAATACGAGAAGTTTACCGTCCGCGACGGGAATCGCATCGGCGAACGGCCAAGCGTCTGCCGTATAGGTGGCGATTTGTGTGGGTGCCCCTCCGTTGGTCCGCGCATCGGTGACGGTCGGGAACCCCAACGCTGTGTTCCTAGCCACGGACGGGGCGAGGAAGGTCGGATCGAATACTCCCTCTGGGCTGAAGCGCAGAAGGGTGTAACTCAGGGTGCTGGCCGCGGCGGGGTACGAGGCTTCGGTCACGCGCGCAATAACTCGGCCCGAAGCATCCACGGCGAGGATTTTAAATGCGCCGAGTGTGATTGAAGTGATGGCGTTGGTGGCGTCACGATAAACCACGCCGAATGGATTTGTGTACCCGCTGAGAACGAACGTGGGGTCAATGGCGCCAGAGGTCGTCAGCCGAAGCAGCTGATTTTGACCAGAGACCAAGCTTTGCGGTGAAAGTGACCAAATCAGGACCCGTTGATCCGGCAAGAGGCGGAACGTCAACCCACCGGGGAGCGCCCCGAGCGAGGCGTCGAGAGTGAACGAAGGATCGATCGCTCCGCTGGAGAGGAGCCGCGTCAGACCCGAAGTGAGCGCGGCGGGGTTGGTGCCGAGGCGCGTGCTGGCGAGGATGCGTCCATCTGGGGTGACTTCGGCTTGGGCGACGTAATTAAGATTAGGAATACCGGCGACGTTAAACGTTAGATCGAGCGCGCCGTTGGCTTCAAAGCGCGCGAGGCCCGGGCGGGGGACTCCGCTGGATCGGTTGAACGGCCCCCAAGTGAGGATCTTCTGGTCGGCCAGCAGGGCAAATTTAGCCGGATAGATTTCGCGGTTAAATCTGCCGGGCGCGAAAGATAGATCGACCGCTCCGCCGGCGGTGAGGCGTACGAGCGTAGCTGCGGGATTGCCATTGATGGTGGCGTCGGGCTCAGGTGGGACGACGACGCGGCCATCGGGCAGGGCCTCCATCCAAAAGAACTCGGAGGAGAACGTGGGGCGGGCATAGGAAGTATCGATCGCGCCATCTGCGAGGAAGCGGGTGACCGTGGACCCGACCACGTAGAAACGGTCGTCGGCGAGCGCGTTGAGGAGACGAGGGCGAACGCTCATCCCGGCCGCGGCCTGACTGACGAGGGTGAAGGTTGTGTCAACGGCGCCACTGGGAAGGAGACGGATGACAGGTCGGTCGGCGGAGGGAGCCGCGGAACCAGGTACCGTGAGGGTACCGCCCGCGACGAGTAGTTTGCCGGCGTTGACCCCCTGAATCTGGATCGCGAGACCGCGAATTTGCCCGTCGGGAAAGCTGAAACCGGAAGGGACAAACGTGGCATCGACCGAACCCGAGTTCAGAAGTCGAGCGACACCGAGGCGGGCGATCCCATTGATAGAGGAAAAAGGGCCACCAACATAGATCAGCCCATCGGCATCGAGCACCGGTGGCGCGAAGATAGAGCCAAAGGCATTCAGCGTCGGCTGGGTGAACGAGGGATCGAGTGAGCCGTCGCTCTTGAGTCGAGCCATGACCGCGATACCACCGTTCGAGCCTCCACTATTAGATGGGACCACGAGGAGTCGACCGTCGGCCTGAAGGGTAATAAAGCGAGGAAGCGCGGCGAAGGCGGGCGAGTTGAACGAAAAGTCGCGGGTCCCATCGGCATTGAAACGAAAGACGCGTGGAAGCGCGTAGCCGGTCTCGATGGTTTCATCAGAGGCGACGCCACCGACGAGGACCCGACCATCCGGCTGGATCGTCAGCGCCCACGCCTCGGCCAGAGCCGCTCCGATGTTAAATGCCGGGTCGAGACTGCCATCGACCGAGAGACGAATGACGGCACCGCGGTGTTGAGAACCCACACCTGAAAGAGTATTCCCATTCGTCCAAGCCGCATAAACGCGACCAGTGGGATCGACGGCGACGCGGCCGGCGAGGGTGTCATTTTTAAAATCGGCACGGTTAAAAAGGAGATCGGAGGCGAAAGTACCGATGGCGCCGGGCACGAGCGGGACGGTAACGGCGGCGCTGACCACGGAACCTGCGGAGGTGCGGACGACGACATCGTACGAATCGCCCGGCATGATCGCGGTAAATGGAACGGTTAAAGCCGCGTTGGCAGCGCTCGGCAGATTGATGCCGTTCTTCCGCCACTGGTAGAGAACGGTCTCAGGCGAACCGGCGGCGAGAACGCGGAAAGTCGCCGGGCCCCCTCCGGCGAAGTCCGGGGCGACGGGCTGTTGGAGAATGATCGGCGCAAAGGCGCCGGAGTAGATCATCCCGTAATCGCCCGCGAAATAGAGGCGGCCTTTAAATGCGGCGACCGTGTTGGGGTCGGCATAGTTGGTCCCGAGATGGTGACCGGACCAGGTTAGACCGTCGGTTGAGGCGATGAAAGCATTGGTCCCAACTCCAGCGAAAAATTGGCCATTACTAAAGATGGCACCACCGAACCCCGTGGGGATTTCAGGGGCGGGTGCGGAGGACCAAGCGAGGCCATCGCTCGAAGTGAGAACGAAAGTTGTAGCGCTAACGAGAAATTTGCCATTGCCGAACGCAATGTCGCGGAGGTCAGCGGTGGTCCCAGAGTTGGCCTCACTCCAGGTGATCGCATCTGATGAAGTCAGGATGCGTCCTCCGCCCGAAACCGCGACATAGCGACCCGCGCCGTAGGCGAGCTCAAAGGAGCCGCCGTCGGTCGGCAAGGTTGCCGATGTCCAAGTGGTGCCGGTCGTCGAGCGCAGGAGTAAGCCGTTATCTCCAGCAATGAAAAATTGATTATTAAGGAAGGACGTCCCGCGAAGGTGTTGGGTTGTACCCGAGGCCACCGCCGTCCAGGTCAACCCATCAGGCGACGTGATGATCTGGCCGCCGGTACCGGTTACGACGTATTTGCCTGCGCCGAAGACCGCGCGGGTGAGTTCGGTCGTCACGCCGGAAGTCACGCCATTCCAAGAGGAGCCATTGGTCGTGCGCAGAATGGTGCCGTTGGTGCCGACGGTGATGAGGTGGTTGGCGCCATCTGTGGCGATGGATTGCAGGTTATCGTAGGTGACGCTCGTCGTGCGATTGATCCAAGTGATGCCATTATCAATGGAGGTCAGCACCGTGGCAGGGTATTCTTGGTTGCCGATCACAACCCAGGTATTATTGGCGTATTCGGCCCGGCGAAGATCGCGCGTGGTGTTGGTGGTGCGGCGAGTCCACGTGGCGGCATCGGGCGAAGTGAGGAGGAGACCATCGTCTCCGGTCAAAATATATTGGTTGTTGGCGTAATGAAAACCGCGTGCCCCGACGAAACGATAGGACCGCGTTTCCCACGAGAGGGCGTCGGTGGAGGTGTGCAGGTCACTGAAGTTGGAAGAGACGATGAAGAATTGCCCATTGGCAAAGCTGATGAAGGACCCGGTTGAGGGGGCGGGGTGAGTGGTCCAAGTGATGCCATTTGCGCTGCGCAGGATGCTGGCCCCAAGATAAAGGGCGAAGGTACCGTTGCCGAAAGCGAGTGTGTTGAGGGCGGTGCTGGTGGACGTGTAGCGCTCGGTCCAAACTTCCCCATCGGGTGAGGTAAATATCTTAGCGCGACCGGAGGCGCTGCCTGAATAGGAAGTCGAGACGACAAACAAACCGGCGCCGAAAGCGGCTGACTGCACATTTTCTAACGTCGGTAAGTTGGAGGTTCGCCACGCGTTACCATCCGAGGAAACCGCGAAGAACCCCAGCGTCCCGACCAGCAGTTTGCGACCGTTGCCTTCGAGAAATCTTAAGAGGTTATTCTGAGTAAGACTTGGGAGCTGAGACCACGTGATACCGTCGGTCGACGCGATGCGGGCTCCGCGGATCCCGACTGCTTGGAATTGGCCGTTGAGTGCAAAAAGGTGACTCAATCCTTGCGGGCTGGGCGCAGGGTTATGCGGAGTAGCACCAGCCTCTTCGTTAACCCAGACGCGGGTAGGGACGGCGGTAACCGAGCCGAGAGCGTTGGCGACGGACACCTGGTAGACGCCGGCGTCGGCCGTCTTAACCGGGGTGAAGGGTAGAAAGAGTGCACCGGTGTTGTAAAAACCACCCGAGATGGGCGCTCCGTCTTTGCTCCAGTTAATGGCGGTGGGGGTTGATCCTGAGTAAGCGGCGCGGAGATAGCCCATGGTCCCGGCCTGAAAAACGGCGCCGAAGGCCGCCTCAATATTACCGAGGTTAGGAGCGGCTTCGATGATGGTGCGCGTAACGGGAGAGGAGGTCACCGAGGCATTCGCCGCATCCGTGATCGTCACGGTGTACACGCCGGCGTGGGCGGCCTGGGGGTTGATGAAAGTGAGGGTGTTGCTGGTGGTGCCGATAAAGTTCAGGGTGTCGGCGACAAGGGCGACGCCGTCGCGTTTCCACTGATAATAAAGGGGCGGCAAACCGGCGGCGGTGACCGTGAGCGTGCTCGAGGTAGAGCCAGCGACGACCGCTCCGCCAAAGGGAGGCGTGAGGATCGCGGGGGAAGGAGCATTTTCGAAGCAGGTCAGCCCACCTGTGAGCCGATCGATGAAGTCTTGCCGACCGCTCTGGCCCACGAGCAAGGAGCCATCGGCTTGGAAGACGATCGCATTGATTGTGGTGGAGGGGACGCCCGTCGGGAACGGTGCGCCGAATGAGAGATCGATGGCCCCGGTCGACGTGAACCGCACGAGGCCGGAGCGGCGCTGGCCGTTGACCCCGCTGAAACTACCTGCCACGACGATGTCGCCATTTGGCTGAAGCTGCAGCGCGGTGGCGGTGCTGTTGGGCCCGCTCCCAATCGCGAGCGTCGGATCCCAAGCGCCCGACGGTGTGAGCCGGACGATTTTCTCGGCGGAAGCGCCATTATAAATCCCAAAGTAGCCCGCAGCCAAAAGATGGCCGTCCGGTTGCAGAGCGAGCGCATTGACGGTTATAGTGGCCGTCGCGCTGTTGGTTGAACTGAGCGCCAACCCCGTGCCGGTGACGAATTCGGAATCTAACCCACCGGCGGGCTGGAGGCGGGCGAGGCGGCTCGCAGTGGCCCCACCAAACTTCGTGAAAATACCCCCGACGGAAACCCGCCCGTCGGGATGGACGACCAGCGCATTTACCGTGGAATCGAAAGCGGTGCCATTGGCCGCGAGAAACGCGAGATCGACTGCCCCGGTGGAACCGTAGCGCGCCAAACGGTTAGCGCTGACGCCCGCCGCAGTCGTGAAGGTTCCACCGACCACGATCCGACCAGCGAAGTCCAAACCGACCGCGCTGACCCTGTTGTTGAGGCCTAAGCCGAGCTCGGAGTTGAAACCATCGTCGAGCGCACCATCGGCCGATAGCCGTGCAAGGCGGTTGGCGGTCACCCCGTTGAACGTCGTAAACTGTCCCCCGATAACCAATCGCCGATCGCCTTGTTGCACGATTGCATAAACGGTCGCGTTGGTACCGCTGCCGACATTGAAGCTCGCATCCAAGACTCCCGTCGATTCAAGGCGAGCAAGGTTAGCGCCGATCGCCACGCCGCCAACGTGCGTGAACAGGCCGCCGATCACGGTTTTGCCACCCCCAACGGGGCACACCGCAAGGACGGACCCCGGTTCACGAAACGAGCGACTGAGGGGGTCAAGCGTGGCATCGAGATTGAAACGCACCAAGGCGAACCGCGGCGTGGTGCCCACGAGGTTGAAGGAGCCTCCGACGAGCAGTTGATTTGTGGTCGGTTGGACGACCAGGGTCCGGACGATCGAGTTTAGGCCAGCCGTGCCGATGACCGTATTCAGCGCGGTATCGAGAGCACCGGTAACGCCGTCGATCCGCGCCAGCCGGGCAACCGGCGTGCCGTTGTAGCCCGTAAAATTTCCGCCGACCGCGATCTTGCCGTCGCTCTGCACCGCGAGAGCATAGACCAGATTTCCGGTAATACCAATGCCGGTGAAGCCGCCGCCCAGCGGGAGCCCAGCATCGCGGGACCCGTTCGGAGTCAACCGGGCCAAGCCCGCCGCAGCGCTTCCCCCGAAAGTGGTGAACAGCCCTCCCACGATAATTTTGTTGTCGATGGATTGGAGCGCGAGGGCGTAGACGGTGTCGTCAAAACCAGCGCCGGTATAGAAGGTCGGGTCGAGGGTACCGCTCGTGGTCAGGCGCGCGATGCGGGCGGCGTCGCTGCCATTAAAATTTGAGAACGCACCACCAACGACGACCGCGCCGTCCGGTTGGAGCAGCAAGGCATTGACGCTGTTATCGAAACCGCGGCCAGTGTTAAACGTGGCGTCCGGTGAGCCGTCGGAATTAAGACGGACGAGGTAGTTGGCGCCGGTGCCGTTGATACTGGTGAAAGCGCCGCCCACGAGGATTTTCTGGTCAGACGACTGGATCGCAACGGCACTGACGTTGCCTCCCGAAAAACCAGAACCGAGTTCAAAAGCGGGATCGACGGAGCCATCGACGTTAAGGCGGGCGAGCCGGACTGAGTTCAGTCCGCCGACGGTGACGAATGAGCCGCCGATGATAATCTTGCCGTTGGCCTGTACCGCGATGGCTTGCACCGTCCCCGTGATGACAACAGCGTTAAAGGTCGGATCGAGTGTGCCGTTGGCGAGGAAGCGGGCGATCCCGTTGACGACGACCCCATCGATAGTCGTGAAGCCACCGCCGGCGTAGAAGCGTCCGTCCGCCAGCGGCGCAAAAGCCCAGAGACCGCTGGATACCTCAACGCGCGGCTCGAAAGAGACCCGAGCTCGGAGCGTATTTGCAGCGGATGACGGGGCGACCGCGAGCGGCGCGGCCGCGGAGGCCCGCATCGAGAGTCCATCACGCACGAGCACATCATAGTACCCGCCATCATCGAGGCCGAGGGACGAAAGATTGAGCGTGGCGTTGGTTGCTCCGCTGATGGGGACGCCGTACTTGCGCCACTGATACGCGATCGTTCCCGTGCCCGTGGCTGCGACGGTGAGCGCGGCGTTGCCGCCGACGGTGCCGGCCGTAGCCACCGGTGACTTGGTGATGCTCGGCAGCGCATTTGCACCGACGATGGTCGCGGAGGAACTGGTCACCGCGCCGGCGACGTTGGTCGCGACGACGGAGTAGGCGGCGACGTCGGCGAGTTGCACGTTCGTGAACGCGAGGCTCGACTGGGTGGCGCCATTGACGGCGATACCGTCCTTGAGCCACTGGTAGGAGAGCGGTGGGGAACCGGACGCGACGATTGAAAACGTGCCGGCGCCCCCGATCGTGGAAACCACATTTATCGGTGACGTCGTGATCGTCGGAGGCGTCGCCGGCACAATCCGAACCAACCCGGTGTTTTCGATGCCTTCAGAGACGACGTAGGTGTATCCGCCGATCAACGCCGCGCCGTCGTCGGCGATCACCACCGGGGCAAATGCCGAGGTGGCGGTTGCGGACACCCCGTAATAGGCGAAGGTCGCGTCCGGCGCGCTGGCTGCCGTGAGTCGACCAAGGGAATTCGTGCTCACGCCGCCCGCGCTGCTGAAAGTTCCGCGGACGAAGATCCGACCATCCTCTTGCAACAGGATGCGCTGAACCTTGCTGGTGACGTTGGCGCCGGCATCAAACGCAGAGTCAGGGGTGCCATCTGTATTCAGTCGGGCGATACGATTACGGGTGAGGCCATTGAAGGCCGTGAAGTCCCCTCCGACGAGAATCTTCCCGTCCGCTGGCTGCAACGCAACCGAGTAGACGCCACCGGAATTAGCGTTGAAACCCGCGCCCGTATTCGAGTTGAAGGGGGCGTCAGACGATCCGTCAGGGTTAAGTCGCGCCAGATAATTCGCCGGGGCGCCGTTGGCGGTGGTGAAATTTCCTCCCACCACGAGTTTGCCCCCGCGCTGAACGGCAACCGCTTCAACCGCCCCGTTGAACGGAGGCGGCGCGAACGAGAGGTCGGTGGTGCCGTCGAGGTTGATCCGGACGAGCCCGTTGCGCGCGGCGCCAGCGTAGGTGAATGTGCTGACGCTATTCCCGAAAAGGAGAAGTTTGCCATCGTCCTGGGGTACGATGCCGCCAAGGGAACCGCTCACCCCGCCACCGGTTGAGAAGCTGACGTCCAGGGTGGCATCGGCATGCAAGCGCGCGATGCGTGACGCGCTCGTCCCGTTCACCGTGGTGAAGCTGCCAACGATGATAATCTTGCCATCCGCCTGCCGATAGGCGGCGTTGACGGCCGCGTTGGGGCCGAGGCCGACGTTGAAGGCTGGATCAATGCTCCCGTCGGCATTAAGTTTGGCGAGATAAGGGCGGGCGACCGCGTCGATTTGAATGAAATCACCGGCGAGGAGAAAGGCACCACCGGCGAGAGGTATCACCGCGCTGACAAAACCCAACCGAAGAGCCGTGGGGTTGAGCGTCGAGTCGAGCACGCCACTGGTAGAAACACGGACGAGTCCAAGATTGCAGGCGGCGCTCCCGAAGGTGGCGAAGGTCCCGCCGACGATCACCCGGCCATCCGCCTGCAGGCCGATGCTGTTTACGTTGTTGTTCGGTCCGGTCCCGATCGCGAAGGAGCTATCGAGCGCGCCGGTGCTAAGGAGCCGGGCGATGCGGTTACCCCCAGTCGTGGTAATGGCGTTGTAACTGGTGAACGCTCCTCCGATCAGAATCTTATCGTCAGGCTGCACCACGATCTCAGTGACCGTAGAGCTAGCGCCGGTTCCGACGCTAAAAGTAGTATCGAGCACGCCGATCGAGGTTAGCCGGGCGATCCGATTGATCGCGGCGCCGCCGTAGGTCGTGAACCCGCCGCCAATCAAAATGCCCGAGTGGTCGAGCGCGATTGCGTAAACCGTGCTGTTCGGACCAAAACTCGGATCGAAGGTCGGATCGACTGAGCCGTCAGCGTTGAGGCGAGCAATCCGATTGCGATTGATGACGTTCGCGGTCGTGAAGCTGCCTCCGATGAGGATCTTGCCGTCGCTCTGCACGACGAGCGCATAAACCCCAGAGCCTGCGCTCGGCGGCGCAAACGTCGGATCAAGCGAGCCGTCCGAATTAAGGCGGGCGACGCCATTCACGACACGGTTGTTGTAGTTGGTGAAAAGTCCACCGATCATCACTTGGCCGCTTGCGAGGACGGAGATGGCGTTGACCGTCGAACTCGGACCGTTGCCGGTGGGATTGAACGTCGTGTCGAGCGATCCGTCCGCGTTAAGGCGAATGAGGCGATTGCGCTGGGCGTTACCAGCGACACTGGTAAAATCACCGCCGACGAGAACTTTGGCATCGGCCTGCTGAGCGAGAGAGACGATATTAATCGTCAGGGCGGGCGGCACAAACAAGGTGTCCAACGTACCATCGCCGTTGAAGCGGGCCAAGCGGGTGCGGGTGGCGCCATCGATTTTGGTAAAACTGCCTGCGACGAGAACTTTCCCGTCGGTCTGAACCAGCACCCGGTTGAGGGTCCCCAAATTGCGCTCGTACACGTGAAAATAGTTCGGGTCAATCCGGCTGCCTTGGGGGTACGCGGAGGGCGCGACCCCGAGCCGCGCGGAGGCGGAGACGGTGGTTGAAAACCCGTCGCTAATCGCGACCGAATAAGCGTCGGCATCGGCCCGGCTAGCTGCAGCGATGCTGTAGCTGGCGGCGGTTGCGGCGGGGATCGCGAAACCGTTACGCAGCCACTGGTAGGTGAGCGAGCCGGTACCTGTGGCCGTCACGTTGAAGCTGACCGGCTGGCCAACGCTCAGGGAGACATCCGCGGGATGAACCGTAACGATGGGCGCGGCAGAGTTACTAGTGACGAAGGCCGTCGCGCTGTCGATTGTGATGGCGGCAGCCCCCGTTCCACTCGTGAAACGCGCCCAGAAGTTACGGGGTTGGGTAATGGCGGGCGTGGTCAAGCTCGCCGCGGTGGCGCTGACCAGCAGGGACGAAGTATCTCCAGAAAAGCCCGAGTACCATTGATAAGACGGCGAAGCGCCGATCGCCGTGACCGCAAGAGACGTCGCGCCTCCGGTTGGAACCGCGGAACTAGCCATCGGCTGCGTGCTTATCTGGGGCGTATCCGCCGCGGGGGCGCTCGAAAGAATTAATCGACTACTTCCCACCGCGATAAACCGGCCATTGCCAAAAGTAAGCGAGGGGGTGCCGGTAAAATACGCGACGCGGCTGGAGTACGTCACCGGCACCCACGTCACGGCATCTCGCGACTGCCACATCGTATCTTGAAAATTCGAAGAGATCGCCACGTAATACCCGTCGCCAAAGGCGACTCCCGTCAGGTTCGCTCCGGAATTTGGCAAGGTCTGAGGCGTGAGCGTGAGCGCGGCGGGAGCGAGCATCACCTGAGAGGTGAGGACCGTGCTACTGGCGCCGACAATGACAAATCGACGGTTGAGAAAACGCACCGCATTAAGGGCCGCGGATCCTGCGCTGGTCGCGGTCCACGTGATGCCAAGATTGCTCGATGTCGTCACCGCGCCGCTCGCGCCCACCGCAGTAAACATGGCGGTACCGAAGGCAACCGAGGTGAGGCTACTGGTCGTGCCGGTAGCCGTGACCAGAGCCCAATTAACCCCGTTAGTTGAGCGGTAGGCGACGCCGCTGTTCCCGACCGCAAGGAAAGTGCCGTCGCCAAAGGCGACGCCGTTCAGGGTAAAGGTACCCGACGGCGAGTTGTTGATCCAAGTCGTCCCATCCGTGCTAGACAGAATCACGTTGGTGCCGACGGCAACATAACGACCATCGCCATAGGTCACCCCGGCAAGCGCGTTAGCCGTGCCTGCGATGTTCCCTGCGGTCGTCCAGTTGATACCATCGACGGAGACGGCCACGGTCGAGTTGGCGTTGCTATTGACGGCCACGTAGCGGCCGTTGCCGAACGTAACATCCCGGACGTTGTTGATCAGAATATTTTGACGGATCGTCCACGCGGAGCCATCCGCCGAAGTCGATAAGCTGCCGCCATAGCCCCCGCCCACAAACTGGCCGTTCGCAAAAACCACGGTCCGGAGATCACTCTGAGCGGTGCCGTTTGTCGTCGACCCAAGAGAGGAGGACGTCCACGTCACTCCATTGTCGATGGAGGTGAGAAAAGTGGCACTACCGGCGACGACATATTTAGCAGGGCTCGACGTGGGATTGTAGGCAACCGAGTACAACGTTGTGGTGCTGCTGCTCGTTCGAGCCGTCCAAGTCAGACCATCCGGCGAAGTCACGAGCGTACCGCTATTTCCCACCGCCAGAAATTGGTTATTTAGGAAAAACACATCGTTAAGCGTGTTGGTACCAGCATTCGCGGTCCGCGCCGTCCAAGTCACCCCATCCGGGGAGGTGCGAATAACGCCCAAAGCACTCACAGAAACGAAGAGACCGGCCCCGAAAGCAACCCCGTTGGCCGAACCCCCTCCTGTGGAGGTGGAAAATGACCAGGTCACGCCATCAGTGGAGGTTGCGACAGAGGCTCCGGTAGTAACCGCAACCCAGCGCGTGCCGCCGTGTGCGATACCAAGGAGGCCGGTGTTGCTGAGGAGGACCCTGAGTGTCCAAGTGAGTCCGTCGGTCGACGTAAGAATCGTGCCGGAACTCCCCACTGCGGTAAATTGCCCCGCCGCAAACGCGAGCCCGTAAAGGCCATTCGGGCCAGCATAGCGCTTGGTCCAATCGACTCCGTCGGGGGAACTCCAGATCTCGCCCCCAGATGACGCAATGACGTACGTATTATTTCCGAAGGCGGTGCCGCCGCTGAAGGTATCGGCCGTACTCTGAGGGTTGCGCAGGCGAAAATCCGGCGCGACCAATAGCGAGGTCGGACTAGTCGCGACGCCAGCGAAGGTCTGAACAACCACCTGCCCGGAGACCGCACCAAAGGGAACCGTGGCTGTGATCGAGGTCGGCGAGTTGACGGTGAAATTTGGGGCGGCGATGCCCGTGACCCCATTGAAACGAACTGCGGAAACATCGGTAAAGTTACTGCCAGTGATCGTCAGGCTCTCGTCGGGACGCACTGAGAGGGCGGACACGCTGGCGATGGTCGGAGCGACCGCCGCGGTGAAACGGATGAGCCCGGTACGTTCGATGCCGTTAACCGTGAGCCCCGGCTGGCCAATCAGAACATTGCCATCATCCAGAATCTGGAGTGCAGCCGTCGAACTGCTGGAAATAGCAACGCTTCCACTGGCTTGGAGATTGGCTGTTGGATCCAGGGAGCCCGTGCTCGTCAACCGCGTGACCATACGGGTCGAGGGCACTCCTGAAAATTGATTAGTGAAAGCGCCCATCAGGAGAAGTTTCGAGTCTTCTTGAAGGACGGTGCGGTAAATCGTGCCACCAAGGCTCGTGCCGATCGTAAATGTCGGGTCGAGCGTACCGTCGAGCTGATGGAGGCGCGCGAGACGAGTGATCGCGGTGCCGTTGTAACTCGTGAAATCACCGCTGATGAGGATCTTTCCGTCGGGCTGGAGGATGACGTTGTAGACTCCGGCATTGGCACCGGTGGTCGGGAAGGCGGGATCAAAAGTTCCGTCAGAGTTGAAACGGACGACATTGTTGTAAGTAACCGTGTTCACCAAAGTGAACGAGCCGCCGGCGAGGACCTTACCGTCACTGGGCTGCACCGCGAGGGAGAGGACGGTGAAGGCCACGGAGCCGGCATTGAACGCCGGATCGACCGCGCCCGTTTCAGTCAGGCGCGCAACCCCGGCGCGAGCCGTTCCATTCACGGTCGTAAAACTTCCACCGATGTAAAGCGCACCATCGGGGCGCAGGGCGATATCGTTTACCGAGTTATCGGGGCCAGTGCCCACGCCGTTGAAGGTGCTATCGAGCGTGAGATCGGAGTTCAGGCGGGCGATTCGGCTCGCGGTGGTCCCGTTGAAAGAGGTAAACGAGCCCCCGATCAGAATCTTTCCATTCCCCTGCAGCGCCGCCGAGAGTACCGTGTTGTTGGGACCCGTAGCTGGGGCGGTCAAGGTCAGGGCCGTGACCGCACCCGCGGCAAAAGTCGCGACGGCCGTAGCACCGATCCCACTACCACCCGAAATCGTGACACTGGGTGCGGCAGTATAGCCCGAGCCGGCCGCGGTGATGGTGAGACTACTTACCGTGCCGATTGAAGGATTAATAATCGCCGCGGCCGTCGCGCCGCTCCCGCCGCCGCCTGAGATCGTCACCGTCGGCGGGGACGAGAGTACATAACCGGAACCACCGGCAGGCGCAAAGGTGACGTCGAGGGTAAGATCGGAGTTAAGCCGCGCGAGGTTGGCGGCCGGCGTGCTCCCGAAATGGCTGAAGCTCCCGGCGACGAGGTACTTTCCCCCGGCGACCGGCAAAATCCGGTTGACCGTCCCACCAGCCCGGAGGGCGATATTGATCGTGGCATCCCGTACGCCGCCAGAGGAGACCCTAGCCAGCAGGCGAGTATGCACGTTACCGACGGCACTCATTGCGCCGCCGAAGACGACCGCACCGTTGGACTGAACGAACATCGTGCTCACCGTACCGTTCGAATTTGGATTAAAGGACGGATCGAGGGCACCCAGATTACTGAGACGGATTATGCGATTGAGCGAGGTGCCATTATAGGTGGTAAAGCCCCCGCCGATCAGCCAGCGGCTGCCCGCCGCGTCATAAGCGATAGAATTAACCGTGCCATTGGCGCCAGTGCCGGTGGCGAAGGTCGTGTCGATACCGCCGGTTGCGTTGAGGCGTACAAGGCGGTTGGCGGCATTAGTCGCGCTGCCATTATAGGTGGTGAAGCTACCACCGACGACCGCGTTACTGGTGGCGTCAAACGCCAGCGCGTTGACCGTGTTATTGAAGCCGGTGCCCACGCTAAAGGAGGTGTCGCGAGTGCCATCGGAGTTGAGGCGCGCGATCCGGTTCAGGCTAGTGGCATCGCTATGGGCAGTGAAAGTGCCACCAACGAGTATCTTGCCGCTGATGGGGTCGATCGCAACGGCGTTGACCTGCCCGCTGAGTCCTTGGGTCGAACCGATCAGGAAGGTCGCGTCGATCGTACCGTCGGTATTGACGCGGGCCACGCGGTTCGCGGTGGCGCCGTTAAACGACGTAAAACTACCGGCGATAATAATTTTGCCGTCAGATTGCCGCGCGATCCCGAGAATGGTCGCGCTGGCAAGGCTGGCGAACGAGGGATCGATCGTGCCGTCTTGATTAAAGCGCACGAGATTAGCCACGACCGTGCCGTTGGCATTGGCAAAATTGCCACCTGCGATGACCTTGCCATCGGGCTGCACGATGACCGCGCTTACGCTTGACGGACCGCCGATATTTATCGCGAAGCTGGTGTCGAGGGAACCGTCCGCCGAGTTGATGCGGGCGAGACGACGGATCGAGGTGTTGCCGGCAACTCGCACAAAATCTCCCGCAATCATAAATTGAGTATCCGAGTAAGGAACCAACGCGGAGACGGTCCCCCCGTTACCGTTTTCGACGGCAAGGTTGAAGCCAGTGTCTAGCTTCAGGCTGCTTGGGTACGCGGAGGGCGCGACCCCGAGCCGCGCGGAGGCGGAGACGGTGGCACCCGACAGACCGTCAACGATGACGACATCGTAGATATCGGCGTCACTCTGCGTAACGTTGGCGAGGGCGAAAACCGAACCAGTGGCACCAGAAATGGGATAACCATTGCGACGCCATTGGTAGCCGAGGGAACCAGTGCCAAAGGCGACGACGGAGAAGGCCGCACTGCTACCCACGGCGACAGCGAGATTGGCGGGAGGCGTGCTGATTATTGGGGCGGCCTTCACGCCGGTGCACAGAAATGGCAGGACGGCACAAACCAAGGCAAGGAGCGGGCTCGGTACTTTCATCGAAGTGGGAAAATGAGGGGGCGGCGGGGGAAACTCATAAAAGCTTTGCGGCTTTAGCCGATGGAGGCGTTTATGAATGAAATTAAAAGCATGCGCGCGGGAAGGTCAGGGTAAAGCTTACAA
The DNA here is from genome assembly GCA_945903465.1 of Opitutus sp. GAS368. Lineage (GTDB taxonomy): Bacteria > Verrucomicrobiota > Verrucomicrobiia > Opitutales > Opitutaceae > ER46. Next base: position 71,133 of record CAMDOF010000011.1, read on the forward strand.
CAAATTTTAATTTCGAACATATCCGACGACCAAACTTAAGAACGGGGTAAAATGGTAAAAAGACGGTGTGCAAACTCAGCTCAGTTCAAAAAAATAAATCATCACGGTTTTACTCGAGCTTGATCGTTGATCGAACCTTCGCTGGAAACGAGGAACCCTCTGTCGCAATCGGCTGCATCCGCCGTAGCTCGGCCTTAAACCGCGGACTTTTCAGCTGATTCCGACCAGGTTTTCTGGCGGGTCCATCTCACCGGCAACGGGCTGGCGCGAAAATCCCACTCCAGGTTGCACTCGGGCGTTGAGATATCAGCCAGACTTGATCCGCCGCTGCCCTCCGAGAAAAGCGGCCGCGGCCGAACCAGTTCGGCTCCGCCACTCAGCTGGTAAAGAGACGGTCCGGCCCGCGCCCGCGGATTTTTTGTTTTGACGGAAAGGATGGGCGTCTGGACCCAATCTGGTTTTTCTCAAAGCGATGCGGGCGTGGCGGTAATTTTAATGACACCGACTTAAAATCCCCAAGGCTAGCGCGGTCGGAGGAATTCAGTTACTCGGCCCAGAAAACGCGAAGTGCTTGTTTTGTGCACTCGCTTTGTTCAAGGGTAAGATCGCGTCCTCCGCGCAATCTATGCCTGCCTTCGCCCTGACGATCTTCATCGGTGCATTCCTGCTCTTTCAAGTGCAGCCGCTTATCGGCAAATATATTCTGCCTTGGTTTGGTGGTGGTCCCGGAGTTTGGACGACGTGTATGCTATTTTTCCAAATGCTTTTGCTGGGCGGCTATGCCTATGCGCACGGCATCAGTCGATGCCTCAAACCGCGAACCCAGGCACTGGTTCACTTGGGCCTTTTAGCCGCGGCGCTGGCGAGCTTGCCGATCACGCCGAGCGACGCGTGGAAAGTCGCTGGTAGTGGCGATCCGACTTGGCACATTTTGGCGCTCTTGGGGGTAAGTCTTGGCCTGCCTTATTTCGTTTTGTCGGCCACGGGGCCGCTCATGCAGGAATGGTTTCGGCGCACGTCCCCAGAGGCTTCACCTTATCGGTTATACGCCCTTTCAAACGTCGGCTCGCTGCTCGCACTCGTCAGTTATCCATTTTATTTTGAGACGCACTTCTCGCGGCGCGCTCAAGCGCAATTTTGGTCTTGGGGCCTCGGAGTTTACGCGGTGGGGTGCGCGTGGTGCGCGTGGCAAGTCTGGCGCCAGCCAAGCCCCGCGACGAGGTTGGCAACCCCGCTGGATGAGGCGGCCAGCCAGCCGACGACGCGGCAGCGGGTGCTCTGGATAAGTTTGCCGGCCTGCGCCTCGATCCTGCTGCTCGCGGTAACAAATAAGATGTGTCAAGATGTGGCGGTTATTCCGTTTTTGTGGGTGGTGCCGCTAGCTCTATACTTGGTCTCGTTCATCATCTGTTTCGACAGCCCGCGCTGGTATTCGCGGTTCTATTTCACCCTCGCCTTCGTGGTCGCGATGGTGGCGGTCTGCCAGGCCCTTTTCGAGGGCGCGGATATGCCGATTGTCCGGCAAGTCGTGATTTACACGACGGCACTATTTATTGGCTGTATGATTTGCCATGGGGAGCTTTATCAGTTGAAGCCCGACCCGCGGCACCTGACGTCTTTTTACTTGATGATTGCCGCGGGCGGTGCGGTCGGCGGGCTCTTCGTCGCGCTGGTCGCGCCCGCTCTCTTTAACAATTTCCACGAGCTCCACCTGAGCCTCGGGCTGGCCGGACTTCTGCTGCTCGTGATCGTGCGAACGGGTCGCGGGGCCTTGAGCCCGGCGCGGTGGCGTTGGCTGGTAATTTTATTGGCGCCGATGGCGTTGTACGGCCTCGACCGCGCCGCGTTAGCCGGGGTGGCTTGGTGGCGGCTTGGGGGCCTGCTCAAAACTCATTCGTGGATTTCAGAGGGGCCCCTGATCGAAAATTTGCACCGATGGTTGGTGGGGGTGGCCGTGGGTTTGGCCGGGATCATTTATTTCCGGCATGTGCGACGGGGAATGTCCCTGAATTGGCACAAACTGGCGGTGGGGCTTTTGGGCGTCGGCTGGTTGGCACTGGTGGTAATCTTGGGCTGGCAGATTCGCGATGCGTCCCGCGGAGCATTGGTGAGCGGGCGTAATTTTTACGGGGTGCTTTCGGTGTTTGAATACTTGAAGGAAGAGCCGGAATCGCATTATTATTTGCTCCAGCATGGGCGAATTACCCATGGGCTGCAGTTTGCGGCGCCCAACCGCTCACAGATGATCACGTCGTATTTTGGGGCCAAGACGGGCCTGGGCCTCGCGTTGCGCCAGTTCCCTCGGCAAGAAAACCAGCGGGTGGGGTTGTTGGGATTAGGGGTGGGCACGGTGACGGCCTACGGCAAGCCGGGGGACTACTACCGCGTCTACGAGATCAACCCTCAGGTAAAGGAAATCGCGCAGAGGCCTTTTTCCTATGTCGCGGGAAGCCGGGCAAAGGTAGATATCGTGATGGGCGACGGGCGGCTTTCGATGGAGAACGAGCCGGCCCAAAACCTAGATTTTTTGATCATGGATGCGTTCAGCAGCGACGCGGTTCCCGTCCACTTGCTGACCAAGGAGGCATTCGTGATTTACCAAAGGCACTTAAAGGCCGACGGGGTGATTCTCGTGAATATCTCCAACCGCTATCTTAACCTCCGTCCTGTGGTGGAGAACGCGGCGCGCGCCTTTGATTTCCGAGTGCATACAATTAGCAGCGAAGGGGGCGAGGGCGATGACGACGACGAAGGCGGGTGGTGGCTCTATGGATCCACGTGGATGATTTTGAGTAAGAACGAGGTCTTTATGGACCGACCGGCCTTACGGGCGGCCGCCAGTGGCCCCGACGCGGAGCGAATTGATATTCCGCTCTGGACGGACGACTACTCAAGTATGTTTAAAATCTTGCAGTAGTGTTTTTTTTGAATGCGCTAGCCGAAGCGGCTGTGGTGAGGTCATTGCATTTCCTAGCGCCGAGGTTACCCCCCGGAGACGACGCCGTGACGGGCATTAACCACGATATTAATCACCGCAGCCCGTTCCAGTGGGTCTGCCTGATAATTGATTGCGGATCGACCAGCCGCCACCGACTGAGAAGCCGCGAAGCCATCATCGGTTTCTCGGCCATCCCCGCTAATCGCGTCATTGCGGCCGTCCGCGCGGGCGGCATCTCACCACTTGCCAACAGGTTTTCCACCGGCCACCAAAACGCGTGATTGCCAAGGACTCGACCGCGCTCCTTTGTCAGAAACGATGAACACTATCCCTTTCATTTTGCGCCGACACGCTTGGGCCCTCGCCGCTCTCGCCCTCGCCGCGGTCTCCAATCCGGATTCATCGGCGCAGCCCGCCGCCGCGTCCGCCCAGCCACCCGCGCCGCCGCCCATGCCGCCGAATATGGCGGAACCGCCCGCCCCTTTTATCGCCACCGATATGTTTGCGTTACCCGATGATCTCGAGGTCACGCTCTGGGCGCGCACCCCTCTTTTCCGCAATCCCTCAAATATCGATATCGATGCGCAGGGCCGCGTCTGGATCACCGAAGCCTTCAATTATCGACGTCACGCCGGCCGGGATCCCGAAGGTGACCGCATCATGGTTATCGAGGATACGGACGGCGATGGTAAGGCCGATAAGAGCAGCGTGTTTGTGCAGGAGAAAGGCCTCCTTGCGCCCCTCGGCATCGCCGTGATCGACAATAAGATCTACGTCTCTTGTGCGCCCGATTTGATCGTTTACACGGACGTCAATCGCGATGGTAAATTCGACCCCGCGATCGACAAACGCGAAGTGCTCCTCACGGGCTTCGATGGTCGCAACCACGACCACTCCTTGCACTCCATCACTTTCGGGCCCGATGGAAAACTTTACTTTAACCATGGTAACGCCGGCGCGAAATTTACCGACCGCTCAGGTCGTACGTTCCGCAACGGCAGCCACTACGATCCGGGCAAGAGCGGTGGCGGCATCCCCCAAAATGACCAGCGCCCCCCCGAATACGCCGGTCAAGCCAGCGATGACGGTCACGTGTATGTCGGCGGAACCGCTTTCCGCATGAATCCCGACGGCACTCAAGTTGAGCCCATCGGCTTCAACTTTCGCAACTCCTACGAGCAAACGGTCACCTCCTTCGGCGATGTCTTCCACAATGACAACGACGATCCTCCCGCCGCGCGCACTTCCTACCTACAGGAGTACGGCAATCTCGGTTTTAACTCACGCACCGGCGTCCGGAGTTGGAGCGCCGACAAGCGCCCCGGCCAAACGACCCAGATCGCCGAGTGGCGGCAAGAGGATCCCGGCACGGTTTCCGCCGGCGATGTCTACGGCAATGGTGCTCCCACCGGTATCGTCACCTACGAGGGCGACGAACTCGGCGCCAAGTGGCGGGGCGTTCTCCTCAGCTGTGAAACCTCGCGCAACGTCGTCTTCGGATACTTTCCCAAAGCAGAAGGCGCTGGCTATAAACTCGAGCGCTTCAGCTTTTTTACCACCAACAAGAAAGAAGATTTTGCCGGAATCGACTCCTCCCGCGGCAAACTGCGCGCCGAAGACTTGAAAACATGGTTCCGCCCGTCCGACGTCGCCGTCGGGCCCGACGGAGCCATCTACGTTGCCGATTGGTTCGATCCCCGCACCGGCGGACACGCTGCTCTCGACAGCAGCTTCGCCGGTGCGATTTATCGCATCGCCCCCAAGGGCAAGAAACTCACGACCCCAAAAATAAATGTCACGACGGTCGCTGGCCAAATCGCCGCTCTGAAAAGCCCCGCGGTTAACGTGCGGGCGCTGGGCTTTATGAAACTCCAGGAAGCGGGCGCCGCCAGCATCGCTCCCGTCGCTGCGCTGCTGAATGACAGCAACCCCTACGTGCGCGGGCGCGCCGTGTTCCTTCTTTCAAAACTCGGGCCCAAGGGTTTGGCCAAAACCGAAGAGCAACTGCGCCACACCGATCCGCTGATGCGCATCGCCGCTTTCCGAGCTTTGCGCCGCGTGAACCACAAGGTTTTGGAGCATGCCCGCGCCCTCAGTACCGACGCCTCACCGGCCGTCCGTCGCGAGGTCGCCATCGCCATGCGCGATGTCCAGACCGATAGCGCCCGCGAAATCCTCTTAAAAATCGCCGATGGCTACGACGGCACCGATCGCGCCTACCTCGAAGCTTGGGGCACCGGTTGCTCGGGTAAGGAGAATGAAATCTATCGCGCCCTCGCCGCCAAAGCCCCCTCGACCGACGCCACCCAATGGCCGGCGACTTATGCAAATCTCATCTGGCGCCTCACCCCGGCGGGCGCAGAAACCGCCTTCGCGAGCCGGGCCACCGCCACCCGCCTCACGGAAAAAGAACGGCTCTCCGCTGTGACTGCTCTTGGATTTATTCCCACTTCCGCCGCCGCCCAGGCCCTCATCGCCGTTGCCCAAAAAGCCACTGGTATGGTCAAGGCTCAGTCGATGTGGTGGCTGCTCAATTACAAAGATATCCGCTGGAAGGATGCCGGCGTTGACGCCGCTCTCAAAACCAGCGGCCTCTACGATCCGGCCTCCGTGAGCATCACCCCCAGCGTCGTGCCGGAACCCCCCGTCTCCACCCTGCCCTCCGTTGCTGAAATCGCCAAGCTTCGCGGCGATGCCAAAAAAGGCGCGGATAAGGCGCAGGCTTGCCAGCTCTGCCACAACATCGCGGGCAAAGGTAACGACTACGGCCCCGCCCTCACTGGTTTCGGTCAGGCCCAAACCGCGGAGACTGTCATTACCGCCATCGTCAACCCTTCCGCAGAAATTTCCCATGGGTTCGATGGCACTCAGGTGAACCTCCGCGACGGGGGGCAGATTCACGGCGTCCTCCTTAGTTCCGGCGACCCGATCATTATCCAATCCATGGGCGGACAAACCCAGATAATTCCGGCGAGCAAGATCCGTAACCGCCAACCCTTGGGCCGCTCGCTCATGTTGAGCGCGGACCAACTCGGCCTCGCCGCCCAAGACGTCGCCGACATCGTCGCGTTTCTAAAAACTCAGTAACCCTCTTTCGTGCGGGGTGCGCTCTCGCTCAGCGCCAGACCGCGTACCGAAAAAACGTCAGGCCGGGGAGTGCGGTGCCATCCGCCCTTCCCGGCCTTTTTTTGTCCAGCTCAGTCAGAATAACTCGCAACGCCACGCGACGGCTCGGGCCCCTTCGCCGCGAGGAACCGGATATCGCCGCGAGGAACCGGGATGCGCCCGCCGCCACTCTTGCACCCCCACCAGGTTGGCCTCGCCTTTCCAACTATCCGCGTGGCCGGGTTTGCTCAGCCACGCCCGCTGGCTCGCGCCTTACTCTCCTGCCGGCAGTCGACCTTGCCACAGTCGCGCTGCTTCGCGCAATTACGCGCGTCGGGGATGAAAAATCGGTGCAATCCACGGATTTGCATGAGCCGTTCGGATGCATCGGCCGACATGACCCCACCCGTCTGCCGGCTCAAATCCGCCGGCGAGACTCACCCCGCAATCACCTCGGTTAAAAAGGGGAAAAACTCACGGAAGAAGTACTTTTCGCTTTTTCCGGCGAAGAATATCCATCGAAGCACACGCGCATTCCTGACCGCCAGATAACGACGAATTCACGCGCGCCGTTCTGACAAAATCGACACCTTTACGGCTAACTCATCCAAATCCCTCCAAGCTTCTCCCTTTCAACCCCTCCCCCACCTCAAATCCAGCTTCCTGGGAGCCTGTCGGACTTAACCGATTGAAGATGTTTATAGCTAAATATTAACATTTTATGAAACTAAAACTCCCCCAATAATTGATTCCAGAGGCCTTGATTGTCTAAGCCCGAAAGGCTGCAAGGCCCTTTGGTGGCGCTTCTGATCGTGGGGCGGTCGCGTTGGGCCTGGCCTCGTCCGTCCCCCTCCCCTTCTTCGCCACCGTGATTCTCGACCGCAGGTACTTGCCCTAATCTTATTTGCCCCCCGACTGGCGCGTGCTTTGCTTAGAATGAAAGCGATTCATCGAAACACTCTCTACGCCATGCCCAAGCCTCCCTCTGCCTTTGCCGCCGCGGTTTACCAAGGTGGTAACGACGATCAACTTGTCGCCTATCTCAACTTGAAGCTCCGCGAAATCGGCCAACCCGGCCTCGCCCCCACCGCGGGCACCACCGACGGTCTCGCCCCGCTCGTCGATCACTTCCTCGCCCTCAGCCGCGAGAAGGACCGCGCCCTCACCCACCATCTCTGCCCCATCGATCAGCGCATTCAGAATTTTCTTTACGATCACCTCGAACCCGGCCCCACCGACGCAAATCACCCACCCGTGCCTCGACTGCCGGCCACCACCTTGGTCCTCGATCGCCCCGGCCTCGCCCGGGTCCTTTCGTTACCACCCGCCAGCGATCACCACCACAGCGATATTCTCGCCTCTCATCGCGTGCGCCAAGGGGTTCTCCACAACCCTCGGAGCGACCGGCGGACCACTCAGGGGATTTTCCACATTGCTGATTTCGGATTACCCGTTCCGGACGATAAAAAAGCCGTTCCCGCGGCGGTCTTCGGCCGGCTCTTGCAACTCGCCCTCTCGCCCCCCGCGGACTTGCTGCGCTTGCCGTTTACCGCCCAAGCGCCGACTCCGGCTGAGTCTTTCGTCTCACTCCATCTCCGCCCGGTCGTTTGCCCACCCGTCCCTGGTTTCACGCCGCTGCGGGCGATGGAAACTCGCTTCTTCGTGCCAGGCGCGCTGGTAGCTAACCTCGATTTTGTCGAACGAATCTTCGGTAATGCCGGCGACCCTAACCTGCCCGCCAATGACGCCGCCCTCGATCCCGCCGGCTGGTCGGGGCACACCGGCTGCGTGATCCTCGCCACCCACCTCAACCGCGCCACCAAATGCGATCTCGGCCTCCCCGCCTGGTCCGATGCCACCGCCCGGCAGCGCCGCGATGGCATGTGCTGGAAAAATCCCACGGAACTTTATAACGACGGCGTCGCCTTCAAGCTCTCCGCTCGCGACGCCCATGGTACCATCCTCACACTCATCTCCGATAATTACTTCGGCTACTGCAAAAAAGAGGTGAAGTCGCAGATCAGTTTCGCCGCCAACCTCGGCGGCCAATGCGAAGAGGAACATGCGGGCGGTGCCGTCGTCTTCCCCAGCTACGATCTCGGCGAGGATTTCCAGCTCAGCAAACATCTCGCCATCGTCGATCACACCTTCGCCGCCGCCCTCACCCAGCTCGGGGCCCGCACCGAGCGGCACCCTTCCGGCTGCGCCCGGGATCGCCTGTATCCAGATATTTACTACGTCCCGCAGGACGCTGTCTTCGCGCTCCGCGCCCAGACGATCACTTGGACCGACGCCGCCGGTGTGCCCCAAGCCATCAAGCTCACCCCCGGCCACACCTACCTCCTCCCCTCCGGCTACAAGGTCGAAATGGTCAAGCCAGAGGATGGCCGGCGCTGGCGACTGCGCGGTACCACCGCCGAAGGCGTCCTCTGCCATAAGCCTTGCACCGTCTCCGGCGGCGGCAAATCCGAGATATCCAAATCAATCGCCGACGCCATTTTCACCGCGCCCAACTTTGTAAGCGACCTCGCGGCCGACTTTGACGCCATCGACGCCATCCTCCACCGAGAATACGGCCAGCGCTTCCGCGATTCCACCCGCAACAAACCCCGCGGTCGCTCCCTCCTGAGCAGCGATCGCTCGCTCGGTTCCGTCGTCAAACTCCTCAGCCGCAGCCCCGACTACACCGACGAATACAACACGTGGCTCGGTCAGATCCCACGCTACATTCTTGACCTGCTCCTCTTGATCAAACGCGTCTACAAGCCGGAGTGGGAAGGGCACTGGCGCAAGCATTTCACCGTCGATACCATCAACGGTCGCCCAGGTAATGAACTGAAATTCATGGGAGAAAAGGCCATGACCCACTTTCTGCGCGTCGGCTTTTCGCCCGACGGCGGCTGGCGGACCTTCAGCTTGCGAAAAGATTTTTATCCCGCGGTCAAGATTCAGTCCGAAGACGATATCACCGCATCGATCGTGGTTCCTCGCTCGCACCTCGCCGGACTCGCCACTCGGGCCATCTCCACGGCCTCCTCTCTGAAATTTGTCCACAACTGCGAGTCCGCGCTGTTTCAGCGCCCCGACGAGGCCATCCACCGCGGCTACGACCGCCGCACCGAACATGACTTTTCACGTTCCGGAAATTTCTTTTCCAACTACGAGCCGCTTAACCACCAAGCCGCCCAGAACATTCTCGACGACGCGATCGGCTTCGATGCCTTCACCGATCCCATTCGGGCGCTCTTTCACAATTTTTCCTCGGCGGCGCGGCCGGAGTACCTCGCCTCGCCGGCTCATCCCCGCCTCGTTGACGGCAAGCCTTCAAAAAACCCCCGCTACTTGCAGTGGCGTCCCGACCTCGAGGATCCCCGCACCACTTACCTCGCGCAAGTCGGCGCCCAACTTTACCGGCGCTTAGCTTCTGAGCAGGCGGCACTTTTTCCGGTCGGGGCGGTCCTCGCCGGTCGTCGACTTAATCCGCCGGAACCAGGCGTCAAACCGATGTGCGTGTTCGGCCCGATTCACTATCAAGAGCTGCCCGAGGCCTTCATGGATTTTATCGCCAGCCTCACTGGCAAATCGCCGTCAACCACGGGAGCCGGTTCGGAGGGCGCCCTCACGAAGGGCCCCTTCAACGCTCTGCCACCCATCCACGATCTCAATGCGGCACTCGTTTCCTATGCGCTCACCGATCTGCCCGTCTTCTCATCGGCGGCCGGTTGGCTCGGACCGCGCTGCCGCGTCGATCACGACATCAGCCTGCTCGTGCCCGAAATCTGGGCCCGCATGTCCCCCGAGGAACGGACCCCACGCTTCCTCATCGAAAACGGCTACCTCGAGCGCTGCCTCGACTGGGAACACGAGGGTAAACCCGTCCTCGCCAGCCGGCTCGGCTGGCGGATCACCTCGCGGTTTGTGCAAACGTTCTTTGGTCGTGTCCTCGGTAACCCGAGCACGCTGTTCGAAGAAGATCTGCTCCGGCCGGAGCTGCAAGATCGTGCCGTGTTTGCCGAGGGTATGGAGAATATCGTGCACGCGATGCAGAATGCCGCACGTTCCTATTTCGCCGACGGTTCCATCGCTCAAGCCGCCCCGCCCCTCGCCGCACTGCTCCTGCTTATGCGGGACGGCACGTGGCAAGGCGCCGATGCCACTTCGCCAAACTTCCGCGCACTTTTTCAACGCGAGTCCATCCTCGCAAGCGCTTGGTATCAGGCGCGGCTCGTCGCTCAGCAGCGGACCGACATCGCGCGCGCGGCGGATAACGTCAAATATCTGCGACGCTTCCTCGCCCGCGAAAACTACGCGGATGTCTCCACGCATCTCGGCATCGCCGACCGCCTCCAGCAAGCTGAGGCTGCCCTCGCAAACGCCCGGGATCCCGAATATCCGACGCGACTCATGGGGACGCTGGGACTTGATCCCGCCCTCGTGCCGAGCCTCGAAACGGCCCAACCACCAGCCAACTCCGACCTTTCCGAGACGCTTCCTGAAGAAATCGCCACCGTGAATCATTCGTGAATCGCGAATGCGGGTTCGTCTCGTCGGAGCCAAGCGGTCTCTTGCGGGCTGGGCTAGCACGAACGTACGCCGATTATTATCTCCGAGATTGGTCCGTCCGGTCCGTCCGGTCCGAGGGCAGACGCCGCCCCCGCCGGATCCGACGGGCTCGTTTCAAAATGGATTTTATGCGGACCGGTTTTACGCGACGATCCGTTGCATCGCTCAACTGGGCCCCCATCGTCGCCGATCTCTGGGCCGACGACCTCCGTGAGGAGACACCGCCGCCGCTTCCGCCCGTCAGGATGACGAGGCGCCCATCAAACGACCAACCAGCCAACACCCAAGGCTCGTCCACTTGGCCGCCGCGCTTTTAGCCGAGCGCATGAACGCTTGACCACCGTGCCGACTCATCCCGCCCCGGCCACCTTCCACGACCATCCAGTTAGTGGCCCGTCGAAGCCCGTAATTCCGAGTACACCGGAATCACCACCTTGCGCAGCGCGAACCCTGGTTGCTCCAGTTGCCGCAGCAATGAGCGCCCCGCTTCCTTGCCAAGGATACCCCGCGTCACGCCCACCGTGGAGAGAGGCGGATCAAAAAATGCCGAGAGATCGTAATCACCCACGCCCACAACGGCAACGTCCCGAGGAATCAACCATCCGCGTTCTTTTATCGCGCGATAGGCTCCCACCGCGAGTCCGTCGGTCACCGCGTACAAACCGTCAATCATTTCCCCTCGATCGAACCAGCGGCTGATCGCGGCGTAGGCCGAAGCTTCGGTTAATTCATCCGCCACAATCTCGGCGGGCGGCGGCAGTAGTTCACGGGCCACGCCTTGGCGGAAACTAGCCAACCGGCGCTGGGTCGTCTGCGTCAGTGGTCTCCCCGAGAGGACCGCGAGCTTCCGGGATTTCCGCTGGATCAGCACCTTGGCCGCTAACGCCCCTGCCGCCGGATCCTCGACGACGCACGCGTAGCGCGGTACCGTCCGATTTACGAGCACCACAGGGTACGGCAATTGAGAGTGAATCAAGAAATGATCATCCACCGGTGTCGTATTGGTGATGATCGCGGCGTTAAAGTGATCGCCCGTCAAAAGCCCCGGCATGGCCGCGAGCTGCCCCGCCGGAAACATCTCCACCATCACGGAAAACGTCATACCCCGCGTATCGAGGTCAGACCCGTGCACCAAATTTCGCAGCTCCATGATCAGATGGCTGGCGAGGTTGAGGGGAGCCTCAAAACTAGTTACAAAGGCGAGTATGATGTTATTTTTCTGACGGTTCCCACTGCGCAGGCGCCGCGCATTGATGTTCGGCAGGTAACCCAATTTAGCCGAGATGGCGCGGACCTTCGCCACGGTCGCAGAAGAAATGCGTCGCTCGACTTGACGATTCGTCAGCACCGACGAGACAGCGGCGATCGAAACGCCCGCGCGGTCAGCGATGGTCTGAACGGTCACCCGTTCTTTATTTTTACGTTGGGCTTTGGCCATAGCGGGAAGTCTGGATTGCAAGTGGCCCTCGCTCGCGAAGCGAGCCCCGATGCCAGCAACTTCATAACCGCGCAACCGCCCTGCAGGAGCCACGGCGCGCGGCAGATCAGGAATCGCCCCAGCCCTTCGCGGCGCGGCGAAGTCAGGCCGCGTCTTCTGCGCCGAGGCTGCTCGCTCGCTCCACGCGAGCAGGGACCGCCGCGCGCCCAGCGGCTTATCCATGAAAAACGCTCGGAATCGTATCCTCAAGCGGGGCCTCGGCCGGGTGAAAAAAGGCAGGACCCTCACCCGCACATCCCGAGTCAAAACGGGAATTTTTCGCGCCTGAGAAAATTAACCATGATTGGAAATTGACGCGAATCGCGCCGCGGCTTGAATCTCACAGCGTCTCCGCCTGCCCACTCCCCTATGAATACTCATCGCTTCGCCACAAAAGCCATTCACGCCGGCCAAGTCCCGGACCCGACCACCGGCTCCCGCGCCGTTCCTCTTTACCAGACGACCAGTTATGTCTTCCGAGACACGGAACACGCCGCGAATCTCTTCGCGTTGAAGGAACTCGGTAACATTTACACCCGGTTGATGAACCCCACCACGGATGTGTTCGAGCAGCGGGTAGCCGCGCTCGAAGGCGGCAGCGGGGCCTTGGCCCATGCGTCTGGCCAAGCCGCCATCACTAACGCCATCCTCAACATTGCCGGCAGCGGAGACCATTTTATATCCGTCTCGCAGCTCTACGGCGGCACTTACAATCTATTTCACCATACCTTGCCCAAGCTCGGTATTGAAGTCTCCTTCGTTGATGCCGGCGACCCCGACAGTTTCCGCCGAGCGGTTCGCCCGAATACCAAAGCCTTCTACGGCGAGGGTCTCGGCAACCCTGCTCTCAATATTTTCCCCTTCGAGGAAGTCGGTAAGATCGCCCGCGACGCTGGCGTCCCGCTGATCATCGACAACACCTGCCTCACTCCCTATCTGAATCGCCCCTTTGAGTGGGGCGCCAACGTGGTGATTCATTCTACCACCAAGTATATCGGGGGCCATGGGACCTCCATCGGAGGCATGGTCGTCGACGGCGGCAATTTCGACTGGGGCAACGGCCGGTTCCCTGGTTTTACCCAACCTGACGCCAGCTATCACGGTCTCGTACACTGGGATGCCTTCAAGAGCTTTCCTCCTGCCGGCGGCATTAACCTCGCCTATATTCTCAAAATGCGGCTGCAGTTGCTCCGCGACATCGGTGGCTGCATTTCGCCGTTCAACTCATGGACCGGCCTCCAAGGACTTGAAACGCTTCACCTGCGGATGGAAAGGACCTGCGCCAATGCGCTCAAGACCGCCGAGTTTCTTGCCGATCATCCCAAGGTCGCGTGGGTCAATTATCCAGGCCTCAAATCCAGCCCCAGCCATACTGCGGCCAAAAAATATCTCAGCGGCGGTTTTGGCGGCCTGGTCGGATTCGGCGTTGTTGGTGGCTACGAGGCCGGTCGCAAATTGATTGAGGGTCTCAAGCTCTTCTCGCATCTCGCAAACATCGGCGATGCGAAATCGCTCGCCATCCATCCTGCCAGTACCACGCACAGCCAACTGACCGCGGACGAGCAGAAAGCATCCGGAGTCGGTGCTGATTACGTGCGTCTCTCGATCGGCATCGAGGATTTCCTCGATCTGCAAGCCGACCTCGAACAAGCGCTGGCTCGCCTGTAACCTCCGCTCCGCACGAACGCGATCCCCCGGCGCACGCGAGCCGGGGAATCGTGGCTTTTACTCACGCCAGCGCAGGCTCGGCGCGCGGAGTTGCCACCACCCCCTTAAGCCGGACCATTCACGCCGGTCTCGAAGAGGGTGCCCTGCTTCCGCGCGAGCACGTCGCTTGGTCGGCACGGCGCTGGAAGTGGCCGCGCCCCACTTAGCGCCGCTCGGAGACCTCCGTTTCTCAAAAATCGCGCTCGTTTTCACTGTTTCGCCCAACGCGCGAACGACCAAAACGCCCGTCATCTCCCCGGCACCGGCGCGGAGGAGTCCATTCGATCTTTGCCCGATTGAAGGCGCCGATTGAACGCCCTCCGGCGATCGGTCCGCCTTTTCATAACCATCAAACTCTCCAAGCACTTTTCACCTAAGCATTGAGTGCCCCAGTGCGCCTTCCTGATAGCTTCACGGCAAGCCAACACGACCGGAATCCGTGCCAAAATGCTCGCCCCTCGAATCAAACCGCTGGTGGACCACGTGGTCGGCATCGGGCGGTCTAACCACTCTTTCGCCCGAGCCCAGCAGGTCACTCTTCATCAAAATAACCGCACCACCCCGTCAACCGGAGTGCGCCGTGGCTTCGACTGGAAATCTTAACGTAAACGTCGTGCCGACATTTAACACCGATTTAAACTCAATCCTACCAGCATAGGAATCGACCACCCGCTTAACGATGGCGAGACCGAGTCCAGTCCCATGCACATTGCCGACATTACTCGCGCGATGAAAGGTTTCGAAAAGCTTGCCCTGATCCTCGATCGGAATCCCCCGGCCGCGGTCCGCCACCGTCACCGACCACTCCGTAAAATCAGCGCTCAGGGCCAGCTCCACCGCGACCAATCCCGTCGAGTACTTCAACGAATTCGAGATAAGATTATCGATCGCTGAACCCAAACTCCTAACATCGCCCGAGATGGAAAAAGACTCAGGTATACTTACGACCGTGAGATTCACCCGCGGCGAGACCAACGCATCATTAATCGCGGCAACCCACCGCGTCGTCTCCTCCAAGATGTGAATCGGTTGACGCTGACTAGGACTACCGACGTGCTCGGTTACTTTTAGGAGCAAGATTTGATCCAACAGCGTTCTGAGCACGCGGAGGCCACGCCCTTGGATTCCGAGCAACGCCACTAAGTCCCCGTGGGTTTCCTTGGGCAAACTCGACATCTTTTTCGTGAGTAAAAAATGAGCCCCCTGAATCGATGTAATCGGAGTGCGAAACTCATGTGAGACCATCGATATAAACTCCCGCTGCATCAGCTCGAAAGACGCCCGCTCCTTCAACGTCTGCTGTAAAGAAATCTGCAATGCTTCCGCATTCTTCTCAGCCGCAATGCGTTTCGCCTGCAGATCACGAGATTCCTTGTCGTGTTGCCTGTTTCGTATTTCGGCATGGAAGCCCGTGACCGCGAAGAAGTAAATGGCTAGACGCCCAGTAGTTTGAAAACCGGTGACAAGCTCAAGAATTTGCTCGCGGGCGGCAATCTCCGCGCGAAAAATGGCAAATGACAAAAAGCCGAAACACCATTTATCGAGAAATGCCAAGCCTAAGCTAAGGAAAAAAAACAGAAAATAGCCTCTGAAATCGACGAGGTCTCTAGCGAGCCGCACTCTCGCAAAAAAGATCGGCACGATAGAAAGGCAAAACCCAAGGCCCATGGTTTGCCGAAGTGCCGATACACCTATGGCGGCCAGCCAAGGCATTTCCCAAAGCAAATGATTGGTGACCCCGAGTACGATAAATAGGATGAACCATGTAGACAGTTGTCCGGTCGCGTAACCGTACGGCAAACGATGCAGATACCGCCCAACCGGAGGGATGGCTCGGTGAATCGCCGATATCAGCGAGTACTCGATCGGGGAGTGTCGCGCGTCTCTTGGCAAACCTGCACCCTGTCGATGCTCGTCCGAGACCGCCGCCGCGCCCATTTTTCCGCCCTCGGTCATCTTCATCGGTCTCCTCGGCGGCCGCACGCGCACCTCTCCACCCGCCGCCCCGCCAACGGCCAACCGCCGAGCTCGCGCGAGGCTTCGCCTCGGAGCCGAGAACCGCCGTCAACGAGAACTTCGCCGCCCCATCTAAACCACGGGCTCATGACGCGTTGGTTGTGCTCTGAAGATCACGGGCCGAGTTGCGATGAAACACGAGGGGAACCGCGTAGAATCGACCATCGCAAGTTGAAGCAAATAACATCAGGAGGATTTACGATTCCCTCTTGCCTACTTGTCAAACAATCTGCAGCAGCGACGCCACCTTTCGACGAGTCTTGTCGAGCGGCCCATTCCAACCGGTTGTGGCCTTCACTTTCGGTGGCGCTTGATTCCCGCGTGATGCCCCTGGTCCCTGCAGGATTTTGCGGTGAGGCCATTACGAGGCATCACGGGACGAGCCAAGCGTAGGCCAAATAACTGAGTAAGATTCCCGTCGCCGCGACCACTAATCCATTCACAAAGTGCCGCCTCACAAAATAAATCAGCACCATTCCGCTCAGCGAAACGACCACCAACAGGCACGCCGAAAGATCAACCACCCACGACCACCCCCTCCCGGTATCGCGCCCCTTGTGCAGGTCGTTAATCACCGCCACCAATCCCATGCGGGTCTCTCTCAGCAAATAGGCGCCCGACGCTCGTTCTAGGTGTGCCTCCGCCGCGTAGCCCGGCCCCTTGAACGTCACGACCCAGCGATCGTCCTCTACCCGAAACTCCCCCACCAGCCCGCGCACCCCATGAACCCGGCGCAACCACTCTACGATCTCAAACTTCGCCAGCCGCCCCTCCTCCAGCCCCTCCACCCATTGCCGAGCCAGGGCGCCGTGACTCTCAACCGCGACCGCCGGCTCGCCTGAGAACGCGTCAGCATGATTTAACGTTAGCCCTGTCAACGCGAAAAAAAACAGAATCCCAAAGCTCACCATCGAGACGTAAATATGGAGCCAGCGGAAAACCGCCGCACTCCGCCGTTTCCAGTATCCAACAAGGTGGGGCGAGCCGACGAGCTCGGGCGGTTCACGGAGGTCCTCGCTCATGCGCTAACGCGTCGCACGCTTCCTCCCATAATCGAGCGACGCACCCGCGAGTTCCGGATTAGCCGGCCAATCAAAATGCTGCGGTTCCCCCGCAAAAACGATCTCCTGCCGAAGTATTTGATGGGTGCCGTGCTCGCGCGCCACCTCGATCGCCACGGTATAATGTCCCGCCGCCACCAGCTTGCCCGTCGTATCCTTGCCGTCCCATTTCACCGTGTACTTGCCTGGACCTCGCGTCGCACTCGCCACCGCGTCCACCAGTTGCGTGCCCTCCGCCATCAGCCGCAGCTGATCGGCATGATTCCAGGCCCGAAGATCGGGCAACCAACGCGCCCCGTGATACCAGAGGGCCAGCGTCCGCACGGGAAACCGGTCTCGGTCCTCAATCCAAATCGCCACAAAGGGCTTGCGCGACCGCCCACCCCCGACCGAAGCAATCTCCAGTCCGATGATCGCCTCCATCGCCGGATCCCACCTTCCCTCTGCAGCCGGCTCTACACCCACCGCTCCGCGGTCCGCGGAGGCCTCCACCGCATGAATCCAATCAGGCCGCGGCGAGGCGGCCGCTGTCTCGAACCCGCGCCACCCCGCACTCGTCAAACGACGCCCGTCGCTCACGACGATGAGGCACTCCGCCCCGGGGACGCTAGCCGCCAGCAGCAAACCCTCTTCCGCGGGGAGCACCGCTAAGGCGGTTGCCAACGCCCCAGCGTCCGTCGCCCGCGCGGCCACGACCGTCGCACTCCTCACATGATCAACCGGCCAGCCCGTCCGCGGGTCAACGAGGTGGGAGTACCCATGCCCCCCATAGGCGTTAAAATAAGAAGTCAGGCCGCTCTGGCGGTTGGGCGCGACTTTGCAAACCAACGAGGAATCCCGGCCGGTTTGCGCCGACGTGGAGAATTTTGCAGACGGCGAAGTTGTTCCTCACTGCGAATCATCCGCCATGC